>JBEKLY010000091.1:0-24713 GCA_050010015.1 Terriglobia bacterium
GTCCCACGGCTCACGCCGTGGGCTACTCCCTGTCGGCCCTCCGGGCCTGAATTTAGTGGCGAACGAGACCCAAATTGCCACCACTTGACCAGTTGAGGCGTTAAGTGAACGCTTATGGGGGCTTGCCCTACCCCCGTCGGCCGAGTAACCCTCCGGGGAGGGCAAGCCGTCCCCCTACATTGCGGGCCGTGATCGCGGGATTGCGGAGGCACGCATTCATGGAAAAGGAGCCTCGAACGAGAATGGGGCCCCGATGATAATGGGGCCCCGCATTTGGGCTATTTGGCAAGACTAGCAGGGTAGTGAGAAGCATTTGACCACGGCATGGACAATGTGTCTGTTCCCTTTTGCTCACTTTGCTTTCTTTTCTTCAGCTCACTTTTAGGACGCAAACCTTGCCTACGTAGTTCCTGATCTAGCAACAGCGCTGATCCCACACTGCAAGGTCAGCAGGGGGGGCCGGCTCGGCGAGGCTTTCGCTACGCGTACGCCGCAAGAGGGAGTGGCTGTCTGACTTGACTTCGAGTGGGCTGGGCTCTAGAGTAGGCGTGACTGTTAAGAGCACCTGTTGTGGGAGTGCCAGAAAGTCACTACACTCTCTCAACTCTGCGAGGCCATTCTATGCTGCTCATTGCCGGATTTTCAGCGTTTGCCGTATTTCTGGGCATTGCTTCCATTGGCTTCCTTGTCCTGGTTGTGAGTTTTCTCTCCGGGGAATTATTCGACCATGGCGACTTGGCAGGCCACGATGCCGATTTTCACGGCGACGTGCACGGGGGCGCAGGCGTCAGCATCTTCAGCTCTCGCATTCTCAGTGTTTTCGTGACGGCGTTTGGCGGCTTTGGGGCCATTGGTATCCATTTAGGCCACAGCATCGAGGTGAGCACGGCGATGGGTGTGGCCGGCGGCCTGGTCTTTGGCACCATCATTTACCTTTTCGCGAGCTTCCTTTACAGCCAACAGGCGTCGAGCGAAGTGCGCGTGAGCGATCTGGCGGGGAATACGGCACAAGTCAGCGTGAGCATTCCAAAAGCCGGCGTCGGACAAGTGCGGTGCAGGCTCGGGGAGAGCGTGGTGGACAAGATTGCCCAGTCCCAGGATGGGGAACCAATTCCCGTCAATACCGTAGTTAAGATAGAAGCCGTGCTGGGTGAAACGGTAGTGGTCCGGCGAGCAGAGTGACCAGAAGGCGGAAACTGGAATTAGAAATTGGAAAATGGAAACTGGAAAATCGAAAATGTAAGGTGAAGGCCTCGGTGCTCTAGATCCGTGGCAAACCAGTTCCATGTGAACGCCAGTTTCAATTTTCCAATTTCCAGTTTCTATTTTCCATTTTCACCTCCGGGGGATGTCATGAGCATGATTACGCAGTTTTTCGTTCCAATCATTGTGATGTGCGTGCTATTGGCCCTGATTGTGGCCATGGCGCTTTTCAGCCGGAACTACCTGAAAGTGCCGCCCAACGCGGTGGCGGTGTTCAGCGGTCGCAAACGGAAGACGAGCGACGGAAAGATCGTAGGCTACCGCATGATCAAGGGCGGAGCGGCCTTTCGCTATCCGCTCCTCGAGCAGGTGGACTACCTCTCGTTGAACGTATTCACGATTCCGCTCGAGATCAAGCGGGCTTACACCAAGCAAGGCGTGCCCATTTCCGTGAAAGCGGTGGCCAACGTCAAGATCAAAAGCGATGACTTGTCCCTGAGCGCCGCTGCCGAGCGCTTCCTCGGCATGTCACACGAAGAGATCCAGCGAGTGATCTTCCAGACGCTGGAGGGCCACCTGCGATCGATCCTCGGCACGCTTACCGTGGAAGAGGTCAATAGCGACCGCCAGAGTTTCGCCCAGAAACTGACCTCGGAGGCCGCAGCGGATCTGGAGAGAATGGGCATCGGCGTCGACGTACTCACAATCCAAGACATATCCGACGAAGAAGGCTACCTCGACGCCCTCGGCAAGAAGCGGACGGCGGAAGTGAAACGCGATGGAACCATTGGCGAAGCCGAGGCCACGCGCGAGACAAAGATTAAGTCCGCACTGGCCATGCAGGAAGGAGAGAAGGCGAAGTTCGACGCGGACGCTAACATTGCCGCGGCGCAACGTGACTTTCAGGTAAGGCAGGCCCAGTTCCTGGCTGAAGTCGAAACGCAAAAGGCCACGGCCGCGCAGGCCGGCCCGCTTTCAGAAGCCAAGGCCAAGCAGGCTGTGGTGGTGGAAGAAGTGCGCGTGGAAAGAGTGCGCACCCAGGAGCAGATCGCCGTCCAGGAACAGGAAGTTTTGCGCAAGCAGAGAGAACTCGAAGCTACGGTAATCAAGGCCGCGGAGGCCGACCGCCAGGCAGCCATTTTGCGCGCTGAAGCCAAAAAGCAGGCGGCCATTCTCGAGGCGGAGGGCAGTAAGGCCGCCCAGATCGCGATGGCGGAAGCGGCACAGGAGAAGTTCCGCCAGGAAGGTCTGGGTCAGGCAGCTGCCATCGAAGCTCAAGGACGCGCCGAGGCCGCCAAAGTGGAGGCGATCGGCTTGGCCCAAGCACGAGCTATTGAGGCGCAGGGCGTCGCCGAGGCAACAGCCATCCTGAAGAAGGCGGAAGCATGGAAGGAGTTTAACGAAGCGGCCAAGCTCCAAACGATTCTCGAGAAGATACCGGCGGTTCTTCAGGCTTCGGCGAGCATTTTTGGCGCGGTGGCGGCGCCGCTTGGAAATATCGACAAGGTGGTTGTTATTGAACAAGGCAATGGCGCCGGCGGTGATGGGACGGGAGGAATCGGCCGCATTGCCCAGACGGGACCTGCATTGGTGTTCAGCCTGCTCCAACAGATGCAGGCGTTGGGCCTTGACGTGCCCACTGTCCTAGCGCAGTTGGGCGTAACCCACGAGGCAGCGGGCAAACTTCCAGCGCATAAAGAGCCGCAGGCTGCCGGGCCCAAGGCAATAGCACAACAGGCGGAGGCGAGCGCCGCGCAGAACAATAGTTAGAAGCGTGTCGTAGGGGCGGCCTTCGTGGGCGCCTGCGGGCGGCCACAAGGGCCGCCCCTACGCGGGGGGTTAGCCATGCCTTCTTATCGGGTGGATTCCAAACTTCAGAGCGAGCCTCCTCGCGCTTTAGTCGTGCATTGCGGTGACCATCGTTTCCAGGCCGCATTTCAGGAGTTCCTTAACCGCGATCTGGGGTTGGGAGGCAACTATGACCTGATAGTCATCCCCGGCGGCCCCCAAAGTCTGACGTTAGTTGAGTACCTTCCTAAGTTTTCCTGGGCAAGTTGGAGATGGTTCCGCTTCTTCGTTGAGAATCATGAAATCGACCGGTTGATCCTCATCCAGCACGAGGACTGCGCGTGGTACAAGAGCCTGCCGGTGCATCTTCACACTTCCTCTGAGCAGCGCGAGCGTCAGGAAGAAGACTTGCGCAAAGTGGGTAAGACCCTTCGAAAGGATTTCCCACAGCTCAAGCTCGAATTGTATTTTGCGGCGTGGGACGGGAAAGAGCAGGGGAATATTGAATTCCTGGCGTTGGCCGTGTAGATCCCCCCAGGCACTTCCATCACGCCTGAACAATCTTGCCCCTGAGGCCTTTTAGGGCAGTTGTTCATGCTGGTGGGCTGCCGGTCAACCAAAGACCACCAAAATGGGCAGTGCGTCGTGGAGTGCGCCAGCGACGCTCGCCGCGAACGTTGTCTTCCTGCGGCAGCGGAATGTGCTCGGGACGTTCCAGTCAGTGCTTTCGGCGGATACCGATAACAAGACCGGTGGATTCACAATGCTGCCGTGCGGGGATCTCTTCGGAGGACAGATAATTACTGTACTGACCTTCGGCGACAGCAGGTTCCACAACCTAGGCGGCTTATCAGGGCTGAGCGCAGGCCCAGTCATCAACGTTTCTGGGCTGCTTTTCTACGAGCAACAGAGCAGCCCTGCCAATCAGCAGCCCGCTTGGACTGCGCCCACCTGGGTCATGCAGGCCAAGACGGTTCATAAGTTGCAGCAGTAACATCTGCACGGAAAGCTGTAAGCCTCAATTCGCGCAGGGGCACGCCACGGCGTGCCCCTGTCATCATTCTCGGACTCTGCTTTGAAGATACCCGGGAGCGCGGGCCACCTGCCCGCCGTTGGCGTCGCAGTTACATGCACGCTGCGGGCAGGATGCCCGCGCTCCCGGGTACTTCATGTTTTCTGGTTGCCCGTTAGCCTGCGGGCCTGCGCGACTGCTCACGGAATCAAGTTCTCTTCCCATTTCTCGACAGCGAGTGGAATCCCGCCCTCCAGGAGCGCCACGAAAGAATTCAGCGCCTTTCGTGCATCGCCGATCGGGTAATAAAAGGCCTCCCAATTGTCGCTGTCTTCGCCGTCGTGGTTCGGAATCACATAATCGAAATGCCAAGCCTCCTTCAGTTCACCGTATGCGCTGGAGGCGCGTCTTTCAATGTTCTCGAGGTCCTTTGCCGAAAGCTCGAGCTTCTGTCGATGAGTGCGCCGGAGCAGTTTGCGCCTCATAACGTCCGTGACTAAATCCGGAAGGAAAACATTGCGCTCTGTGTCCTTAAGATAGACGATCTCTTCTTTCGATAGAGGCGAGAGAAAGACGGCCAGCCGATCGATTCCAGCTAATTTGGGATGAGTCTGGAGCACTCGGGCGACGAAAGGATTTCCTTCGAAGAAAGCACAGCTTTCCTCCAGCAGGGCCTGCAACTCTTCGATATCCAACGCTTGCAGATCGCCCCTTACGTCCAACACGGCATACCGGCTTTTCGCGCGCAATCCCTCAAGTTGACTCCGAGTGCGGAAATGATAGTCGGCCCCGTCGAGTTCACCAGGCCGTGGCGAGCGGCTGTTGTAAAGTACCAGCTTGCGCAAGGCTTGGCGTAACTCCGGATAGAATCTAGCCAGGGCTTTATCCAGTGAACTCTTGCCGACGCAAGACGGTCCGGACAGGATCACAAGTCTGCGGGACAGTTCATTCTTCATTGGCCGCAACCCCCTCCACGTGTGAACATGAGTGTGGTCAGTATCATACTGCGGGAATTGCTTTTAGGCCTTTATTTGTGCGGTTGTGATAAACGATGGGGAAGAGTTATTGCGGCGCGAGACAATAATCTGATTCGCACTCACTTTCTCGGGGGGCGGCGGGAATCCCGGGATTCCCCCGCTTCCGGTTTTTTCAAATGGCGGACACGCAGCGCTGGCGCACGGCCAAGGAGTGGGGGCATAATGAGAAGCCATGTTACGGACAACGACACTTTGCATGTTGATGATCGTGTTTGCCACGACCGTACCCACAAGAACTCCATCAACCCTCGCCAATGCGGGTTTGCGTGCCGATGCGGCGCAGGGCTCTAAGCTGATCGCCTTGACCTTCGATGACGGTCCCAAACCGTTTGTGCTTATGGGCACCAGCACGGGGAAGGGGCTTTCCTCAAAGAGCTTGCTCAAGTTACTCGATCAGCAAAACGTAAAGGCTACGTTCTTTGTGATGGGTTGGAGGCTCTCGAAAAACGCCGACGCCAAGTGCCGCCAGGACGACGGTGGGGTTTGCCGCGAGGCCGCGGAGGAAGAGCACCGCCGCGGGCACGAGATCGAGAATCACACTTTCGGCCACGGCGATTTTCGCCTGATGGTGAAACGTTACGGCGAGGATTGGGTGCTGAACGACATTGATAAGGCATCGACTGCCATCCAGAGCATTACCGGAGTCAAACCCTCTTGCCTCCGTCCTCCCGACTGGACCATCCGGCCTGAGCTTGAGAAGAAGATCGAAGCGCGCGGCTACCACGTCATGACAAGGTCTAGAGACGTGCCCCCTGCAATGCGCGATGTAGACTCTGAAGATTACTTCTGCGCGGGCCGCAGCCTGGCAAAGTGCCCCAAGCCGTCAGACTATGACTACGTTTTGCGCAACATCGCCCAGCGTGAGCGACAGGGTGTTCAGCAGCACATCCTGGTATTTCACGAGTTGCCGCAGTCGGTCGAATTGCTTTCGCGGCTCATTCCTGAGCTCAAGACGCGTGGGTACAGGTTTGTTACGCTCCGTACATACATGTCGCTTATTGGATGACCTCGCCCGACCACCGGTCGCGCATGGCCCAGAAGGGGCACCGGGGACACTTCTCACCCTCGGGGAAGTCCTTGCCTTCCTCGTGAGGACATCCGATAATCCGGTCAGCCATGACGACAGATTGCACGCCCCGATCCTTAATGAATTCCAGGATTGCCTGTAGGATGGAATCATCCGCCCGCACGTCACCGTCGTCCGCAAACCAGCGTTCCATCGCTGTGACCGCCCCGTCTTCTTCCTCAAGAATTCCCACGGCCACTTTTGAGGCCCGCTTATCGTCCGGACCGTAGTAGGCGATGGTCGCCACGGGGTATCCGCGAAAGCCTCGTTTGGCTTTCTTTCTGAGAGACTTTACATGCATTTCTCGCGACAGACTCATGCTTCACCCCCGTGCGTCGTCGTTCCGAATAACTATTCTCACTCGACCTGCAGCACCGCCGCTCCCCGAATAGCATCGTTCTTGAGCGAGTTCAGCGCGCGATTGGCGTCGCGCAAAGGGAATACCTCGGTCTCTGTGTGGATGGGAATTTCGGCGGCGAGGCGAAGAAAGTCCTCGCCATCCTGGCGGGTGTTATTGGCGACGCTGCGCAGTACCCGCTCGTGGTAAAGCAAGTTGTAATCGAGCGGTGGGATGGGGCTCATATGAATGCCGCCCAGCGCCACGGTACCGCCTTTTTTCAACGCCTTGAGGGCGGCTGGCACGATTTCTCCGGCAGGAGCAAAGACGATCGCCGCATCTAGTTTTTCTGGCGGCTCGTCGACCGTCCCGCCCGCCCACACAGCGCCCATCTCAAGCGCCAACTTCTGGTGCCGCGCGTCGCGGGTCATTGCATAGACCGCAACGTTCCAGTGATGTGCCACCTGGATGGCCAGATGGGCCGCCGCACCGAAGCCGTATATTCCCAGCTTGCCTCCCGCCTCGATTCCTGAAAGTCGCAGCGAGCGAAAACCGATGATTCCTGCGCATAAGAGCGGGGCTGCGTGCAGGTCTGTCAGTCCCTCGGGGATGGGGTAAACAAATGCCTCCGGCGCGAGGATGTACTCTGCATAACCTCCATCCACGACGTATCCCGTAAATGTGGGACTGTCGCAGAGGTTCTCTTTTCCCGCCCGGCAATAGTCGCACACCCCGCAGGTCCGATGAAGCCAGGGGACGCCTACGCGGTCCCCGATATGGAATCGGCTCGCCGCCTCGCCTGCCTTTTCGATGCGCCCCACCACCTGATGCCCCGGAATCACGGGCGATTTGCGTGGGGGCAATTCTCCCTCGACAACGTGCAGGTCCGTGCGGCAGACTCCGCAGGCCGCTACCCGCACCAGCACCTGATCACCGCTGGCGATTGGATCGGGAACGTCCGTGAATTCGAGCGGATTGGTCTCGACATGCGCGGGGGAACGGAGCAAACACGCCTTCATGGGAACCTCCACAAAAGGTTAAAGTTTAACGGGCAAAGGCTGAAGGGTGGAGGACACTGGCCTCAAGGATTCCCTTCTTCAACCATATGTCATAATGATCTGCGGAAGCTTTCAGCCTTTACACTTTATCCTTTACACTTCAGCCTTTAAGCCTAAACCAATTGTGCTTCTTTCATCCACCCTTTCAGTGTAACAAGGTCCTTCCGGATCGTCGCTAAAACTGTGGACTTTGGCAGGGTCAGCGTCTTGTCACCGTTTTCAGCGCCTCCCAACGGATACTCGGACGCGTGCGGACCTCCGAAAAAACCACCCGAGGCAGGTCATTCCCGCGAAAGCGGGAATCCATTTTCGAGAACTACACTTTCTCGGGCACCACCCACGGGTCTCGATAAACCCGCTTTAGCAGGTGATTGGCTTCCGGGTCATTTACGAATGTCTCAGTAGAGGCGTCGAACTCCAGCTTCCGGTTGCCCAGCCGATAGGAGATGTTTGCCATGTGGCAGATGGCGGCGGAAATGTGGCCGTGCTCGATGTCGGCGTTAGGACGCTGACGGCTGCGGATGCAACTAATGAAGTTCTCCACATGATCTGCCTGCATCTCGGAGTGGCGCTGCTTGTGCGTCGCAACTTGCCGGCGGTTCTCGTCAAAGAGCAACCATCCTCCTCCCTGCCGTCCCAGAATCATCATGCCGTTGTCTCCGTAGATTTCGATTCTGGTGGCGTCGAAGGGGTACCAATCTGGGAACTGTGTCATGCTTTCCCTGATGCTGTCGGGAGTCTTCTGCATATACGACGTCCATACCGTTTGTTCGAAGACCAGCGTCAGCCCATCGTACTCATACGTGGCAATCGTCGTATCGGGGGTTTCCGCCAGGTCGGTAAAATGAAGCTTTCCTCCGGTATGATGTGCAGATTTCGGATAAGAGATCCCGAGGACTCTGCGGGTCAAATCTATCTGGTGAACTCCATCGTCCGTCATCATCCCGCCGTTGAAGTCCCAGAAGACCCTTTGAGCATATTTGGGGCTATAGGTGCGCAGCGGCCCGGGACCCACCCACATATTCCAGTCTAATTCCGGCGGCGGGGTGCTGTCAGGGCTGTCCACGGGCGTCCGGTTCAGCATGTTGTAGACCCGGACCAGATGAACGCGCCCGATTTTGCCGGATTGGATCAGGTCGCGCGCGCTCCCGCCGTCAGTGCTGCTGCGATTCTGCATGCCCACTTGCACCACGCGGTTGTACTTGCGGGCCGCCTCCACCATCTTTCGGCCTTCCCAGATGTTGTGAGAGGCGGGCTTTTCCACGTAGATATCCTTGCCCGCTTGACACGCCATAACCGTCGCCAGCCCATGCCAATGGTCCGGCGTCGCGCAGACTATCGCATCCACATTCTTATCGTCGAGGATCCGCCGGAAGTCGCCCATGGTCTGCGGCGTCTTTCCTTTCTTGTCCTCGACCACCTTCACGGACTCGCGAAATTTCCGGCTGTCCACATCACAGATATAGGCGATTTCAACGTCGGGCCGCGAGGCGAATTCTGTCGTTAAGAACGTCCCGCGGCCGCCCACTCCCATTACCCCAACAACCACTTTGTCGCTTGCGGCAACGGCTTTCGGTCGAGCGGTCAGCCCGTACGCTCCTGCCGCGACACCGAACCCGCCCTGAATACTGCGTTCCAAAAATCGCCGACGACTTACTGCCATGGCGTACCTCCCACTCTCCGTTTAGGCTCCCCTGAACACTGCAATATACACCCATCCGAAGGATCAGCTATACACACATTCTTTGGCCGCGTCGGCCATCACCTGAAGGTGTTCGACTGGCGTATCGAAGAAGTGGTCACTGACCGAGCAGATGTAACCTCCGTCCTGGCCGACCCTTTCGAAGAGGGTGTGCACGGTTTCGCGTATCCTTTCTGAGGGACCGACGGTGAGGACGTTGAACTGGTCAAGCCCGCCGATCAGCGCGAGACGATCCCCGACTTTCTTCTTCAGTTCCCACGGTTCCTGGTTCCCGCCGATACTCGGAGGCGCCAGTGTCTCCGACGCGTCTGCCCCATTGGCGACAATCAGCTCCTCAATTCCCTTCGTTCCGCCGCAGGTATGATAAACCACCTTGAATCCCAGGCTATGCAAGGCGTCGTGCATTTTACGGTCGTAGGGAGTGCAAAACTCCTTGTGCAGCGCCGGAGAGATGACTGTGGAAGAACCAGCTCCTCCGCCTGTTTCGACCAGGTCAAACCTGGCTCCCTTCATCGATTCGATAAAGCGCAGCTTCTTATTAAGGAGAATGGTAAGGAAACGGTGAACCCAATCCGGCCTATCGACGCAGCGCATGATGAGTTCGGTAACGTCCATCAGGCAACACGCGTGTTGCCAGCAGCCGCCTTGGTCCCCCCAAACAAAGCCTCGCAGGATGCCGTCGTCGCCGATCTTGTCGTAAAGGGCCCGCACCGGCGCCGAATCCAATTTGCCCACGGGCAGATACTTGTCAATGAGTTCGATGTCTTCGTCGCGCTTGACCATGTATTCCGTAATCCACGTGGTCTTTCGATCGCCGCGGGTCTTGTACGAAAGCAGCCCTTTGGGTGTCTGAATGGCATGATGAGCCACTCGGTTGTCAGGATCGCGGCTGACCACCGTGACTTCGTCCTGCCATTCCGGAGTAGAGAATTTGTTGAAATCGTAATCCACCAGCGCGGTCTGACCTACATCGCCAAAGTACTGGATCTGCGCATCCATGCCGAACTTCTGGAATGCTTCCAGCGCCGAAATTCCATTCAAGTAATACTTGAGGTGATACTCCTGCCATTGGTGCACCGAAATCGGCAGCCGGTCGGGCTTATCCTTCTGAAGCGCCGTCATCAGCCTTTCTTTTGGAACCATGGTGCCCTCCTACAACGTAGCGCCGACCTTCAGGTCGGCATTCTCGTTTAGCCGATCTGAGCGCTCACCGCCGGATCGCGTGTGTGCTGACCTAAAGGTCAGCGCTACCTCGCATCCACTACTTCACATTCCTCCCGCATCGAGCCCAAATAGTATATCCTTGTTCGCCGCAGACATCGCCCGCAGTTTGTCATCCGATTCCTCGAGCGGCGGGGCGACAAGATGCTGAAGCTGGAGGCTCGTATGATTCGTACTTACATTGCAATCATGGCTATGAGCTGTTGCATTTCCGCAGTCGCGGCGCAGGGAAAGGGTTCCACGGAGCTGAGCGCCTGGTACGTCGACTCGTTGGTGAAGGTCTTCCCGGACGACGCGAGCGGAGTGCACGCCCTGCGCTCGCCGGAGTTCATCGGCGCGCGCAACCAGCACCTGAGCGTGCAACTCGCCATTCGTTCCAGTCACCCGCTTCCCGGTATCACGGCGGATGTGAAGCCGCTCGAAGGTGGGGCAGGTCGCAGCATTTCGAGCGTCGATGTCCATCACGTTGGTTATGTCGTGGTGGGCTCGCATCCCCCCGACTCTCCGCCGGATGAACTGGTAGGAACGGCGCCGGGCTGGTATCCCGATCCGCTGGAGGATTTCCCCTTTGATCTCGAAGCTCGCCGGACAACACCGGTGTGGGTGACTATTTCCATTCCGGCTGACGCCGCGCCGGGAGTCTACGTAGGCTCGATCCTGCTGCGTTCGGGTGAGCGATTGGTGGCGCGCCGGCCTTTTCGACTTCGAGTCGTGAGCGCCTCGGTGCCTGCGGAAATGTCCCTCAAGGTTACCAACTGGTTCACCTTGGATGACAAGACCTCGCAACAATTCTTCGGCGTGGCCGCTTATTCGCCGCAGTGGTGGACGCTGGTCTCGAACGTGGCCCACGTGCTCGCCGCGCATCGTCAGAACGTGATCATAACCCCGCTTCTCACGCTCATCCAGCCTCGCCTCGAAGACGGAAATCTGCACTACGACTTCACAAACTTCGACCGTTGGGTGGAGACGTTTCAGCAGGCGGGAGCAATCGGGTACATCGAGGGCAGCCACCTGCTGGATCGCGCCGGCAGTTATGATGCGTCACTGGTCGCATCGACCTATCAAGTTGTCGACGGCAAACCTCAGAAGGTCTCGCTTCCACCAGACGATCCGCGCGTCGAGCCTGCCGTCTCCGCCTTCCTCGCCGCCCTTGGGGCGCATCTCAAGGAAAAAGGCTGGGACACTCGTTATTTCCAGCACGTCCTCGACGAAGCGCACGGGAATGAGCCTCCCTATTACGCCCGGTTCGCCGCTCTCATCCACCAACAAATGCCGGGCATCCCGACTATCGATGCCATCGACGCGGAAAACCTGCCGGAGGAACTGCAGAAGAACTGCGATATCTGGGTTCCGCAACTGGGGCGGTTTGACGACCAGATGGCAATGCTCAAGCAGCGCATCGGGAATGACCACCCCGTCTGGTTCTACACCTGTCTTTATCCCCAGAAGCGGTATCTCAACCGCTTGATGGACCTGCCCTTGATCAAAGTCAGGCTGCTCCAGTGGCTTGACTTTCGCTATGGATTCACGGGATTCCTGCACTGGGGCGGGAATTACTGGACTCCGAAGCCGCTGCTCGACACCCAACTGGTGATCGACGACAATACGGAGCTTCTGCCTTCGGGCGATGCGTTCGTCGTCTATCCGGACCGCCAGCACCTCGCCGTTCGAAGCTCGATCCGATTTGAAGCTATGCGGGAGAGCATCGAAGACTACGAAATGCTGCGAGCGCTCGCGTCGCGTGATCGCGACGAGGCCGACCGCATCTGTGCCAGCGCGGTTTCGTCCTTCACTGATTACGTTCGAGATCCGGCCGCATTTCGCCGCATCGAGATGAGATTGCTGGAAGCACTAAACAAGGAATAGGAAGCGGAGAACAGGTCACAGAAGCTAGTCTTCCGTCCCAGTGATTCGTAATGTCAGTCGTACGAGCCCCGGCAGGGGCGGAAGACAGTAGCCCAGGGCGCAAGCCCTGGGAACAACGGCCCCCGCCCCCTTTTCTTCCCCCTCCCCCGCCCGGCGGGGGAGGGGGCTGGGGGAAGGGGTCGCACCGGGGACCCACGGCTCACGCCGTGGGCTAAACTCTGCCGCCCCTGACGGGGTTCGGAGTCGCTACCCCAACAAGGTGTTCCATCAGCGAACGGCATCTCGGCCAGGCTTAGTTCACTGAATTCTGGGGCAGGATGCTAGTGACCGGTGGGCTATTCAAAGCACCCGCAAAACTACGACGGTCGTATCGTCGCCCTGGCATTCTTGCGAGAATTCATCGAGGGCCGTGAAGATCGCGCGCACGATGCCATCAGCCGCCTGCTCGGCGCTGGCGCCCACTGCCTTGCGGAGGCCGTCCACTCCCCACTCCGCGCCGGCAGGATCTGTTGCTTCGATCACCCCATCCGAGTAAGCGAGTACCATGTCACCGGGGTAGAGTTGAATCGAGCCTTCTTGATAGGACCAATCCGGAAATATCCCGACGGGAGCGCCGCCGGTTTCGAGCCAAACGGTCGACCCGTCCGGACGAATAAGCATGGGAGGGTTGTGACCTGCGTTGACGTACCGGAGCGTGCGCGCCGCTGCGTCGAAAACACCATAAAACAAGGTTGCATAGCGATCAGCGAGCGAGGATGCGTATACCTGGCGATTTACTGCCCGGAGCATTGAAGTTCCTTCGGCCCCGGTGAGCAAAAGTGCGGTGCGAAGTGATGACTGGACATTTGAAATCATGAGAGCCGCGGCCAAGCCTTTGCCCGAGGCGTCTCCTATAGTCACGGCCAGGCGGTTCTGCGGAAGTGGTACAAATTCGTAGCAGTCCCCGCCCAACTCCAGTACCTGCCGGCATCGAGCACTGTATTCCAGATTGTTGATCGCTCGATGTGACCCTTGCATAAACCGCTGCTGCACGTCGCAGGCGGTCGCCCAGTCGCGGCTAACGTCCACTACCATTTCGTCGTTCGCCATATCTAACCCTCCACTCGTAGGTCGGTTCTGGACAGACAAATTCGACAGGAGCGCGGGCCGTCATTCCTGCGGAAGCGGAAGTTCATATAGCTTTCTGCCGGAATGGACCCCCGATGTCGCGGGGGTGACAGCGCATCGCGATTGCGGCCTGGGCCGACGATTTTTCTTGCTCACCCGATGTCGAGAATAAGCCGCGGGCTCCGACTACCCTATGAAAGCGCGATCAGGCAGAGCTAGAATATGAAGAGAAAAGGAGCAAAAGACATGAAATACCTTTTGATGATGACCGGCACTAAGGCTGGTGTCGATACATACCGGGCGTGGTCGAAGAGCGATGTCGAGAGACACTTCGCACACTTGACAAGCCTGAATAAAGACCTGCGTGAAGCCGGCGAGCTGGTTGCTAATGAGGGCTTGGCTTCGCCGGAGCAGGCGAAGGTAGTGCGTGCCGGGAAGGACGGCGTCCCCATCACGGATGGCGTCTTTCCGGAGGCCAAGGAGTTTCTGCTTGGTTACTGGCTCGTTGACGTCGAAAGTCCGGAACGCGCCTATGAGATCGCAGCCCGCTTGTCAGCAGGGCCGGGCCCGGGCGGGGTACCGACCAACATGCCGATCGAAGTGCGCCAGGTCATGAGCGCACGAACCAGCGAGCCCGGCATGTAAGAGCAATTCGCGTGGTTGATAGGGCGATCAGAACAGCCGCCCCTACGACAATGAGAGGAGTGCATCACATGAAGTATATTCTGATGATGAACACGATGAAGGCCGGCGAGGGCGTTCTCCGCTGGCCGAAGAAAGACCTCCAGGCGCACGGTGCATATATGAGGCGCCTCAACAAGGAGCTTCAGGAATCCGGCGAATGGGTGTTTGCCGAAGGTTTGTCTTTTCCTGACCAAGCCAAGCTGGTGCGAGCCGGCAAGGATGGGACGCCGATCACGGACGGTATATTTCCCGAGGGCAAGGAATTTCTGGCGGGCTTCTGGATCGTCAATGTCGCATCGCCGGAGCGCGCTTACGCAATCGCCGCACGAGCCTCTGCGGCGCCTGGCCCCGGTGGCGCGCCGTTGAACATGCCCATCGAAGTTCGCCCGGTGCCGAGCGGCCCGCCACCGGAAATGTTGTGACCGCGTGGGACGCGAAAGGGAGGCGGGAAGCCTGTCATGCTGAACGAAGCGAAGCATCTCTGCAGTTTGTAGCGCCTGAGGAGTACAGAACGTAACTGCGGAGATCCTTCGCCCCGGCAAGTCGGGGTTCAGGATGACACCGGGCGTTATTGGGTGGACAACTGGCGAGAACGATGGCCGATCACATTGAAAACCTTTTGCGAGAATTAGCGCCGCAGGTGCTGGGAGCTGTGACTCGGCGTTTCCATGACTTCGCCGCTGCCGAGGACGCCGTTCAGGAGGCGTTGCTCGCAGCCGCCCTGCAATGGCCGCGGGAAGGTGTTCCCGACAACCCACGGGGCTGGCTGATCCAAGTGGCGGCGCGGCGGATGATGGATCACTTGCGGAGTGAAGAAGCCCGGCGGCGAAGGGAAGAGTTGGCAGCCACCGAGGCCGAGGAACTTGAGCCTGCAGTCGGCCTCAAGCCCGATGCGGAGCAGGACGACGCGCTAACTTTGTTCTTCATGTGCTGTCACCCGTCGCTGACTCCCGCGTCGGCCATTGCCTTGACGTTGCGGGCGGTGGGTGGCTTGACCACGGCCGAAATCGCCAATGCGTTCCTGGTCCCCGAGGCCACCATGGCGCAGCGGATCAGCCGGGCCAAGGCAACCATCAAGGCCTCTGGCGTGCCCTTCGAGTTGCCGACCCGCGATGAGCAAGTGCAACGGCTTCGCGCCGTGTTGCACGTCCTCTACCTGATTTTCAACGAGGGCTACGCCAGCAGCGTGGGGCCCGAGCTTCAGCGAGTCGAACTCGCCCAGGAGGCAATCCGGCTGGCGCGAGCCGTTCGCTCTCTGGTGCCGGATGATACTGAAGTAGCGGGGTTGCTGGCACTCATGATGTTGACCGACGCCCGCCGCGTTGCACGGACGGGTCCCGAGGGCGAATTGATTCCGCTGACAAAGCAGGACCGAGCTCTGTGGGACCGAGCCAAGATCTCCGCGGGCGTTGCCCTTTTGACCGCAGCGCTTTCGAGAGGATCGATTGGCAATTATCAGCTTCAAGCGGCTATCGCCGCCGTTCATGACGAAGCGGTCCGGGCGGAGGATACCGACTGGCCGCAAATCCTGGCGCTGTATGACTTGCTCAAGCGCATGTCCGACAATCCCATGGTGACGCTCAATCATGCTATTGCCGCCGCCATGGTGCACGGCCCATCGCAAGGGCTCGAACTGCTGAAAGCGCTCGACTCCGACGCACGGGTTGCCGGCCACTATCGTCTCGACGCCGTTCGCGCCCATCTGCTCGAAATGGCCGGTGATACTCAGGCTGCCATCACACACTACCGGCTTGCCGCCAACCGCACCACCAGCACACCGGAACGGAACTACCTCATCACACAAGCGGCACGGCTGAGCGAGAGCGGGTAGCACAGGCACCTTTGCTTGTGCGGCCCCAAGAGCCAGGGTTCGCGGCGCCCGCCAAAACCGTGTCATTCTGAGCGGAGCGAAGAATCTCTGCAGTTGCATCTCGTCGACCCTTCGCAGGCTGTTCGCGGAGTGGGCCCTGGTCGAACTGCAGGGATCCTTCGCTTCGCTCAGGATGACATCTTACAGGTGCGGGGCGCCTTGCTCTCTGCAGGGCCAAGCGTGAACAGATTTGGTGGTGTCCCCTCGGCAGTTGCTTGCGAGCCCTATCATTTCGTAGGTTAGCACGGGCTTCCGTAATACACTATTGAGGGTCCGAAGCTAATGGCTAAATTGTAGGCGACCGCTGAAGCTCAGGGAGGTTCTGTGTTGGAATCAGGAAAGCTCGTGGCTTTTGTGGCGACGCTCGACTCAGCACGCGCTAAAGAGTTCTATCGCGACACTCTGGGACTGCGTCTCGTGAGCGAGGACCAATTTGCGCTGGTGTTCGATGCCGGCGGGACGATGCTCCGAGTCGCGCGCGTTCCAGAACTCGTCCCAGCCAAGTTCACGGTGCTGGGCTGGCATGTCGGGGACATCGTGCAAACGGCGAAACGGCTCCAGCACGCGCGCGTCGCGTTGGAGCGCTATCCGGGGATGCACCAGGATGAGCTCGGCATCTGGAACTCCCCGAGCGGTGCTCGGGTGGCGTGGTTCAAGGACCCGGATGGAAACACGCTGAGCATCACGCAGTTTTGAGCGCTGCGGTCGTGGGGCCGCGAAGAGTGGCCGCAAAGGCCGTTCCGATCCGTCGCTAGGAGCCCTCCGTAGGGGGACGGCTTGCCGTCCCCGCATTTCTGCTGGCCGTGACAAGGGCAGGGCAAGCCATGCCCCTACACCGTCGCGCCTATACTTGAATCGCGCGCCCAAGCGGAGTAGATTGCCTCGATGAAACACCGAGGGGGATGCATGAACAACCTGACAAGACGCGATTTGCTGAAGACCAGCCTGCTCGCCCCGGCGGCGGCTGCGGCGGCCCGGAACGCCGTTGCCCACGGGAGCAAACCGGTGGCCGCGGGCGAGGCTGAGGCGCCGGTTCCCCTTCTCGTGGGAGACACGCCCGAAGTCGCAGAGCCGGGTGCAACAAGGGAACGTTTGCTTCTGGACTTCGGATGGCGCTTCCATTTCGGTCACGCTGATGATCCAGCCAGGGACTTTGGATTCGGGGGAGGGACGAGCGGCAACTTCCAGAAAACGGGAAATTTCCTTTCTGCGAGCGGCCTGGCTTTCGATGACAGCGCCTGGCGGGCCCTAGACCTTCCTCACGACTGGGCGGTCGAGCTGCAATTCAAGAACGATCCGGCGCTCGCGAGCAAAGGCTTTTACCCGCTGGGCCGAGCCTACCCGGAAACCAGCGTAGGCTGGTATCGCCGCGTGTTCGAGCTTCCCGCTACCGACTCCGGCAGGCGAATCACCATTGAGTTCGATGGCTCATACCGCGAGACGATGGTGGTTTTCAACGGCTTCTACATCGGCCGCCACAGCGGCGGATACGATCCGTTCAGTTTCGACGTCACGGATTTTGCCACCCCGGGCGGCAGGAACGTGCTGCTGGTTCGCGTGGATGCCACGCTGAGTGACGGTTGGTTTTACGAGGGAGCGGGGATCTATCGCCACGTCTGGCTGGTGAAGACGCATCCGGTACACGTAAGGAAGTGGGGGACGTTCGTTGTCGCAGACGTGCGTCCGGGCGAGGCAGGGCTTTCGATTCGCACTGAGGTGGACAACCACGGGAAGAGCGCCGAGAGCACGCGGATCATCTCGACGATCCTCGATCCCTCCGGCAACTCGGTGGGGAAAGCGGCCACCACTCCCGCGTCAATTCCAGAGTGGGCCGATCACACGTACGAGCAGTCGATTGTGGTGAAGCATCCTGCCTTGTGGTCGGTCGAGGAGCGGAACCTCTATCGGTTGGTGACCGAGGTCGAGGCGGGCGGCCGCGTGGTCGATCGATGCGAGACTCGCTTCGGCATTCGCACGGCTCGCTTCGATGCCGCGCGTGGCTTCTTGCTGAACGGCCAACCGGTCAAGTGGAAGGGGACATGCAATCACCAGGACCACGCCGGGTTGGGCGCTGCGCTGCCCGATGCCATGCAACGCTATCGCATCCGGAAACTTCAGGAGATGGGCTGCAACTCACTTCGCACTTCGCATAATCCGCCGACGGCTGAGCTGCTCGATGCCTGTGACGAAATGGGAATGCTGGTATTCGATGAGACTCGCATGATGTCGTCGAATCCTGAGGGCCTGAGCCAGTTCGAGAATCTCGTGCGGCGCGATCGCAACCATCCCAGCGTCTTCATGTGGTCGATGGGGAACGAAGAAGGGCAGGCCAATACCGAAAAGGGATTGCATATCCTGACGGCGATGAAGAAGGTGGCCAGCCTGTGCGACGGTTCGCGGCCGGTGTCCATTGCGCCCATCAGGGCCATCGGCGTGGGCGGCCTGGTCGAATGCGACGTGATGGGTTACAACTACATGGACCCCGGCGCCGAGGCCTATCACAAGACTCATCCTGAGATCCCGGTGATCGGCACGGAGACGGTGAGCGCCGTGGGCACGCGCGGCATCTACATCACCGATCCGGAGAAAGGGTACGTCGGGTCGTACGACCCGTACACGACCACGGGGCGCGCCTCAGCCGAAGGCTGGTGGAGGTTTTGCGACGCGCGCGAGTGGCTCGCGGGTGGGTTCGTGTGGACCGGCTTCGACTATCGCGGCGAACCCTCGCCCAACGAGTGGCCCAACATCAGCTCGCAGTACGGCATCATCGATACCTGCGGCTTTCCAAAAGACTCGTTCTATTATTACCAGTCCTGGTGGACAACGAAGCCGGTTCTGCACCTCTTCCCGCATTGGAATTGGCCGGGCATGGAAGGCAAGGAAATCGCGGTCTGGGTCTACTCGAACCTGGAGAAGGTCGAGCTCTTCCTCAATGGCGAGAGTCAGGGCGCGAAGGAAGTGAAGAAGGACTCGCATGTGGCGTGGGTCGTCAAGTACGCCCCCGGCGCCATTGAGGCCCTCGGCTACAAGAATGGCCAGCACGTGCTGACGGCGAAGCGCGAAACCACGGGTGTGGCCGCAAAGCTGGTGATGACGTCAGACCGCCAGGATGTGCTGGCCGACGGAGAAGACGTGGCCATGTTCGCGGTCGAAGTTCAAGATGAACAGGGTCGCGTGGTGCCGGTGGCGGACAACGATGTGAGCTTCCGCATTTCCGGGGAAGGGAAGCTCGTCGGCGTCGGTAACGGCGACCCCACCAGCCACGAGTCCGACAAGGGCTCGTCGCGGCGCGCTTTCAGCGGCTACTGCATGGCCATTGTTCAGTCCACGAAAACCGCCGGAAAGATCACCGTTGAAGCGACTTCTTCCGGCCTTGTGCCGGCCAGTGTTTCGGTGGACTCACGGGGCACCGCGCTGCGGCCCCAGGTCGCTGTCTGGGAACGTGAGACGCCGGTGGGACCGGGCGTCACTGGACTGTGGAGGCCTATCCCGAGAGAGGAAGAAGGCGGGCTGCTCGCCCTGATTTTGGGCGTCGGCAACATCCTCTTCACGCTCAAGCAAGACGGCAGCGCGCTCGCCGGCACCGCGGAGGGCACGGGCGGAGGTTTCTTCGGCGGCGGCGACGTTCCCATTCCTATCGAGGGTGGCAAGGTGGATGGGCCTAACGTGTCGTTCAAGGCGGGGAACGCCACCTATATGGGAACGCTCGACGGAGGCCAGATTGAACTCGAGCGGAGGTTCAATTTCCCTTTCCGCCTGCCCAACCCGAGTGAGGCGCCGGCGGGATCGCGCCCGGCAATCGGGCCTCCGCCGGATGGGTCAGACCCCTCGATAGGAAACGGGCGCTTTCGGATGCCGGGCCCGATGGTGCTGCATCGGGTGCAACGGTAAACTTGAGCGAGCCCGACGAACTGCTGAGATTCTTCGTCGTCCGTCGGTTGACGGACTCCTCAGGATGACAGTTGAACGAGCCTTCCCGTAGCCTGCCCGCGTGTGGCCTTGCTTCACTCGCAGCGCAAGGCTTCAATCGGGTCTACGTTGGTGGCACGGCGCGCGGGGATGTAACAAGCGAGCAGGGCAACCGCACTCAAGAGCAGCGAAACGGCCGCGAGCGACAAGGGGTCGGTAGCGTGGATGCCATAAAGTAAACTGGAGAAATAGCGGGACAGGCCGAGAGCGGCTAGCAAGCCGATCGCGACGCCAGAGATCGCAATCTTCAATCCCTGTCCTACCACCAACCTCAGCACGTCAGTTTTCTCCGCCCCAAGCGCAACCCGAACTCCGATCTCTTGCGTGCGTTGCGCGACCCAGTAGGCGAGCACTCCGTAGATACCAATCGCAGCCAGAACCACGGCGGCGAATGCGAAGCTAGCGAGCAGCCAGGCGGTAAATTGCCGGTGTGACTCGCGCTCCAGGAGCATCGATCGCGCCGCATTCATGTGGTCAACGAGCAGGTTCTTGTCAAGTTGGCGAATCTCTCGCCGAACTCCAGAGCCCAAGGCAAGAGGACTGCCGGCTGTTCGAAGAATGATGTCGTCGCCCATGTCGTCGTCGGACGGAACATACGCCATCAGGCCTGAGGGGCTTTCGAGTCCCTGCCCCCGCACGTCTCCCACAATTCCCACGACAGTAAACCATGGACTCTTGAAATTCGGGTCCATAAACTTGAACCGTTTGCCGATTGGGTCTTGGTCCGGCCAGTACCGGCGGGCCATGGTTTCGTCGATGATCGCGACGGGCGGCGCATCTTTGGCGGCGTCGGACACAGAGAATACGCGTCCGCGCAGCAGCGGTATTCCCATGGTGCGAAAGTAATCCGGACTTGCCTGCCCGCCGGTAAGAAGCGAGTTTTGATCGGAGGGTTGCGTGGTCTCGCCTTCGAGCTTGAAAGGCACCATAAACATCTCGTCAGGGAACAGCACGAATGATGCGGTGGCGACGGAAGTGACTCCCGGCAGTGACCTCAATCTCCGCAAGAGCTCAATGTTCAAAGTTTTGTGCGCTGAGGACTCTTCCGGCGTCTTCGCCTCGCCCGGCCAATAAACGTGGAAGGCGAGAACGTGCCCGGCGTCGAACCCCGGGTCCGTACGCAGGATTCCCCAGAGGCTTCGAATCAACAAAGAGGAACCCACAAGCAGCACAAACGCCATCGCGACTTCACTTACGATAAGCAACCTGCGGGTTGCATGTGTGGCGGGAGAAGCGGAGCCGGAGTTTTCCTTGAGCGCGCAGCTCACATCGACCGCCGAAACGCTTGCAGCAGGAAGGGCGCCACACAGTAGCGCTGTGAGGGCAGTGATCGCGGCCGTGTAGAGCAACACTCGGGTGTCCAGCACTGTGCCGTCGAGTCTCGCGATGTCCGGATTCAGCTTCGAGACCAGATTCACGACCGCTACGGCCAAGCCGACCCCGAGCAAGGCGCCGGCCAAGGTCAGAGTAAGACTCTCCGTGAGAAGTTGGCGCGCCAAACGGCGCCAACCTGCTCCCAGAGAAAGCCGCAGGGCGATTTCCTTCCGGCGTCCCGCGGTGCGGCCGATTAAGAGGCTTGCCGCGTTCAGGCATGCAATCAGCAGAACCCCTACGATCGCTCCCCATAGAATGACTATACCCTGGCGGATCTTTTCCGAAAGCTGTTGGCGCAGGGGCACGATGCGAATGCCCACTCCTCCGTCGATGTTCGGGTACTCACTCGCCAAACGCGCGGCGATGGTGCTCATCTCCGCCTGCGCTTGCTGCCAAGTCACTCCCGGCTTACACCTGCCGATGACGGACATATTTGGATATTGCCGCGCCTTGGTCTCGAGGAAGGCGTTCACCGCGCGTGGTTTCCAAATCTGAGTTTTATTCGGAAATGTGATTCCGCGCGGTAGCACACCAATAATGACGTTTTCGTTGCCGCCCCAGATTTTTAGGCTTCGGCCGACGATTCGAGGATCGCCTCCGAAGCGCTGCTGCCACAGGCCGTAGCTGATAACCAGGACATTGGTGTGTCCCTCTGTGGAATCGTCGGGAAGAAACCCGCGGCCCAGGAAAGGCTTCACGCCCAGCAGCGCGAAAAAGTTGGTGGAAACCGTGGCGGCGGGGACCTGCTCCGGTCCGCTCGGCCCGCTGAGCGTCGTCATGCCTCCACCACCGTTTAGGAAATTCTTGCCGAACGAGATGAAGGCCATGTCCTCAAACGTACGGCTCTGTGTGCGCCAGTCCGCGTAATTCGGGTACGAGACGGCGCCTTCGGTTTCTCCTGTCCGTGAGTTGTCCTGCCAGAGGAAGGCGAGGCGATCGGCATTGGGGAAGGGCAGGCTGCGAAAGAACGCCGCATTGGCCAGACTGAAGATCGCCGTATTGGCGCCGATGCCGAGTGCCAGTGTCAAAACTGCGACAACCGCGAGGCCAGGGGTGCGGCGAAGTTGGCGCAGTGCATAGCTCAAGTCCTGCATCAGTGCGGTCATTCCGTTTCTCTCAGCGAACCGAGAGATGAATCAAGCGGCGCGTGGCGATTCGCCCGCTCAGCTCGTTACATGCACACTGTAACACATGAGGCAGAAGCCGCAACCGATTGCGGGGTCGAACTACGTCCGTCCGCACAGTAATCACGCATTCCCCTTGGGTGACGAGACAAAGTATGAAAATGGCTTCCTTGCCTTCTGAGGCGGGGCAGGGAGGTTAACCACAGCTCTGCCGGACCCGGAACGATGGGACGCGAGAAGGGATCATTTGCCCTTGATTTTTTCCCAAGTGTGATGGAAACGGGCACTCCACGTCGTATCTGGTTCCTGGATTTCTACCCAGAAGGCGTGCTCGTGCCAGGCTTCGCGAGTCTTATCCCAGTAGTGAATCCTGAGGTCGGCGAGGGCCTTCGGACCGCCCGGCGGGTCATAGGTACTTTCGACTTGAAAGTCGGCGGGTGGGTCGGCCGGCAGATCGCTGCCGAACGGATACTTGGCCTGCAAGGTGACTGCTGCTGCGCGCCAATACGCCTGCGCGACCTCTTGCTCCCGGGAGCGCCGCTTGGAAGTCCAGGTTGGATTGTCGTCGACAAACTCAGAGGGAGCGTCATTGCGTAGCTGCATGATGGTGTGCGTGGAAAGTGACACAGCCAAGAGAGACGCCACCATAATGAGGAACAATCCTGCAGCGACACCCAATTTCACGATCAGGTTCTTCCGGTCCGACTCTGTTGCGCTGTGGATCGACCCGACAGATATTTTCGCCACACGTCGGGCGACGAGGTCTTCGAGATCTTTTCGGGCCGCCTCAAACTGCATCTTCAACTTTCTTTGCTGCGCCTCGAAACCCGCCGCTGCGCTGGCCGCAACCTGGTTAAGGGAGGCTCGTTTCGTCTCCGCCAGGCCGGAGAGTTGTCGCGCCAATTCCTCCATGGCCCGCCCGGCGTTCCTCACTTCGGCGCGCACTTTCTCCACCGCCAGCTCGGTTTGCTTCTCGAAATGCTCGGTCATCCGGTTACCTAGTTCTTGGGCGACGTTGTCCAGATCGGCGGCTTGCAACCCGCCCCCTGCGTGGACGCTCTCCGTCAGCGAGTCCACCGCCAGGGACACCGCCTTCAGACGCTCCTCGGCTACGCCGGTCCGCGCCAAGAAATCTTCCTCCCGCTTCTCCACCGCCGCCTGCGCCTCTCGGATCGCATTTTGCGCGGCCTGCTTGATGGCTTTCACTTCCGCATCCGCCGCCGCTTGTATCTGCTGAGCCTGTTCCCTCAGCGCCTCGGCAAGCTGCTGGCTGGAATCCTCTTGGCTCGCATGGCCAGCGGCGGCCAGACTGGTCAGGGGCAGGCTGGCCAGCTGTTTCTTGGCCTCCGCCACGACCTGGCTCGAATTCTTTACTTCCTCTTTCAGGCGCTCGACCGCCGCCTCGGCCTGCTCCTGGAACTGGCGGGACCATCGCCCTCCCAGTTCCTGCCCGATCTTCTCCCAATCTTCCGCCTGCTTCGACTGTTTCTCCGCAAACTCGTCCGCCAGCGCCCCCAGACGACCCTGGAGCGCGTCCAAGGCTGCCTTCGCGTGTTCCTGAATCTGCTGGGACCACTTTCCTTCCAATTCCGAGGAGACCCTCTCCAGATCCTCGGCCTTCCTTGCCTGCCTGGCTTGGAAATCCTCCGCCAACGCCGACATGCGAGTCTGCAGCGCTTCGACGGCTGCGGCGGCCTGGTCCTGAAACTGCTGCGACCAGTGCGCTCCCAACTGCTGCGCGATTCCCTCCAAATCCTCTTTCTTCGTCGCGTGTTGCTCCTGGAACTCCTCCGCCAGTGCTCCCACGCGCCCCTGTAGCGCCTCCACCGCCGACGTGACTCCCGTCAGGCGCTCTTTCGCAGCTTCAGCCTGAGCCAGGAGATTCGACTCCTTGACCCGATCGACCGCCTTCAATTGCGCAATCGCCTCTGCCGCGGCATTCTTGATTGACTTTACCTCACCATCCGCTGCGGCCTGCATCTCCTGGGTGTGCTCGCGCAAGGCTTGCGCCAGGCGCTGGGAGTATTCCTCGCGGGTAGCTTCGCTGAGGGAAGCGAGTCTGGTCTCTGCCAGGCTGGCCAACTGCTGCTTGCTCGCTTCGACCTCCTGACTCGAGTTTTTCAATTCCTCTCGCAGCGTCGCGATGGCCTCTGCGGCGGCCTGCCGGATTGACTGCACCTCGCCGTCCGCCGCCGCGTGCATCTCCTGGGTCTGCTCGCCCAACGCCTGTGCGAGCCGTTGGGCGTATTCGTCGCGGGTGGTTTGGCTGAGGGAGGCCAGTTTCGCCTCCGCCAG
>JBEKLY010000092.1:0-24713 GCA_050010015.1 Terriglobia bacterium
CCCTTCCGGGGCTGTGAATATTAACGCCACGTTCCGTCCCACGGCTCACGCCGTGGGCTACTTTCTGGCGCCGCTCCGCGGCTTTCGAAGTCCCGGCGCCTTAAGTAAACGCTTATGGGGGCTTGCCCTACCCTCGTCGCAGCAGCAGGCAGAAATGCGGGGACGGCAAGCCGTCCCCCTACGTGAGCAGCACCAGGATTGAGGCCATGACAACGGCTGCAAATCAAATTCGTGAGGTGCGCGCGGCGGCGCGGTTGGCGGAAGTGCGTTACGCCATTCGCGACCTGGCGGTACTGGCGGACGAGGTGGCGCGCCAAGGCAAGGAAATCCTGCCCTTGAACATCGGCGACCCGCTGCAGTTCGATTTCCGAACTCCACCTCATCTCATCGAAGCCGTGGTCAAGGCGATGCGCGACGGGCTGGACGGATACGCGCCCTCGCTGGGGATTCCTGAGGCGGTGGCCGCGGCGCGCGCCGACGCCGAGCGCAATGGCATCCGCAACATTCAGAGCGTCTTCATGACCGCGGGCGTAAGCGAGGCGGTAGACGTTTGCCTGTCGGCGCTCCTCGACCCGGGAGAGAACATCCTGACGCCCAGTCCCGAGTATCCGCTCTATTCTGCGGTGCTGGCTAAGATCGGGACGCAGATCAACCCTTACATGCTTGACGAAGCGAATGGCTGGGAACCCGACCTGGAGCACCTTTCGAGCCGCATCTTTGCCGGCACACGCGCGATCGTCGTGATCAATCCCAACAACCCTACGGGGGCTGTCTATTCGCGGAAGACCCTGGAAGCGATTGCGGAACTAGCCCGGCAGAACAACCTGCTGATCTTCGCCGACGAGATTTATGATAAGTTGATTCTTGACGACGACCATCCGCACACCTCCATCGCCGCGCTCGCTCCGGATGTTCCGGTGGTGACGTTCAACGGGCTTTCCAAGGCGTATCTGGCGCCGGGTTGGCGGGTGGGTTGGGCGGTGGCGAGCGGCCCCGCCGCGGCGCTGAAGCCGTACATCGAGGGAGTATGCAAGTTGTTGCGGGCGCGACTCTGTTCGAACCATCCGCAGCAGTATGCCGTGCGCCCGGCGCTTGAAGGCCCGCAAAGCCATCTTGTGGAGGTGAGGCAGAAACTGCGCGGCCGCCGCGACCTTACCGCGCATTGGTGCAACACCATTCCTCGCCTTGGATGCGTAAAGCCGCGGGGAGCTTTCTACGCCTTTCCGCGCCTCGACATTCCCGAGAGCGATGAGGATTTCGTGCGCAACCTGCTGCTCGAAAAACAGGTTCTGGTGGTGCACGGCAGCGGGTTTGGGCAGGCGCCGGGGACGCGGCATTTCCGCATCGTCTTTCTGCCGGATGAGCCGACCCTCGAGCGCGCTTACGCAGGAATTGCCGAGTTTATTCGCGAACGATATCGCTGATTTACTTTTTTTGAAATCCTCTGTAAAATTTGCAATTTCTTGTTCATGAACATTCAGGAGGCCGATTATGGCGTTGCAAATCGTCGAAAAGGAATCCGGCGGGGTTACGATTCTAGCGTTGTCGGGGCGCGTCACGCTGGGCGAAGAGAGCAATCAACTTCGCTCGCATATCAAAGACATGCTGGCGGAGGGGGCGAAGCGGTTGGTGCTGGATCTTGGGAATGTCACCTACATCGATAGCGCCGGATTGGGCACGCTGGTCGCCGGTTATACTTCCTCGCAAAGCCAGGGAGCGGTGATGAGGCTGGCGAATCTCACGAAGCGGTTTCGCGAGCAGTTGAATATTACTAAGTTGGTTACCGTTTTCGACGTATATGATAGCGTCGAAGCAGCGGTGAAGTCCTTCGCAGCTTGATCGGCATTGATCGCGAGAGGTAGCGCAAGCGCTCCTGCGTGTGCGCCAGGATTGCTACTGAGGGTTACATAATATCGTGACGGACCAACCCCCTCACCTGGCGCTGCGCGCCACCCTCTCCCCGAAGGGGGCGAGGGCATAAACTCGGGTTATTTCTCCCCTCGCCCCCTTGGGGGAGAGGGGTGGGGGAGTGAGGGGGTTTGTCACTTAATTCTGCAATCCTCAGTAATTTCCCCACGCGCACAGGCAAGAGTGCCTGTGCTACTACGGATTATCCAGCCAGTAAGTGGCGAGGCCCGTCAGCAGCTTAGGGTAAAAGTCTGTCGACTTTTGCGGCAGCGTCAAACCCGCCAATGCATTGTCGCGCACCGCCTGGACGGGGGTGGGGTTCAGCAGGAGGCAGAGCTGAGCCTCGCCACGCGCGACCGCCGCGGCAGCAGCCGGAAACTCACGGTAATAAGTGAGGTTTTTCTCCTCGCGCACTGCCTGGGGATCGATTCTGAGTATCTCGTCGAGGACCAGGCGGTGCAGCAGAATGACGTCGAGCCGGCGCAGCGTTGAGGGAAGGTCGTTGAGGGCGCTTTCGAGATCGTAGTCGCGGCGCAGGCGCAGAAGCGCCAGCTTTCCGCGCCCAGCGTAGGCGCCGAACGCCGGACCCCGAAGGCCCGCACGCGCGAGGCTTTCCAAGAAAAGATTTGCCCAACCGTTCACCTCGCCCTCGGCGGGCAACTCCTCCACCTCGAAGATTGAACGCGCCTGGAACAGAAAATCTGACCAATCGAACGCCGGCAGGCCGTGTACCAGGCGGTGAGTCGGCAGGATCGTGAGGCCCTCGGTCTCCATGCGAACGAAGGTCATCATCACGTGCTCTGCCGCCTCATCAGAGGCTGCCCGGCTTCGACAATAGTCTCGATAAGCGAGCGCCGTCTCATAGCGATGGTGGCCGTCGGCGATTACGAGTTTCTTATCCGCCATGGCCGCCACGATTTGATCTATTGCCTCGCGCTCAGTGATTCGCCAGACGGTGTGCAAGGTCTGGTACTCGTCGGTAACTTGTTCCCAGGGCTGACCGGGTATTCGCTCCGCCACGAGAGATTCGACCAAGCCGGCAGGGTCGCTGTAGAGCACGAAGATTTGGCCGAAATGGGCACGCGTGACCTTTAACAGCTCCAGCCGGTCGGTCTTGGGCGCCGAGAGCGTCTGCTCATGCGGGTGGACGATTCTTGCCGAGTAGTCTTCCAGGCGGCAAACGGCGATAAAGCCGCGGCGCACTTTCTTCGTCCCAGGCCGGCCCGGAACTTCGTACTCCTGGTCATAAGGGTAGATCGCAGGATTCGAATCCGAGACCAGAATGCCGTCGTCGATCCAATCCCGGAAGCACCTTGAGGCGCGCACGTAAACGTTGTTCTGGGGATTGTCCTCGGCATGAACCTGGCCTCGAATTACGCGCACGAGGTTGTAAGGGCTTGAAGCGTAGTAACGCGATTGAATCTCCGTAGAGATCTTGTCGTAGGGCTGCGTTACAACGCTCCCAAGTTCGTGAATGCGAGCCGGATTGTAGTGAAGCGCTCGAAAAGGTCGAATCTCAGCCATGGCCGTCTCCGTCTTTGAACCTGCGACCTTATCACACTGGCGCGGAACCGTCGAGAGCACTGTGGGGCACGGACGGGTCTCAAGCTTTTAGTCCTTGGCACGCCTGCCCATCGTGTCATCCTGAGCGCAGCGAAGGATCTCTGCAGTTCTTCGCCAACTGCTGAACCAGTGGAAACTGCGGAGATCCTTCGCTGCGCTCAGGATGACAGGCGCGCGCGTTTTTCATGTCGTTGGAGAGGGCCGGCCGCGAACGGCCTGTCATCTGCCGGGGCGGGTGAGCGGGTCGCCAGACTACGTTACCTGTGTGCTATAGTTTCTGACCGGAGGGCGGCAAACAAATCTGAGGAACAACGACGATGGCTGAGCTTCGACTCGACCCAATAACTCACCGCTGGGTGGTATGTGGAAAAAGGCGGGTGATGGATGACTTCGACGACGCCGAAGCGGTTTGCCCTTTCTGCCCAGGCAATGAGCAGTTCACTCCCCGGGCGATTCAGGAACTGACAGACGACGAGGGCGCATGGAGCGCGAGAGTGTTTCATGACCGCGCGCCCATCTTCCTCGTGGAGGGCAAGGAAGACCGGCAGGCCGTGGGCATGTTCGACCGCATGAACTCCATTGGCGCGCACGAGATCGTGGTTGAGACGCCAAGACACGGGGTGACGCTGGCGGAACTTCCGGTCTGTCAGGTGGCAAAATGCATCGGCCTGTATCGCGACCGCATCCTGGACCTCAAGCGCGACATGCGGCTTCGCTACGTTTCTGTTTACAAGGATCAGGGAACTGGCGGAGTGAACGAGCATGGTCATAGCCACTCTCAGGTGTTGGCCTCGCCGGTCCTGCCGCAGTTCCTGGAGCTTGAGTTCCGGTGGAGCAAGATGCATTTCGAGAAGAGAGAACGGTGCCTTTTTTGTGATTGCGTTCAACAGGAGGTGCGGGAAGAAAAACGGGTGGTGGATCAAAACGGCGAATTCATCGCGTTTTGCCCTTTTGCTTCGCGCTCACCGTACGAATTGTGGGTGTTGCCGATCCAGCATTCCTCTTCCTTTGAGAGAGACCTGACGGACCCGGTCCGCGTGAAATCGCTGGCTTCCTTTTTGAAGCCCTGTTTACAGAGGATCGAGAAGATTTCTTCGATTCTGCACTTCGTAATCCACACCGAGCCTAACCTTGCGGCGCACAGGCCGACCAAGGATTGGTGGAATACGGTGCCGGACGACTACCATTGGCACATCGAGCTCCACCCGGATGTGGAGGGTGAACACCGGTATCTGGGAAGTGAAGGGTTTTATTTCAACCCCATCCCGGCGGAGGAAGCGGCGCTGGTGCTTCGCGCTCTCGAGCCGGAATCTGGGGCCGCGCCGGCCGTGTAGAGTCAGTGTCAGAAGTCGTTTTTGCTGTCATTCCGAGGAGCCACAGGCGACGAGGAATCTCGCAGTGCGTTGAAAATAGTCAGAGCGAGATTCCTCGCTTCGCGCTCTCGAAAGTCTGTCATTCTGAGCGAAGCGAAGAATCTGCATTAGATCGCAATGAATCGGAACTGCAGATCCTTCGCTTCGCTCAGGATGACAGCCACTTTTATCTCCATGGGTGGCACCCTTCTGTGCGGCGCTGCGAACTAAAATCGCGATCTGAAGGAATTTTGATGACCATAGAACGGCGTACTCTTCCGGGAATCCAACTGGTCGTCTTCGACTTGGACGGCACCCTCGCGGACACCAAGAGGGACCTGGCGCTCAGTGTTAATGCTATGCGGGAGTCTATGGGGTTGGGTCCGCTGCCTCTCGAAGCCGTCACGTCTTACATTGGACATGGAGTGACCGTTCTGATCAAGAGGGCGCTGGGTGATCAAGCCGCCGAGGGCGACGTTCAGAAGGGGCTTGGATTCTTTCTTGACCACTACGCCCGGCACCTGCTCGATAACACCGTCGCCTACCCGGGAGTGGCTGAAGCTCTGGAGGAGCTCCGGAACCGAAAGTTGGCTATCCTGACAAACAAGCCCACAGAATTCAGCCGGGAAATAGTTGCCGGCTTGGGATTCGCCCGCTATTTCTTCGAGATCTATGGCGGAGATAGCTTCAGCTTAAAAAAACCCGATCCGGTGGGAATCAAGACTCTGATGAGTAATTCGTCGACCCCTGCCAGGCATACGCTCATGGTCGGAGATTCCGATACTGATGTGCAGACCGGCCGCAACGCCGGTGTTTGGACATGTGGCGTAACCTACGGATTCGCCCCGGAAACGGTGAGAAAAGCAAGTCCGGATTTGCTTTTGGATGACCTGCGGGATTTGCCCCGCGCGCTGGGGACTGGGGAAAGTCCAGTAGGCAGTAAGCAGTAGGCAGTAGGCAGAAACAAGTCAGCAGCGGGCAGGCGAAGGAAAAGGGGGCAATCCATAAGCCGGTATATACGGCTCACGCCAGGCGTTTCTGTGTGCCGCCCGCAACGCGGACTGATCAGGTCTTTCAGTAGCTCGCTGCCGTCTGCCTACTGCCGACTGCTTTCTGCCTACTGCCTTCTGCCTACTCTTTGCCGGGTTCCCCAACTCTTCCAGCTTTCCGGGCATCCAACTAAGGTCAGAATTCAGAATGTACACAACGAGACGCATCGCGGTTAGACGGGGGCACGCAGCGCTGGCTTGGCGTGTGTGGCAGAGCCTGTTGCTCATGGCCTGTTGCTTTTTCGTTGCCGCCCGGGGCGTGGCGCAACAGTCATCGCCGCCCGTGCCGGCACAGAAGATACCGGCATCGCAACCCTCAGACAATGCGAGCGGCGAGCAGGCTGAAGAGTTGCTCCCCGGCGACTGGGCGCCGGAGCTATTGGACGGGATCCTGAGCGCCCCGAACGCGCAGGCGGCAGACTCACTCTTCCGTGCCGTATTCGCAGCAGGGCCGAGCATCATTCCGCAACTGGCCCAGGCGCTCAAGGACGACCGAACTGCGGAGTTTGCTGCACAATCGCTGGCCTTCATGGGCACCGACCAGGCGATGCAGATTCTCTGGAAGCTTCAGGATGACAAGCGCGATCTTAACCTGCGGCGCTTCTGTTATGGCGCCCTGGGTGAGTACGACACCGATCAGACCACGCAAGCGCTTTTCCGAGTTATCGACAAGTCGGATGCTGAACCTGACCGCACGGTGACAGAGGCTGCAATCATGGCCCTGACAGTTCGCACTGGGCCGAAGCTAGCGGACTTGATTCGGCAGGCAGAAAAAAGGGTAAACGATGTGGTGATCCACGACGACCTGGAAAACGCTCGGGACGTCATTCAGATTCGTTCCAAATATTTGGCCACTCCCGAAGGCAAGAAAGCAGGCGGCTCCGTCGATGCCGCTGTCCGCACATATTTCATTCCAGCGCTTCTGCCACCCCCTCCATCGCCGGCAGATGCCGCCGCCCACCGCGCGCCTGCGAAGCCGGAAGTCAAGGTGGAGATTCAAAACCTCACTTTCTCGCCGGACCAGCAAAGAGCGCTGGCTGGTGTATCGCTCGAAGACCCCTCCGCGCTTGCCAAGTACGACTTGGTTCTGCAAAAGCGGCTGGGGATTTGGGAGGTGGTGAGCGTCTGGCTGGGGTCCGAATCTGAGAAGCAGGCGCCTCCCCCGCCGAGCAAGCCGACCTCGGACGAATAGAGTGGCCCCACGTAGCACTGCCACTCTTGCCTGTGCGACGTCCATGAATTTCAGAAAGAATACCCGATGCCGACAGATAACGTGACGTTGTTTCTCTCCCCGGTGGGCGGATTGCTGAGGTAAAGATCGATCAGGCTGGCATTCACCGTAAACTTGTTGAGCAGCTTGTAGGACACGACTGAGCTGGTATCAAAACGGTATTGTCCGCCGTGAATCAGGTCCGGGTAGACTTGAAAGTAATGGTCGAGCCGAAGCCGTTTGGAAAATTGCACGCCGAGTGTCTCTGCCAGCAGCAGTTCGATGGTCTGGGTGAGCTGCCCATTAAAGAACTTCTCTTGAACGTAGGTCGGGCCGCCGAGGACGCTGAACGTCGTTCGCGCGTTTTTGAAAACGTCGCGCCCGAAGCCGCCGCCGTAGGTCTGTTGCAGGTAGAGGCCTTGGGTTGAGATGTGGTTGACTTGACCGAATACAAACACAAAGTTGTCCGGACTGAAAAGGTAGTCCTGCCGCAGGTCTGCGGTGAGGGTGCGCGAGGACACCGTGCTGGTGACGACGAATGGCGCTGTGATGCTCTTCTGTTCGGCATGCGAGAAAAGCGTAGTGAAGTCGAAGGTTGTGCGCATATGCCGTTCAAAAATGGGCGTCGCCGGACGTTCACGGGACGCGGCAACACTGGTGGTCAGAGTGTTCGATTCCTGGTTGCCGTTCTGGAGGCTGTACCCCAGGCTGGCGCCGCCCTTCCACGCTTGCAAGATCCCAGGGGCCTGTTCGGTTTTCTGGTAATCGTCCGCCGGCATAATGACTTCGGGTTTGGCGGCGGCGATAGTCTGCGTCTGGCCGTTCTCGCCTTTAATCTGCCAGTCGCCGGAAGGCAGGAGTTCCAGCACGCCTTCGACGGGTTCCTGGCCTTTAATAACAACCGCTACGGGTTTATCTGAGGAGTAAGTCGCCACCTGGGCCATGGGGATCGATACGATCCCGAGGTTGGCGGTCTTAAGTTGCAAAGTTCCTCCTTTGATCGTGACTAGTGTTCCTGTAACCCGGTCTCCGTTCTTGAGGGTCGCCACGTCCGCGTGTGCCGATGCGGCCAGGCAGATGAATGCAAGAAAAGTGGTTAGTGTGAGTTTCAAGTTCTCACCTCCGATAATGTGTGAGTGCTGCCCGTTCGCTTCAGCGTAACATGCTGGATGGATTCTGACCACTATTGGAAATCGTGCGTGCTGTCCTAATTTGGCCGTAGCGCCGCCATCTTGGCGGCTCCACTGCCGGCTGGAAGCCGGCGTTACGGCCCAAATTAGGACAGTACCAAATCATGGAAGCGATTGCTTCCCCACGGCCTTTCTCGCATAATCAAGGACCAGATGCGTTACGTCACTGTGGGAACGGCGGGGCATATCGATCACGGAAAGTCAGCACTGGTGCTGGCGCTGACCGGCACCGACCCCGACCGTCTGGAAGAAGAGAAGCGGCGGGGAATTACTATTGACCTGGGTTTCGCCCACTTGGACCTCGGCGAAGGAGTGCGTGTAGGCTTCATCGACGTGCCCGGGCACGAACGGTTCGTACGCAACATGCTGGCGGGAGTGGGAGGGATCGACCTGGTCATGCTTGTGGTAGCGGCCGATGAGTCCATCAAGCCCCAGACGCGTGAGCACTTCGACATTTGCAAACTGCTGGGGGTACGTCACGGCTTGGTGGCCATCACCAAAACCGATTTGGTAGACTCCGACATCATCGGACTGGTGCGGCTGGAGATTCAGGAGTTTGTGCGCGGCTCCTTCCTCGAGGCCGCGACAGCGCTCCCGGTGAGCGCCAGGACCGGCGAGGGCCTCGAGCCTCTAAAACACGAGTTGCAGCGGCTGGCCCTGATGATTACTCCAAAGCCTGAAGATCTGCCCTTTCGGCTGCCCATCGACCGCGCTTTTGTGATGAAGGGCTTTGGAACGGTGGTGACTGGAACGCTTTTGGCAGGGAGAATCGAAAAAGATTCGGAAGTGGAGATTTACCCGCTGGCCCGGCGGCTGCGGGTGCGCGGCATCGAGGTCCACAACGCGGCCGCACAGACCGCCTTGGCCGGGCAACGAACGGCAGTGAACTTGCCCGGCCTTGAAGCCAAGGAAATCTCTCGCGGAATGGTTCTGGCGCCACCCGGGATTTTCCACGCGACCGGGCGATTAGATTGCCGCTTGAACCTGCTGCCTGGCGCTCGAGCCCTGAAGAACTGCGCGCGAGTGCATTTCCACTGCCATACTTCCGAGACCCTGGCCGAAGTGGTTTTGTTGGACCGGAAGGAGCTGCCGCCAGGGAGCAGCGCCTTCGCACAACTGCGGCTTTCCGAACCCGGTGTGTTCATGCCGGGAGATCGTTTTATCATCCGGCAGTTTTCACCCGTCACCACGATCGGGGGCGGAACGGTCCTCGACAACCAGCCTGAACGGCACCGGGTTCGAGATTCCAGCGTCGTGCCGCTCCTCGACGCTTTGGAAAAAGGCGATTCGCAGGCAAGACTCGAATGCCTGGTGCGGCAAACCGGCGAAGCTCTCCTTTCCGGACTTGTCTCGCGCACCGGCTTGCTTCCTGCCGAGGTCCTGCGCCTCGGCAGGGCGCTGGCCTCCGCAAATCGGATCTTGCTGCTGGGGCAGCCGGCGGAATTGTTCGTGCATGTGGAGCATTTCCAGGAATTGGCAACGAAGTTGATTGATCAGCTCGAGAAGTTCCACGCTGCAAACCCTCTGGTTGCCGGTTTGCCCAAGGAAGATCTGCGCTCGAGAACGGGCGCCGGCGGTCCTCTGCGCCCCGTGGCGCCTTCGACTTTGCTCTTCAACGCGCTTCTTCAAGCCCTGGCGGCGCAGCGCAAAATCGATGTGCAGGGCGAAACGGTGCGGCTCGCCGGCCGGAAGATCCAAATGACACCGGAAGAGCAGGCTGCCAAAGAGCAGATCAGCGAGGCGTTCGAGAAAAGAGGCCTCGAGGTCCCGAGCCCGCCGGAGGTCCTGGCTAAGCTGCGCATCGACCGCCTGCGGGCCGAGAAATTGCTGCAGATTCTGCTGCGCGAAAACGTGCTCTGCAAGGTGAATGAGGAGCTGATTTTTCACCGCTCGGCATTGAGGCAGTTGAAGGACCTGCTAGCCCGGCGGAAAGCGCAAAGCAACCGCATCAACGTCACCGTTTTTAAGGAGATCACCGGGCTGAGCCGGAAGTACGCTATCCCTCTGCTCGAGTACCTCGACCGCGAACATGTGACGAGGCGGCAAGGCGACGAGCGGATTATCCTCTAGCGTCGTTTCTCAGGAGTTCGTTGAATATGTCAGCCGGCGGAGCGGGCGTAAGCGAGTAGCCCACGGCGTAAGCCGTGGGTTCGTGAGGCCCTCCCTTAACGCCGCCCCCTCTCCCGCTCGGGCGGGAGAGTGGTGCCTCAGGCGGGGTGAGGGCCGTCCAACCCAGGGCTCATGCCCTGGGCTACCTTATGGCGCCCCTGACGGGGCTGCTGACGCGTTGCCGATGCGTCTCGACTTGTATCGGGAATTATTGAGACGCGACACCAACTCACTGCCGATTTCTGATTGTCAATTGTCGATTGAGAACTGTCATGCCGAGCGGAGCGAGGAATTTCGCTCTGGTTTTCTTTGCCATTCGCCCCACCCCAATGGGGTTCCTGCAACTCCCCTTAGGCCTACTGCCGACTGCTTTCTGCCCTCTTGAGGATTTCGTAGACCAGAGCCACCGGCAAGCCCACCACGTTCGAGTAGCAGCCCGAGATCCGAATGACGAATTTGGATGCGAGCCCTTGAATCGCGTAGCCGCCCGCCTTGTCCCAGGGCTCACCGCTCTCGACGTACTGGCGAATCTCTTCCTCATCGAGTTCGCGTAATGTGACCAGGGTTGTCTCGTGTTTGAGCGCCTCAATTCCACCGGGCGCGCGCACGAGGCAAATGCCGGTATGCACCTGGTGGGTTCGACCCGACAGCAGGCGAAGCATGCGCGTGGCATCCTGAGGGTCCGACGGCTTACCTAGCGTCTGCCCGTCAATGACTACGACCGTATCCGCTCCCAAGACGAGACGCCCTGGGGGTGCGGAGGCTGCGATCTGCAGTGCTTTCTCGCGTGCGACACGGCGAGCAAACTCCCCAGGTAATTCCTCCGGTTGGATTTCCTCAACGACCTGGCCAGGCCGGACCTCGAAATCGATGCCGGCATTGCGCAACAGGTCGCGCCGGCGCGGCGACGCTGAAGCAAGAATGAGACGCATGTGTAAGAATTATAAGCGACATTGTCAGAATGATGTAGCGGCGGCTTTACGCCCCCACGTGGCGAGGTGATCCTCGCCGCTGCGACAAAAACCTCATCCACGATTTTTCCTCGACAGCGATTTCCCCAATGGGCCTTGATGTGTTAGACTGCAAGAGCTAACTGCAAAAGATTCCAATAATCTGGGATGGCCATGGAAGAGATTGGGAAGATTCTGCCCAAGGTTCTAAGACCTCAGTTTTCTCGCCTCGAACCTCCTGTGATCGAGGTTCTGACTCCTCTGTGGGGTCAAGTGGCGGGCAAGGCGCTGGCCAAGCAGTCCCGGCCAACGGCATTCAGCGCGGGAACTTTGACGCTCGCCACAACGGATCCCGAGTGGACCGTTCCCTTGAGACAGATGGCAGATGAAATCCGCACCCATGTAAACCGCTTCCTGGGCAAACCAGTGGTGCGACAAGTCAGGATTGAGTGTATTCACGAATTAAGTCGCGGTAACACCGTGCACCGCCGGCTTGAGTCGCTTGCTGTTTCTGAACCTGGTGACTGGCGGCGCCACCGCCCTACGTTCAGCGGTGCGGAGCCCATCGGACGTTCGCGTGTCAAGTAGGTCATACGCAAGCACGGAAAGGTCGACTGATGCCACTCGAAGAAAAAGACGTGCGCTACGTCGCCGAACTCGCTCATCTCGAGCTGACCGCCGAGGAGGTGAAGAAGTTTCTCCCTCAGCTCGATTCCATCCTTCAGCATATGCAAAAGCTGAATGAGTTGGATACCTTGCAAGTCGAGCCGATGGCTCAGGTGACTTATCCCGCTGCCGCGAATCCTTCTCTGCGGGCCGATCAGCCAGAAAAGACGTTCGACCAGGATGAAGCCCTCGCCAATGCGCCCGACCCAATCGCGGGCTTTTTCCGCATCCCGCGCGTCATTGAGAAAGAGGAGTAGAGAGTGGCGGCATGGGTGCGACAACTCTGCCAACGGCAATACGGTTTATGCATGTCATTCCGAGCGCAGCGAGGAATCTCGCTCTGCCCGGAGAAGCTGGCACCGTGAGAACAGGGCCGGATTCCTCGCTGCTCTCGGAATGACACAACAGGCGAAGGGGGAAGTTAGCTCTTACGAATGAACCTGACTGAACTTACCATCGACTCGCTGCGCGAGCTTATCGTGCAGCGCAAAGTCTCTGCGACGGAGGTTGCGCGCGCTCACTTCGACCACATTGAGCGGCGCGACAAAGAGGTGCGCGCCTACTTGCAATTGTCTCCGGAGCGAGCCCTTGAGCAGGCCGCCAGGATCGATCGCCAGATTGCGGCGGGTGAGCCGGTGGGAGCGCTGGCTGGAATTCCGGTAGCGATCAAGGATGTGATTCTGGCGCGCGGAGTGCGCAATACTTGTGCGTCGAAGATTTTGGGGAACTACGTGGCACCCTATGACGCTCCGGCGGTCGAAAGGCTGGAAGCGGCGGGCGCAGTCATCCTGGGGAAAACGAATTGCGACGAATTCGCCATGGGGTCTTCCACGGAAAACTCCGGCTTTTTCCCGACTCACAATCCGAACGATTTGACGCGCGTTCCGGGCGGTTCGAGCGGCGGTTCTGCGGCGGCGGTTGCGGCGAATATGGCGGTGGCATCGCTGGGCTCTGACACCGGAGGTTCGATTCGCCAGCCGGCGGCGTTTTGCGGCCTTGCAGGCATGATGGGGACTTACGGCAGGGTCTCGCGCTACGGGCTGGTGGCGTTCGCCTCCTCGCTCGATCACATCGGGCCGTTCGGACGCACGGTCCGCGATGTGGCGCGTGTGCTCCAGACCATTGCGGGCCGCGACCCGCACGATTCTACCTCCGCGGACGTTCCCGTAGAGGACTACGTGGCCGGTCTCGATCAAAACGTGCGCGGCCTCAAGCTAGGTGTTCCTGGCGAATACCTCAAGGGGCTTAATCCCGAAACTGGGGACAATATCCAAAAGGGAATCGACCTGCTGGCAAAGCTGGGATGCATAGTCACACCCATCAGCCTTCCTCACACCGATTACGCGATCGCCTGCTACTACATCATCTGCACGGCGGAAGCGAGTTCCAACTTGGCGCGCTACGACGGCGTGCGCTACGGATTTCGCTCCAGCGAGCACGCGGATTTGCAGGAGATGTACAAACAAACCCGCTACGCCGGATTCGGGGCCGAAGTGAAGCGGCGAATTATGCTCGGCACTTACGTCCTGAGTTCCGGCTACTACGACGCCTATTACTTGAAAGCCCAGAAAGTGCGCACCCTCATCACCCGGGATTTTCTGGAGGCCTTCGATGATGTGGATATCATCGTTACTCCCACCTCCCCCATTCCCGCCTTCAAACTCGGCGAGCGTATGGACGATCCCTGGCAAATGTATCTCGCCGATATCTACACCGTCACCGCCAGCCTGGCCGGCATTCCCGGCATCTCCGTTCCATGCGGAAAGACGAAAGCTGAGCCTCACCTTCCCGTGGGCATGCAACTTCTCGCCCGGCACTTCGACGAAGCAAGGCTGCTGCGCGTCGCCGACGCGTTTGAGAGAGCGGGCGGGTTTGAAGTTGGCTGAAGGGTTCGCATTCCAGAGTCCGGATTCAAGATTCAAAAACCGCTATATTTCACACTTTTTGAGTCCTAGAGGCTGGTTCTGCGCTGCCAGTGACCGTGCCGCCTCCCTTTCTTATCTGCTCGAGTTTCTTCAGAAACTCCTCGCGCTCCAGGCGAGCCTTGTCCGCCCGACGCGTCTTTTCCGAGACATAGCGCTGGCCTTTGAGCTCTGAATCGCGCAACGAGCGAATCCATGCGCCGAGTTGCCTGGAAATGCTTTCGACACTGGATTTCAGATTCAAGATTCCGGATTCCAGGTTGCTGAAAGCGGGCATGGGTTCGAGCAGGCACAGCATCGAGCGAGTTTCTCCCGCTGATCCGCGAGCGATGTACAAGAACGTGAGTAATTCCTGATTTGTACCTCGTTCGAACCCCTCAGCGATATTGTTCGAAACGGACAGTGCAGCACGCTCGAGTTGGTCGCGCAGACTGTGCTGCCGCCGGAAAACCGGCTGTGCAGTCATGGCGTAGGTCGCCAGAGCCAGTTCGATGCTGGCTTGCCACACCGTCAGTTCCTCAAAGCGTTTGTAGCCCATCGTACGCCTCTTGAATCTGGAATCTGGAATCTTGAATTATGTGCATCGCCATGACCTGCCTTGCCCTCAACCCTTGAACAGCGAGTCGAATTTCTTCTTGGTATCGTTGGCGTTGGAGGCGGCGTGATCGGCGCTGGCCAGCAGGGTTGGATTGGGGCGAAAGTAATTGCAGTAGTTCGCGGCCTCTTTATCGCGGACCCATTCGGCCTGGGTTTCAGCGCACTGATTGTGTTTGCCGGGATCGTAGAACTGGCAATTGCGGCAGGCGCGCAAGTCGGAGCCACACTTGGGGCAGGTGTCGCGCGTGCCGACGCGGCTTCCGGAGGGATACTCGATTTTCTGGCGGCACTTCCAGCAGTTGAAGAACATAGTTCCTGATCAGCGTTTATCCGCGTCAATCGGCGGCTTGCCGTTCAGCCCGAAAAAGCGTTCAAAGTTTCGCACCGCGGCTTCTCCCAACTCCTCCTCGCTAAGATGGCGAAGCGCGGCCAGCATGCGCGCAACCTCGATCACAAAGGCCGGCTCGTTGCGTTTGCCGCGGTGGGGGACTGGAGCCAGGTAAGGACAGTCAGTTTCGGTCAGCAAACGATCCAGGGGAATCTCGCGCGCCACTTCGCGAAGGTTGTCGGCTTTCTTATACGTCACGTTGCCGGCAAACGAAACCAGAAATCCCCAGTCGAGAAACCTCATCGCGTCCAGACGTGAGCCCGAAAAGCAATGCAGGATGCCGCCCAGCCCGCTCGATTGCCAGTGAGCTTGAGTGATTTCGCTGAGGTCCGGCCACGCCTCGCGGCAGTGAATAATAATTGGGCGCCCTGCTTGACGAGCCAATTCCATCTGCCGAATGAGCACGGACTTCTGGACGTCGCGCGGCGAGTTGTCGTAATGGTAGTCGAGGCCGATCTCACCGATGCCCACTACTCTCGGGCGTTGCGCCAGCTTCGAGATTTGCTCGGCGTGACGTTCCGTGAAATGTGTCGCATCGTGCGGGTGAACGCCCACCGTGGCGTAAATCCAATCGTGGCTCTCGGCAAGGGCGGCAGTAGCTTCGAGGTTATCCGGCCCGGTGCCGCCCCCGACGGCCAGGAGGTAGCGCACTCCGGCAGCGCGGGCGCGCGCCATCACCGCCGCGCGGTCAGCGTCGAAATCGGGATCGTCGAGGTGGGCGTGGGAATCAACATGCATAGGTGTCAGGTGCCGGGTGTCAGGTGTCAGGGAAAAGCAGGTTTCGGGTGTCGGATCTCAGGGCCCGCGGCCCGCGCCTTCAGCTTGCTTATGAGACCAGCCAGCATTCGGCCCAACTCCGCGGAGTGATTCAAGAGACACTCCAATTGTGGGTCCGTAATGTACGAGAGCTTCCGGGCAATAAGGAAATGTGTCTCCAATTCCATAAGGGAACCATTGGAACAAGATAAATGATGGAGATAGTCTCCCAAATGTTCTCTACCGTGCCCCTCCGCAATATTGGCTGGGATAGAGACTGCCGCTCTCTGAATCTGCGTAGCCAAGCTGTAGAGTTCGTTCTTGGGGAGGAGGTTCACCACCTTATAGCTCTCCACAACAAGATCCATTGCCTTTTGCCAAACCTGAAGATCACGGTAGCTCTTGATTGTCATTGTCCCTGACACCTGGCACCCGACACCTGACACCTACTTCAGCCTCGCTCCGTTCTCCACGTCTTCCTTAAACGTTACGAGCACGGGACGGCCGTGGTCTCCCACTGAGGCCGCGATAATCATGCCGTTTGATTCCACGCCGCGAAGCCTGCGGGGTTGGAGATTGGTGACCACCACGACCTTCATTCCGACAAGGTTTTCCGGCCGATAGTACTCTGCCAGGCCGGCCACAACCTGGCGCACTTCCGTGCCAATGTCCACCATCAGCTTCAGCAGTTTCGACGCGCCCGGAACGTGCTCGGCGGCCTTCACTTCGCCCACCCGCATCTCGACCTTGGCAAAGTCGCCAATGGAAATCATGGTAGGCGCAGGTGGCTCGGGTGCGGGTGGCGGAGGGCCGGGAATTGGCGGCTGGGGATTCGGCCCCGGAAACGGGGGCTGGGGGCCGGGGGGCAGGGGATCCGGGACCGGTGGCTGAGGATTCGGAGCGCGGGAACGGGTGTCGGGACTGAGGGCTGCGTCGGGTTTTTTCTCGGTTTGCACGGATGTGAATGCCTCCTTGGATTTGTCAGGTTCACCGCCGGTTTCCGTAAGGCTGAGCTGTACGGGCACTTGCCGGGGCGCCTGTGGGGACGTCTGTAGGGGCGCTTCGCGAAGCGCCCCTACCGCGGGCTTTCCGCGCTCACGGTCGATTTCGGCCAGTTCTTCGAGCTTGGCGAGTGTCTTTGCCTTGTCAAGTCGCGGGAACACGATCTCCGGTTTCGTGACCTTCGTACCAGGCTTCAGTCGGCCCCACTTTAGTTCATCGAGCCTTTGGTCCTCAAGGCGACCTTCGCAGCCAAGTTGTATCCAAAGTCGCTCTGCACTGTGGGGCATAATGGGGGCCAGCAGCACGGTTGCGAATCGCACAGCCTCCGCCGCCGTGCAAAGTACGGTTTCGATTTTCTTTCGGTTCGTCTCAAGACCAGCCTCGGCAAGGGACCATGGTTGATTTTCAACAAGGTATTTATTGACCTCGCTGATAAATCCCCACGTGTTGGCGAGAGCGTAATCAGGCTCGTATGCTTCAAGCCTCGCTTTGAAAGCAACGCGGAGACGTTCCGATAGTTCAGTTATCTCCTCGGTTCTCGACTGCTTGATGAAATCCCAGTCTCCTGGAGGCACATTGTCGATCATCTGCTTGGCCTGCGTCACTTCCTGATCAGTTGTGGCCCTAAAGAGCGCCGTCACGGTCTCCCAATCAACCATCGGGCGTTGCACCTCTCCGCCGAAATACCGGTTGAACATGTTCACGGTCCGGTTGGCAAGGTTTCCAAGATCATTCGCCAAATCCGAGTTGTAGCGCTGAATCAACCCCTCATAAGAAAAGCTCGTATCCTGTCCGAACGGGGCTTCGCGGAGCAGGTAGTAACGCAGCGCGTCGTTGCCCGGCGCGCCGAAGGAGTCGAGGGCCTCGACGATGGGTTCAGGGTAGACCACGTTGCCCTTCGATTTCGACATCTTATCCTGCTCGTAATAAATCCAGCCGTGAGCGAACACAGTAGTCGGCAGCATCTCGGGCTGGTCGGGATATGCTGCCATGATGAATGCGGGCCAATAGACGGCGTGGAAACGCAGGATATCCTTGCCGATCATGTGTACGAGTTCTGACACGCCCGGTCTGTTTCGCCAGTATTTACGGAATTCCTCGGTGCCGTTCTCGTCTTGCGCATACCCAATGCCGGTGAGGTAGCTGGTGAGCGCGTCGTACCAGACGTATACCACCTGCTCGGGGTCATCCGGCCACGGGATGCCCCACTTGAGGCGCTTGCGGCTGACCGAAATGTCACGCAGGCCGCTCTTCACGAAACTTTTGACTTCGTTCCGCCGGTAATCCGGCGCCACGAATTCCGGATGCTTCTCGTAGAGCTCGAGCAGACGATCCTGGAATGCTGAAAGCCTGAAGAAGTAATTCTCCTCGCTGATCAGCTCCGCAGGGCGGCCACACACGTCGCAGTCCACCGGATCGGTACCGTCCGAGACGTAGCGTTCATCGGAGACGCAATAGCGACCCTGGTATTGCTTCTTATAGATTACTGGCTTCGACTCTAAGATCCCGTTGCAATTCGGGCACGCCTCGGACTCGACACGATGTACATAAAGATTGCAATTAGAGCAGTGCCGCAGCGGGTAATTCTTTGCCAGCAGAAGCATTCGCCGCACAGACTTCTCATGATCCGGGTGGGTGGTGTAGATGAAGCGCAGTGAATCCGGCTCGAGGTCGGGGTACGGATACTGGCTCACCTTCATGCCGAGTTTTTCCCAAAGCTGAATAAATAGTTTCCGCTTTTCCGCCACGAACTGGCTGGGCGTCTGGCCTGCCGCCGCCGCGGCACGCTCGAGTTTTTCGCCGTGCTCGTCGGTGCCGGTAAGGAAAGCCACATCATACCCGCACATGCGTTTGTAACGCGCCAGCACATCGCAAACAATCGTGGTATACGCTGAGCCGACGTGGGGCCGGGCATTGGGATAGTAAATGGGAGTTGCGAGGTAGAACGTTTTCATGGATGTCAGGTTCCAGGTGTCGGGCTTGGCACCTGCTCGAGGTACGAGGCTTGCGCGGCGATCATCACCTGCTTGAGCGGCACGCCCTTCTCGCTTGCCAGGCGCTGGCAATCTTCGTATTCCGGCGCAACATTCAGCACTTTCCCGTCACGCCTGGCCACTTTGACCTTGACCGTGCCATACGCGGTCTGGATGCTGACGAGTTCGCGTTCCAGAATCTGGCGCCGCGCCTCATAGATTCGCACTCCGATGGTGGTGGTTTGCTCGAAGAGCATCTGGGCCAGCGCATCGCCTTTCTCGGGAGTGCACAGCACGCTCAGCAGGATTCCAGGCCGGTCCTTCTTCATCTGGATGGGCGTGCAGGTCACATCCAGGGCTCCCGCGGCCAGCGCCTGGTCAATGAAGTAGCCGTATAGCTGCGGGCTCATGTCATCGACATTGGCCTCAATGATCGAAACCACTTCATCCCCGGGAGCACCGTCGCGGACTCGCACCGGTTCGGCGCTTTCCCCGAGCAGCAGGCGCGCCAGGTTCGGATGCCCCGGAATTTCGCGCGCCCCGGCGCCGTACCCTATGCGTTCCACTCTCATGGGCGGAATGGGTCCGAAGCCGGTGGCGAGGGTTGAGATGAGCGCCGCTCCGGTGGGCGTCACCAACTCGCCGTCGATGCCGGAAGAATAGATGGGAAGGTCCTTGAGTAATTCGAGCGAGGCGGGAGCGGGAACCGGCAACGTGCCGTGCGCGGCCTGGACGCATCCGCTGCCCACGTTCACCGGCGAACAAGTAAGGTGCGAGATATCGAGGAGCTCAAGTCCGATACAAGTTCCCACGATGTCAAGAATCGCGTCAACCGCGCCGACCTCGTGGAAATGCACCTGCTCGGGGGGCATGTTGTGCAGCTTTCCCTCGGCCTGCGCCAGGCGGCTAAAAACCTTCAAGGTTTGTTCTTTAACGCCTGTCGAGAGTCCGCTATCGGCAATCAATGCCTCGATGTCGCGCAGCTTCCGATGGGGCTGCTTGCCAGGCACGCGAATTTCCACTCGCGTCCCCACCAGATGCCCTCGCAACGCGCGCGTGCGCTCGAACTCGTAAGAGCCCAGAGGGATCTTCTTCAGTTCGGCGAGCAACCGCTCCAGCGGCAAGCCTACATCGAGCAACGCGCCCACAAACATGTCGCCGCTGATGCCGGAGAAACAATCCAGGTATGCTTGTTTCATAAAAGCAGGAGTCGGGATTCAGGAGTCAGGACATCCTTGAATCATCGGCTAATCCCGAGCATTTTTGCTCAAAATTGGATACTATGCTGTAGTCTCAGAAGTTGTCAACACGACAGGAGTCAGGAGTCAGAATTCAGGAGCTCTGAATCCCGAATCCTGAATCCTGAATCCTATGTCCCACGAGGTATCATTTATGAAAACACTCGACCGACGCGATTTCCTGAAAGCTACGGCTGCTGCGGGGGCCGCGGGGCTGATGTCCGGCGCACCCGCTGCTCCGGCTGGAAAAGGCATGCGCCTGGGCATCATTATCGGCATGGGCAAGAATCCTGACGCAGCATTCGGGCGAGTTCATGATTTCGGAGTCCCCACCTGCCAGGTTTCAACAGAGGATTTTTCGGACCAGATGGAGAAGGGCATCCGCGACGCGGTTCAGAAGTTCAATATCGAGGTGACCGCACTCAATACGGGTGGCCCCGGGCCGCACGTTTATGACTTCTACCAAGGGCCGTCGACGATTGGCTTGGTGCCCGTGAAGTATCGGGCCCAGCGCATCGCGCACTTCAAGCAGGCTTCCGATTTCGCCAAGAAGTTGGGGATTCCTGCTATCCACACCCACTTCGGGTTCATCCCCGAAAATCCCAACGATCCTGCCTACAAGGATGTGCTGCCCGCGCTTCGCGAAGTTGCGACCTATCTAAAAGGGAACGGCCAGATGATGTTGTACGAGACGGGGCAGGAGACTCCCATAACCTTGCTGCGGGCGATCACCGACGTGGGCGTTGATAGCCAGTTTGTTAACCTTGACACCGCCAACCTGATTCTCTACGGCAAAGGCAATCCCAACGACGCCCTGGATGTAATCGGCAAGCTGGTGCGCGGCACCCACGCCAAAGACGGTCTCTTCCCAACCGATCCGAAGAAGATTGGCGAAGAGGTTGCCATCGGCCAGGGCAAAGCGGATTTCCCCAGACTCATTCTGCGTCTAAAGCAACTCGGCTACGACGGGCCTCTTACGATTGAGAGGGAGATCTCAGGGCCGCGCCAACTCGAGGACATTCGCAAGGAAAAAGCGTATTTGGAAAAGTTGATCGCGTGAGCGAATGCTTGGCCGGACGCGGGGCGGAAGCTGGAAACAAAGCCCTCTCCCTTGGGGAGAGGGTGTCGCGCTCCGGCGTTGTCATCAGCCGGTGCGTGACGGGTGAGGGGTTACTTGCCGGGGTTCGGCATCTCCAATTTCAGTCCGCGACTTCATTTCGTGTGCTCTTCAGCGGAACTGACTGAAAGGCTCGATCGCCCGCTAAGTGCGAACTGAAAGAAACCCCTCACCCGACCCGCGCGCCTCGAGAAAGCGCCGTCGCGGGCCACCCTCTCCCCTGAGGAGAGGGCAACAACGCGATGGCCGTATTACCTCTTACCGTACACGGGACCGAAGTTTGCGCAGGCGCGATAATCCGCTCCCTGCGGATCTTGAGCTCCAAAAGCCGTCCAGGCGCTGGGGCGGAACACTCGTTCTTCCGGCACGTTATGCATGCAGACCGGGATGCGCAGAATCGCGGCGAGGGAGATTAGCAGATCTCCGACGTGGCCATAGCTGATGGCGCCATGATTCGCTCCCCAGTTGTTCATGACTGAGTAAACGTCTTTGAAGGGATCTTCGCCGGTAAGGATGGGAGAAAACCAGGTGGTGGGCCAGGTGGCATTGGTCCTCAGATCGAGTGTCTGGTGCACATCCTTTGGCAACTCCACCGTGTAACCCTCAGCGATCTGGAGCACCGGCCCCAAGCCCTGCACCAGGTTGAGGCGCGCCATGGTGACGGCCAATTCTCCCTTGGTTGCAAACGTCGAAGAGAATCCGCCGCCCCGGAAGTACTCGGTGATTGCAGGGCTCCACTGGGTAGCATCCAGGCACCGGCCCGCTTCCTCCGCAGTGATTTCCCAGTAAGGCTTCATCAATCTGACGCCGTCTCTCATTTGTTCACCCGTGGCGTCGAGAGTGGCGGCGCCGGAGTTGATCAGGTGGATGATGCCCCCGCTCGCCTTTCCGGTCAGACCCTTTCCGGTGACGCGCTTCACCGCTTCCGGGCTCCAATAGGTTCGCACGTCAGCGAAGATCTGGGCCGTGTCGGTCAACAAATGACCGAACAACATGGTGGCCCCGTTGAGCGAATCGTTTTCGGTAGCGAAAACAAAGGGCTCCCGAATGCCGTTCCAATCGAAGGAGGAATTGAGGATCGCCTCCATGAAGTCGCCGTTGGGGAAGTGGTCGGTCCAATGCCGCTGTCCCTGGAAGCCGGCCAGAATCGCGTTGTGCCCCAACGCCTCTTCGCCGAATCCCAGCTCCGCCAGCCGGGGATTCCCTATCATCAGATCACGCGCGATGAGGGCCATCTTCACCACTGTGTGCCAGTCGTCATACTTTCTAGTTCGCGACATTTTCGGAACGTTGTAGTCCTTTCCCTCGGGGCAGTTCGCTTTCACCCACTTAGCGGCGCTGAGGTATTCTTTCGGGTCGTAGATTTTTTCGTCGATGCGCCGCACGAATTCCGACATATCCACATACTCATTACGCATGCCCAGATAATTCTGGAAGAAAGCCGCATCGACCATGGAGCCGGCAATGCCCATGGATACGGAGCCGAGTGAAAGATAGGATTTGCCTTTCATTTCAGCCGCGGCCAGACCGGCTTTGGCGAAGAGCAGGAGTTTCGCCTGCACATCCTTAGGAATGGTTGTGTCGCCCGCGTCCTGCACGTCCTTCCCATAAATGCCGAAGGCGGGCAGCCCCTTTTGATTGTGTCCCGCCAATACCGCAGCAAGGTAAACCGCGCCGGGCCGCTCGGTACCATTGAATCCCCAGACCGCTTTGGGGATGAGCGGATCCATATCCATGGTCTCCGAGCCGTAGCACCAGCAGGGCGAAACCGTGAGGGAAAGGCCCACGCCCTGGCGCGCAAACTTGTCCGCGGCCTCCGCAGCCTCCGCCACGCCGCCGATGCAGGTGTCGGAAATCACACATTCCACCGGCAGTCCATTAGGATGGCGCAAATGCTCGTCGAAAAACTTGGCGGCCGTCTTGGCCATTTCCATGGTCTGGTTTTCCAACGATTCCCGGACCCCTTTGCGCCGCCCGTCGATGGCCGGCCTGATCCCGATCTTCGGCAAGGTGCCGCGCAAGCGTTGCGCCGGTTCGTTCACCTTCAGATCTTTGACGTTTGCCATGATTCCTCTCCTTTTGGTAGTGTCTCAGTTTGAAGTAGAGGCGGCTTTACGCCGCCATTTGGCGAGGTAAACTCGCCGCTACTAATTCAAACTGAGACACTACCCTCCTTTTAACACGATTGATTAATATCCCATCGTTTTCCGAACATATTCACGGCTCATCTTCAAGCTCTCGCGCAGGGGGCGCGTTCGCGCGAATTTTCTCTCGTGGGCAAGCTCAATGGCCATATCACCAGAATAACCCATTTTGTGAAGCTCGTTGCCGACGGCGGCGAAGTCTGTCACGCCCTCACCCATAGCCTCAGACCAGGTGCCGTCCGCTTTCTGGTCGCGAAGATGCATAAAAACAATATGCGCTGAATGACGGCGGATAAAATCCACCGGGTCGACGCCGGCTCGAACCAGCCAATTAAGATCCGGGCCCAGCTTGGCGTCAGGAATCCGGGCCAGCGTTCCATTGAGGTCGTATTCGTTGTCCCTGACTTCATACGTGTGATTGTGAAGGTTCAGCACTACGCCGTGCTCGTTTCCGAAGGCGATGATTTTGCGCAGAAGCTCCGCCTGGGCGTCGAGCTGATCCGGCGTTTTCTTCTGCGGCGCCTCGCCCACCGACGTGCCCAAAGTTCGTCCGCCAAGTTTTTGAATGCGGGTGATGATCGTCGCCGCGTAATCCATAATTGCGGCGTGCTTCGAGCGGTCCCACATGTCAGCGCCAAACGACGCGCCGAGTACCGGTAGGTGGTACTTGTGCGACAGCGCGCTGATGCGTTCCACCGAATCCGGAAGGCGCAGGGCTTCGTGCATCAGTTCGATCGCGTCGATCCCAGCATAGCTCATGTCAGAGAAGACCTGCTCCAGCACTGGTGTGATGTCGTACCCCGGGAGCGGCGCCGCATACACCCAGGGATGCCCCGCCACGACTACTTTTTTCTTTTTGCCCGCGCCGAGTTGCCCTGGCCGGAGCGCCGCCAGCGATCCGACGCCGCCTCCAACCGCGATGGCCGCGGTCGTCAACTTTAGGAAATCCCTCCGCGATGTACAATCCGGAGACATGCTCTCGTGTGCCTTTACCATGGGTACTCCATTCGTCGCCGCGAAAGTATAGCTCCGGAGCGCGCCTACGACAACAACCTCCTCTTGAAAAGACAAGCAGCCACTAAGTAAGGGGTGCGCGACCTGGAAGTTAGGAGCGGTGGATTTTCTTTTTTTGTGCTATAGGTCTGAGCGTATATAGATGCTCAGACAGGAGGCTCAGATGCCTGACTCTCTTTCCGCTTTAGAAGCTAACCGATCCCAGCTCCTCGAGGAGTTCCTGGGCCTGGGCGATCTGCGCCCGGGCTCGATTAGCGCCGTGGTGCGCCGCTGTGGTAAGCCCAACTGCCATTGTGCGAAGCCGAACGACCCCGGCCACGATCCCCAATTCCGCCTGACCCGCCGCGTGGCGGGCAAGACCGTCACCGAAAGTTTCCCCAACCCTGCCGGCTTACGCAAAGCGCAAAAAGAGGTCGCCGAGTTTCGCCGTTTCCAGAAACTCTCGGCGGAACTGGTGACCCTCAATGAAAGCATCTGTGCGCGTCGCCCGGTGGAGCCAGCACGGGGCGGCTGGACCGAGGCGGAAAAAAAACGGCTGCTGCTATCCATCAGGAGGTGGGGCGGG
>JBEKLY010000093.1:0-24530 GCA_050010015.1 Terriglobia bacterium
CGGCTCACGCCGTGGGCTACTCCCTGTCGGCCCTCCGGGCCTGAATTTAGTGGCGAACGAGACCCAAATTGCCACCACTTGACCAGTTGAGGCGTTAAGTGAACGCTTATGGGGCTTGCCCTGCCCTCGTCCATGGACGACTTAGAGGGGACGGCAAGCCGTCCCCCTACAAAGTTTATTCTCGCAGGCCGAAGACTTTCTCAGTGTACAGGCGGCTCAAGCGTAAATCTTCGTCGAGCGAGCGTGTGATTTGAGTGCCCTTCTCGTAAGCCAACTCGACGACCAAGTAGCCGTTGAAGCTGATGTCGTGCAAGTAATCGGCGATCTTCTGATAGTCGATGTCGCCCGGGCCAAAATCTTCCATCCAAATACCTTGTCTGGAATTGCGCAAATGCAGTTCGACCAGCCGATCGCCAGTTTCGCTGAGGAAGCTCATCACCTCCTGCCCTCCGCGATAAGCCCAATGGACGTCCACACAGCAATAGACCCGCTTGGGGTCAGTATGCTGCAGGAGATGTCGCCATTCGCGCGCGTGCTCAAGCAATTCGGGAGTGTGATGGTGGAGCGCCAGCTTCATTCCCAGCCCGCTAACCTCCTCAGCCAGCCGGTCAACGTATTTGGCCTCAGTATCCAGTTCTTCATCAGTTTTTAGAGCTTGGCCTGGCTTAGGACTGGGATTGGTAACGATCACGCGAGTCCCATGCGGCTTGAGCAAACGGGCCAACTCCACGACTTGCCGGACTGATTTTTCGGCCGCTGCGGTCTCGTGCAATGTTGTACCTGCATAGACCGTTTCGGGAGCCAGGTGATACTTGGCCAGCAGGGTGAAGGTCCGTTCACGCAGTGCGGGCTGGAAGAAATCCTGATTCAATTCCACTCGACGGTATCCCGCGCCGTGAAAGCTGGCCATCACTTCCTCCAGGCCTTCGGCCAAGGTCTTCTTCTCGGATTCGAGATGCTGAATCCAAATGTAAATCTCGACAGAAAGCTTGGGAGCGTATTGTGCCCCTAAGAGCAGTTGCCGGCTAAAGAGTGTGGCGCCGGCGAGCTTTGCCACACCGTAAAACATCTCCCGCCGAGTCTGGCGGCTTCGAATGATCGCCATATGAACCTACCTCTCCTCCACGGTCGCGGCAGGAAGCCGCAGTAGCCCTGATGATTCGGCCCGAGGTGGTGAATGTACCGCCGCCGGGCGAGCCGGGTCAAGCACGTTGTTACTTGCAGCCTATTCGGCTGCGGCGATATACTTGCGGCCACAAAAGGGCGCGTGGCGGCAGAAGACGGGTTTCAGGCGCCAGGCGCTGGGGGCTAGGAACTATGGCAACGAACATCAATCTCGACCTTGAGCATGTGGCTCCGCCGCCAAAGCGAAAGGACTTTCGAATTGGAGCCCTCGGCGCAGGCTTCATTATGAATGACTGCCACCTGGCGGCCTATGGCCATGCCGGCTACAACGTGGTGGCCATCGCTTCCGCCTCTCCGGAACAATCGAAACAGGTTGCGCAAACGCACGGGATACCGAAGGTGTACGCTACTTACCAGGAATTGCTGGCTGACCCGGCAATCGAAGTCGTGGATATCGCCGTGCCGCCCGACAAACAACTGATGATCGTACGCGAGGCGGTGAAACACGCCGGTCACCTCAAAGGCATCCTGGCGCAGAAGCCGCTGGCCATGAACCTGGCAGATTCGCGTGAGATTGTGAGCCTCGCGGAGCAGGCGGGCATCACTCTCGCCGTAAATCAGAACATGCGCTACGACCATTCCATGCGCGCGCTCAAAACCTTGTTGCAACGCGGATATCTGGGTGAACCGGTCCTGGCCAGCATCGAGATGCGCGCCATACCCCACTGGAAACCGTGGCAACTCGCTTACACTCATCTGACCTTGTTGAACATGAGCATTCACCACCTCGATAGCTTCCGCTATCTGTTCGGCGAGCCGGAGACGGTCTATGTCAGTGCAAGGAAGGATCCACGAACTCCCTCCGAACACGTGGACGGCGTGGTGCTTTATATCCTCGAGTACCCGAGCGGTTTCCGCGCCACCGCTTGGGACGATGTGTGGGGCGGCCCGGCGCGTGAAGGCACGCCGCCGGATTTGTTCATCAAATGGCGGGTTGAAGGCACTGAAGGCATGGCCCAGGGCACGATCGGCTGGCCCAGTTATCCCAGCCGCACACCCAGCACCCTCGATTTCACCACTCGGCAGCAGCCTGGATGCTGGTTCTCGCCACGCTGGAACGAGGTGTGGTTTCCTGACGCTTTCGAGGGCACCATGGGCCAGCTGCTCGAAGCATTGGCCACCGGCAGCGAGCCGGCAATCAGCGGCCGCGATAACCTCAAAACCATGGCTTTGGTCGAGGCGTGCTATAAATCAATTGAAGAACATCGAGTTGTCAGGCTGGAAGAGATGACGGCTGCCTAGGTCGTGCAAGCCGTCGGAAATGCTGTCATGCCTCGCTGCCGTGAAAATAGCGAACCAGAACCCCCTCACCCGACCCGCTCCGGCTGATGAAAGCGCCGTCGCGAGCCACCCTCTCCCCCAAGGGGGAGAGGGCATTTTACGACGAGTGGTGGGCCGAAGGATCATGGAATCTTCGCTCGGAATGGCACGGCATTGAGAACGCGTGAAAGGAAAACATCATGAAACTCGGACTTATCAATTCGGCGTGGCTCGGGACTTTCGTCGGCACCGCCGAAGGTATTCGCAAAACCAAAGAGATCGGATTCGACAGCATCGATATCTTCAACGACCCTATGGACATTGACATCAAGGAGCGGCGATTGATCAAGGACACCTGCCGCGAAGTTGGCCTGCCGGTCATTTCACATTGCTGTTGCGCGCTGGGCATCGCCGACTTCAATCCTGCGGTGCAGCGCTTCCACGTCAGCCGCTGCAAAGCTTACCTGGACTTCGTCTATGAGACCGAGGCCAGGAACCTGTTGCTGGTAGTGGGTGAATACATTTGGCAACAGGAGGTCATCGCGCCCAAAGCCCAATGGCAATTCGCCGTCGACAACGTCCGGACGCTGGGCGATTACGCCGCGTCCTTGGGCGTGGAGATCGCGATTGAGCTCGAGCCGTTCAAGCTATCGATTGTGAACACTCTCGACAAGATGGATCAGTTTCTCAAGGATGTTGACCATCTCGCCGTACGTGCGAATCTGGATATTTCACATCTGGCGCTTGCGAACACGCCGCCCGAGTCCGTTCCCAAACTCCAAGGCCGAATTGCCCACGCCCACTTCTCGGATTGTGACGGTAAGGTGCACGGCGATCTGCCGCCGGGACGCGGAGTGGTGAATTTTACTCCTTACTTACAGCAACTGAAAAACCTGGGCTTTGATGGCACAATCAGTATTGAGCTTGAGTACTCGCCCCAACCGGAGAAGATCGTTGAATGGGTCACGGAAGCGTATCGGGAGACAAACCGGTTGATGCAAGGCCTGGGAATTCGCAATTAACTCTGTCATGCTGAGCGCAGCGAAGCATCTCTGCAGTTCGCTTCGCTCGGTCGAAAAACAGAATTCAACTGCGGGGATGCTTCGTTGCGCTCGGCATGACAGGAATCTGCGATGCCGACCTGAAGGTCGGCTCTACACAGTCGGGAATCGGCAATCGGCAATCGTCCGTCGACAATCAAAGGGGGGACAATGAACTACAGACGATTCGGGCGAACGGGGCGGATGGTCAGCGAACTCGGTTACGGCATGTGGGGAATGGCCGGCTGGACAGGATCGAGTGATGAGGAATCCAAGCAAGCCCTGCAACGCTCTGTTGACCTGGGCTGTAACTTCTTTGACACAGCGTGGGCTTATGGGGACGGCCGGAGCGAAGCGTTGCTGGGATGGTTGCTCCGCAACAACCCCGGCAAGAGGCTTTACACCGCCACCAAGATTCCTCCCAAGAATTTCGAATGGCCAAGCCGCCGTGAATTCAAATTGGACGATTGCTTTCCACCCGATCACATCGAGGATTACGTCCTGCGAAGCCTTAAAAACGCCGATCTCGAGAACTTCGACTTGGTGCAGTTTCACGTATGGGAGGATTCCTGGCTGAACGACGACCGCTGGGTGAAGAAGTTGGATGATCTGCGTCGCCAAGGGCTGTTCCAAGCCATCGGCATCAGTATCAACCGCTGGGAACCTTGGAACGGCGTAAAGACAGTCCAATCCGGCCTCATCGATGCTGTGCAAGTGATCTACAACATTTTCGACCAGAACCCCGAGGATGAACTCTTTCCGGCATGCCAGGCGAAGGACGTGGCCGTGATCGCCCGCGTTCCTTTTGATGAAGGCACACTCACCGGGACCCTCACGGTGGAGAGCAAGTGGCCGGAGGACGATTGGCGCAATACTTACTTCGTGCCGGATAACCTCAAGGCGAGTGTGGCGCGGGCGGACGCGCTGAAGCCTTTGATTCCCAAAGGCATGACGATGCCTGAGATGGCGATTCGGTTTATTCTCAACAATCCGATCGTCAGCACCATCATTCCGGGAATGCGTAAAGTCAGGAATGTGGAAGCCAATGCCGCCGCCTGCAGTGCAGGCCCGCTTCCGGAGGAGCTTGTATCGAAGTTGCGCGCTCACCGTTGGGAACGGAAGCCGACGCGGTGGTCGCAATAATGAGGACCCCCTTAGCCGGCCCGCGCCGCCTGGTGAAATTGCCGGCGCCGTGCCACCCTCTCCCCGAAGGGGGAGAGGGAGTCCAGTTTTATAAAGGGAAACTGATCATGCGAACTCGGGTTTCGAGGCGAACTTTTCTCGCTCAAACCGGTGCCGTGGCGGCCGCGGCGGCCGTGCCCGCGTTTCCTCGCACGGGCGAGGCGACTGCTAGCCGGCCGATGCGATTGGGCGGTCCCATTTTTCTCAATTCGGAAGACCCTGCTGAGCTGGCTCGGGAACACCGGCGACTGGGATATCGCGCGGCCTACGCTCCTAAAGTGGAATTGAAGGACACGGACAAGATCAGAGCCATCATCAAAGGGTTTGCCGCCCAGGAAGTGGCCTTGGCGGAAGTGGGCGCCTGGGTTAACATGCTCGACCCCGACCCTGAGAAGCGCCGCAAGAACATGTCATATGTGCAGGAACGGTTGGCGTTGGCGGAGGAACTGGGCACGCGCTGCTGCGTGGATATCGCAGGGTCCTACGACCCCAAGGTCTGGTACGGCCCCAATCCTAAAAACTTGTCCCAGGAATTCATCGACGCAACGGTGGAAAATTGCCGTAAGCTGATTGATGCCGTGAAGCCGACGCGAACCAAGTTCACCATTGAGATGATGCCCTTCAACTTCCCCAGCGGCCCGGACGAATACCTGAAGCTGATCAGGGGCGTGGATCGGAAGGCCTTCGCGGTTCACCTCGACGTCTGCAATGTGATGAACAGCCCCGAGCGCATGTATCACAATGGGGATGTGATCCGTGAGTGCTTCCGGAAGCTGGGGCCTTGGATCGTCTCCTGCCACGCCAAAGACTTGGCTTGGGAGGACTACGTGCAGGTGTGCTTGCGGGAAGTGATCCCCGGCCGCGGCCAGATCGATTACAAATCCTATCTAAGCGAAATCGCGAAGCTGCCAGTGGACGCCCCCTTGATGCTCGAACACTTGAAGACGGCCGAGGAGTACACGGAAGGGCGGGAGTATATTCAAGGCGTTGCTCGAGAGTTGGGCCTTTCGTTTGGCACATGACAGCCGAAATTGGAAAATAGAAACTGGAAACTGGAAATTAGGATTGAAAACCGAAACGTTCACCTGTCATTCTGAGCGAAGCGAAGGATCTCCGCATTTGTTGACTCCGCAAACTGCGGAGATTCTTCGCTCCGCTCAGAATGACAAATTCTACGTAGAGGAGCTATAAACATGATTAGCGAGTCCGGAATTACCCGCAGAGATTTCTTGAAGGAGACCGCCGTGGCCGGCGCAACGGCGGCGGTGTTCGGAGGCCTGGCACCGGCGCGCGTGCTAGGCGCGAACGACAAGATCCGTGTCGGCGCCATGGGCACCGGCGAGCGTTGCCAATACCTGATGAGGCTGTTCAAGGGCAACCCCTCGGTGGAACTGGTGGCGGTTTGTGACGTTTACGGCCCGCGGCGCGACGCGGCCCTCGAGATTGCCGGACCGCAGGCCAAGTCCCACCTCGATTATCACGAACTGCTCGACGACAAGGATATCGACGCCGTGATCATTGGCAGCCCCGATCATTGGCACAAGCAGATGCTGATTGATGCCGTGCATGCCGGGAAGGACGCCTACGTCGAGAAGCCCATCATGCACTCCATCGAAGAAGGTGTTGAAATGGTGCGGGCCGTCGAAGACTCCAATCGCGTTGTTCAGACGGGCACGCAGCAGCGGAGCTGGCCGCACTATATCATGGGCAAGCAGATCGTCGATTCGGGCAAGTTGGGCAAAATCACCTTCGTCCATACCTATTGGTATCAGGACTACCTCCTGGGTTCTACGGGACTCAAGCCCGTGGACCAATCGCAACTCGATTGGAAACGCTTTCTCGGCGACGCTCCGGACCAGCCCTTTACGCCGGAGAAATTTTACTGGTGGCGCTGGTTCTGGGACTTTGGCGGTGGGATATTAACTGATCTTTGCACACACTGGATTGACGTTATCCAATGGTACATGGGCCAGCCTGTGCCACGGACCGCTACAACGACCGGAGATGTCTACCGCATGCCGTGGCAGGCTCCGGACACGGCGACGGCAGCTTATGAGTATCCTGGGAATTTCATGGTTACCTTTACGGGCGCAATCAACAGCAGTGTGGATGACGGAGGGATCGAGTTCCGTGGCAGCGAGGCGACGCTCAAAATCGACCGCTCCCACATGGCGGTTTACCCGGAGGGTGGAAGGCCAGTGCCCGGCACCCTTACTCCTGAGCCCGAAATCCTGGTGCTCTCCGAGCGCGATGGCGCCGTTGACAACATCAAGAATTTCCTTGATTGCATGCGCTCTCGCAAGAGCCCCAACGCCAACATTCACATTGGCTTCGAGGCGGCTCGTGCTTCCTGGATCGGAAATATCGCCTTGAAGCGTGGGAAAAAAGTGACCTGGGATGTGGTGAAGGGACAGGTTGTGTAACGGGCGCTTCAAATGGTGTGGTCGCGACTCTGCATCGCCACGACCTGGGGCGATATCTCTCCGCCTTCTACGGCGCGAGGTGCGTGGAATTCGCGTAGGGGCGGTTCGCGAACCGCCCCTACATTCTATTTCAGGCGTGACGCGGCCCCCGCAACACGCGCGCCGGAAAAGTGATGATCGCTCCCAGCAGATCAAACACTCCTCCCACTGCGATGCCCACGAGCCTGAAGGGCAGGAGCAATAACCAGATAAAGGGATAGAGAATCAGCGCCACGAGCGCCAGTGGCCAGCAAAGAACTAGAAGTATGCACCAGATGAGAAATTTCACCATAAGTGGCCTCCGCAGAACTCTCCACTCTAATCATACGCTGAACGCCTGAGAATGTTCCGTTGTGTTTGCGTCGGGCCTACTTCTCAGCCCAGATCGCGTAAACCAGGCAGGCCATGAAGAGCACGAGTAAGCTTGCGGAGGCCACAAAGAAGATGGAGAAAGGCTGGTTCAAAGAGTTGAGCGCCAGGCTCTGAAGCCAGTGAGCATCGGAGTGGCCGAAGCTCGCCAAGCGGCCCAGCCAGGCGTGGAAATCGGCACGTTTCCAAACCGTGAACGCCAGCAAGACTGCCAGGCCGCACGCCAAACCGAATCTCTCGGCAAGAGCAATCGGGCGTGTCGCGAGCTCAGCCGCTTCACGCCGCGCGCGGAGTTGGGCCTTCCACCAGACCAGTCCGGCGTCAGGCAATTTCACATCGGCCAGCAGGGATGCGTTTTCTTCCTGCAACAGCCGGGACACCATGACGACTTCCGAACAGACGCCGCAGCTCTCCACGTGGCTGCGCATGGCCGCATCACATGCTTCGGGCCAGCGCCCGGACTGGAGCAACTCCGTAACGGCCTGTTCTTTTTCGCACTGAGGAACTTTCATTCTCGATCTCCGAGTAGCGCGGACCCCCGGTGGTGGACTCTGCGGTCCTTCCGCGCTAACATCAGAATTCAAAAGCCGCTGACCCCACAACCGGGGGTCCGCGCTACTCCGCTGCCGTGATGCCCGCTTTCCGCAGGATTCCCAACAGCTTCTGCCGCGCCCGGAAAAGCATGGGGCGCACGCTCACCGTCCTTAATCCTACCACGGCGGAAATCTCCTTGTGGCTCGAGCCCTCGACGTAAGCCAGCCAAAGCAATTGCAGTTCGCGGGGCTTCAACTGGCGCAGGGCTACCCTTAAATCCGACCGTGCCTGCACGGTTTCCGCCGTCAGTTCCGCCGCGGGCACTTCCGCCACGTCCTCAAGCGGGACATTCACCTTGCCTTGGCTGCGCCGCCAACGGTCGCGGAGCAGGTTGGTGGCGGTCCTAAAGAGGTATTGTTTCGCCCCCTCGTCACTCATCGATGCGTGGCGGGCGCGTAAGAAGCGGTAATAGGATTCCTGCATCAGATCATCCGCCGCCGCCGAGTCGCCCGTTACCTTGGCAAGATAGGCCCAGAGTGCGCGGGCCGTACGGTTGTAGAAGGCCCGAAAGCTCGCCTCATCCATCTGCATGGCAGCTTCGGTAGGCAGGGCGTCCTCGGCTTGCGCGAGTTCTGTAAAAGTCAATTCCCGCATGGCGGCGCAGTGATCATCCTGCTCGGGGCGGCTGTCTCCGGTCTTGTTCATACGAGGCCCAGTCGCCCGTCTTTACTGACGCTTCGATGTTACACCTTCCAGCAGTCCGAGGTGTTGGGAAAGTCCGTACGAGGCTGCGGTCGAGAGCAGGAATCCGATTCCCACGGTGCTTGCCAGCGTACCCAAGACCAGACAGCCTTGCGCTCCTTCGGTTACGTGGCTCCGCAGGAAGAGCAACCCCAAACCCACGAGCAGCAGCACCACTCCCAGTTGCATGGAGAAAAGCATCCGTCCAAGGGGGTACGGGGTTGGCCGCGCTCCTTCCGCTTCAAGCTGGAAGGGCTGAGATTCCAGAAAGCGTTTGCCGGGTTCTGTCCCCATGTAAGTGAGCAATTCCTGGCTGTTGCCGAACTTCTCCAGCAGCTTCGAGTGGACCTCTGCCTGGACCTTCGCCACCTTGCCCCATCGCCGGTTATCCAGGATGACTTTGAACACCCAGAGGAGAGCCCCCAGGATGATAACGAATACCAGAAAAGGACCTACATCCCCAAAATCGTACCGGGCGGCATACCTGCCGCTGCGGGCTTTCTCAACCTCGTTTTGGAGCGCCTGAATCTTCAGTGCCGGGCCGCAGGGTCCGGCAAGCGTCTCTCTTCCAAGAAATGGAACAGCTTCCGCCCCCATCTCGACAGGAACAGGCCATACTTCGGCGAATGAGGACCGCTGCGCAACCTCGGGATGGTCCTTTAGAAATGCCGCGAGTTCGGGATGCCGCTGGAGGTAGGCATTGTCCCGGATCAATTTCGGCTGTTTCAGTAGTTCGCTATAAACGTCATTGTGCGCCGCCAGAAAGGAGATCAACTCCTGTTGGCCGGCTGACCCTACTGCTACCTCACTTTGTCCCGCAGTATCCTGTGGCGCAGGCGCGGCGCCGAGCGACATGATCCCCACAACGCCTAAAGCTGATACGAAGAGTGCGACCTGCAAGATTCGCCGCTTGAGTAATCCATCCATGACTGCCAACCTCCCTCGTTCCTGAATTCGACGCCCCGTAGCGCAGAGGTGGGCGTTTTTTGCCCTCCTCTGCGGCTCTTCACGGGACGGTCAACCAAAGGCCGCAGAGGAAGCCAAACTACGGCTACCTCTGCGCTACCCCTATCGTCTGCTATAACGAGTAATAAGGCGAGTTGTTAACAAGGATTTCAGCGCAGGGTTACGATGGTGGCTCCCCAACCGCCGGCTTCGGAGGGAGCGTCCTGGAAGGAGAGAACAAAAGGCGTGCGGGCCAGCACGGCGCGCACCATTTCGCGTTGCACTCCGATGCCCCGCCCGTGGATGATGCGCAGGGCTTTCAAGCCCAACCGGTTGGCTTCCTCGAGATACGCCTCGACCACTTCTTTCACTTCTTGCGGCCGCACGGTGTGCAAGTCGAACACGTCAGTGACGGGGATGCGCAGCGGTTCGTCGCCCATGCCTGATTATACTCTGCGCTGTACGTTCCACCACTGGGTCAGATCTAGAGAAAGGAAAAGCAGATCGCCCGGAACCTCGTAGGGGCAACCCTTGTGGTTGCCCGGGGCGGCCACAAGGGCCGCTCCTACGACGCAGCCGCCCGGTGTATGATGATAAAGATTGAATTTCGGACGGGCTCTTTTGCTGGTCAACAATGAGTCTACTGCGTCGCCGCACTTACTGCCGAAGGCCTGGAATCGGGGCATGGGCGCTGGTAGCCCTTTTCGTGCTCGGATCGAAGGCGGCCGAGGGCCAAGGCTCCCAACCGCAACAAACGGTTCCTCGAGATTCCGCTAATGTGCGCGCGCAGAGTGAGGAATCGACGCCGCGCATGACTCCGCAGGAGATTCAGCGCTACGATGCGGTGAAAACCCTGATCGATTGGACGCCCGAGCAGATTCAGGACCTGCCCGAACTCCAGGGCCTACAACTCCCCGAAAGCCAGCAGGATCTGCCGGCACTCCTTAGCGCCGTGGGCAAGCGCGTGTCCGCGCTATTCGATCAATTTCCCAACATGACTTCTGCGGAAGAGGTCCGCTCAGGGCCTTGCGACGAGGGCCTGCGCAAGAAATGCCGTGTGACCTATCGAGGCAAGTTTAACTATCTGGTGGTCAGGCGGAGAGAGGGCGACCTGTTGATGGACGAGTACCGCACCGATTTGAAAGGGCGCCCTATTGATTATCGAAACCTCGGCCGAGGGCGGATCTTTCTCAGCAACGGCCTTGTTACAACGCCTCTCGAGCACTTCCATCCGCAGAATCAAGTCGGCTGCCGGTTCCGCGACTTCGGGCATCAGATGGCCGGCGGGAAGGAGGCCAAAGTGGTGGGATTCGTCGAAATCCCGGGGAAGTACCCCTGGCCCACCGAGTTGCGTCAAGGAACTGCTGTTTTTCCGCTGTGTTTACAGGGCCTGGCGTGGATCGATCCGGCAACCTGCCAGATTGTACGCATCGAAACCTTTCTGTTGGCGCCACCTCCGGAGGTCGACCTGAAACGTGCGACGACGCGAGTGGAGTTGAGTGAAATTCACCTTCACCAAGCCTCCACCGCGTTGTGGCTGCCCACCGAAGTTGTTGATGACGTGTGGATTCACCAACGACATTTTCACAATATCCACAGGTACTCAGGCTTCAAAGTCTTTGAAGTAGAGACCCGCATTGGCCCGGTGATGGAAAAGTGAACACGGTGAGTCGTGCCCTGAGGTTGGAGGTCGGAACTTCGCCAAAGAAGTGAACCTGCGGGGCTGGCAGCAGTCTGTAGCCCGCGGCGCCAGACGGTGGGAAATAAACAACCGGCTGTCATCCTGAGCGAAGCGAAGGATCCCGGCAGTTCATTGTAGTTCGCGGAAACAACGGCAACTGCAGAGATCCTTCGCTTCGCTCAGGATGAAGGCTTGTGTTGTTGTCGCACGTTCTCAGCCGAGAATCAGCGCCCACCCGCGCGGTTGCGAAGATGTTATAATCTCGAAACGAACCTTTCGAATCCCTCGCTGAAAGGCGCAATTGTTGTTCGACGATTCTGCAGAAAAAACAGCGCCCGTCGCACCCGTTGGTGAAGGGGGAGACAGGCGAGAAGCGTTGCGCGGTTCTCGCCGTCTTGCGGGGAGGCGATGGTCAGCGCGGGCGCTCGAGTTGGGCCGAAGGGTGGGGCGCGCCGTATTCCTGCGTTGGCGCCGCAAAGACCCCGCCGAGATCGAAAAGTTACGCCGCCTGAACGTCAACAAGTGCGGCCGCATCAGCGCGGGCAGAGTTGTGGATCTCGTGGAAGCCGACACGGCCGAGTCGAAGTCTGCACTGGTCGTTTATTCTTACGAAGTGGCCGGAGTAACTTACGAGGCCGCCCAGGACGTTTCAGCGCTGCCGGAGATCGCGGCGCGGGCCCGGGTGTCCGCCGGGTGCGCGGCCAGCGTGAAATACGATCCCAAACGGCCCGGGAACTCGATTATCGCCTGTGAGGAATGGAGCGGGTTGTGGGCAGGATGACGGAAAAGCTCGAGGAATTGCGGCGGCGCCGGTCTTCGGCGGTGGCAGGCGGCGGTGAGGAACGCCGGGCGAGACAGCATGCGGAGGGTAAGCTCTCGGCGCGAGAGCGGCTCGAAATGCTCTTTGACCCCTCGAGCTTTGAAGAAATCGACACGCTGGTCGAGCACCGCTGTCACGATTTTGGGATGGACCAGCAGCGCATTCCCGGCGACGGAGTGGTGAGCGGACACGGGCGCATCAACGGCCGGCTGGCCTTTGCCTTCGCGCAGGACTTTACCGTTTTCGGCGGCTCGCTGGGCGAAGCGAATGCCGAAAAGATCTGCAAGCTGATGGACCTTGCCATGAAGGTGGGCGCGCCGATCATTGGCTTGAATGACTCGGGGGGTGCGCGCATTCAGGAAGGGGTCGCGTCGCTCGCAGGATATGCCGACATCTTTCTCCGCAATACGCTGGCCTCGGGAGTGATCCCTCAGATTTCCGCCATCCTGGGGCCGTGCGCGGGGGGCGCGGTGTATTCGCCCGCCATCACCGATTTCATCCTGATGGTCGAGAACTCGAGCTACATGTTCGTGACTGGCCCGGACGTCATCAAGACCGTCATGCATGAGGATGTCACCAAAGAAGAATTGGGCGGACCCATGACCCACAACGCCACGAGCGGGGTGGCGCACTTCGTTACCAACGACGACCCCGATTGCCTGGCACTGATCCGCGAGTTGCTGTCGTTCATGCCGCAGAATAATCACGAAGATCCGCCTCGCGTCGAAACCCAGGATCCTGCGGAGCGCCGGGATGCCCTGCTCGACACCTTGGTGCCGGTGGAGCCCGACAAACCTTACGACATCAAGGAGATCATCCACTGCGTTGTGGACGACGGCTATTTCCTCGAGGTGCACGAGCACTTCGCGAAGAACCTGGTGGTGGGTTTTGCGCGCCTCGCCGGGCAGAGCGTGGGCATCGTCGCCAACCAGCCCGCCGTGCTGGCCGGCTGCCTTGACATCAACGCTTCGGACAAGGGCGCGCGCTTCATCCGCTTCTGCGACGCGTTCAATATCCCCATCGTGACTTTCGAGGACGTTCCGGGTTTCCTGCCCGGCACGCAGCAGGAGTATGGCGGCATCATTCGCCACGGGGCCAAGCTGCTCTTTGCTTACTGTGAAGCTACCGTCCCCAAGATCACCGTCATCACTCGTAAGGCTTATGGCGGGGCTTACTGCGTGATGGGATCAAAGCACGTTCGCACTGATATCAACCTGGCTTACCCCACCGCGGAAATCGCCGTCATGGGGCCGGAAGGCGCGGTGAATATTGTCTATCGTCGCGAGCTGCAGAAGGCCGAGGACGCTGAAACCCTGCGCCGCGCAAGCATCGCCGAATTCCGCGAGCGCTTCGCCAACCCCTACATCGCCGCCGAGCGCGGCTGGGTGGACGACGTCATCCAGCCCCGCGATACTCGCCCCAAACTGATCGCGGCCTTACGCATGCTCGAATCCAAGCGCGACACCAACCCGCCGAAGAAACACGGGAACATCCCACTGTAGCGGGCTGCGCAGTGGTAACCGCATTCTTGGCGCCTTGTGCTCTTAGTCTAAATACATTTGAGTGCGTCGGCGGGGAGTGCGGTCGACCGAAAGGCCAGCCGGCGTCTCCGAAGGCGCGACATGGGACCCCTCTGGTCCCACGCCTGTCCGTGGAAGGTATCGCACATCCCTTGCGGGTGGCCATCCCGGGCGAAGAGCCACGAAATACTCCAGCTGGCACCGCCCTCTGACGCGCCACCGGATCGGCACCCCGCGCGTCACTTCATTGACGCTGCTCAGCCCGAGGGCTCAGGAGTGGTGCCAGCACGGCAGCCAAAGTAAAGATTCAGCTCTAGTATCAGCGTAAGCATCGTCCTGAACGGATTAAGCAATGTTCCGAGGAATGCTTTGAAGTCGCGGTCCTCGGCGAAGTAACTGGCGCGATTCGTGTCGATTACCAGCACTCCCAAGCAACGGCGTCGAGGATCGAGTTTCCTTCCTGTGATAACAGCTGCGCACACCATCGATTCGTATTCGTCGGACTGTCTTGGTCTGAGATCCATCCATCTGCTTGTCTCAGGGGGTTTTTGTACTTCGCTCTTAATATCCTGGATGACAACGATGTCTTTGTTGTGAAATGCGAGCGCCAGAGCTGCTTGCTGAAAATGATCGATATCTATCGTCTCGGTTTGGGGGCTGGGCTCAAGACCCTCCGGATAGTCATAACCGGTTCGTCGGAGCATCAAAGGAGATTCACCAACGGGTTCAAACAAAGCGACCTTGAAAAAATTGTGCGGCCACGTGGTGGTGTCAATTCCCCTGGTGTCTGCTTCGAAAACTGTGCGCAGATTCCGAAAGACCTGCTGCAGCATGCGCCTTCTAAGGAGATCGAGATCTGCGCAAGGAAATGGAGGGCGGGCCGCTCCATCCTTGCATAACTGCCTCAGTTCTTCAGTCAGCAACCGCAACACGACTGTGGCGGCTTTTATAACACCGGTGGTGAGGTTGGTCGACAGTTGGGCCCATTCCTCACGCTTTTTCAGCGCTTCGAGTTGGGCCATGTTCTGCTTACTCATCTCCCTCGCAATGAGGTCCGCGATCTGAGGGTAATTCGGTCTCGATTGCTCACGCACCAGTACATACATGTCCTCTAAAATGTCTCTCTCCTCGCGCTTCACCGGTTCGGTGCCCTGATCAAGCTTTGATGCATCCATGAGAGCGGTTTCAAGCTTGGGCCAGCACATGTCGAAGGCGCTATTGAGCTGCCCGTCGGGTACGCGGCCCACGCTTAAAGCTCGATTAATCGTTTGGACGAGCCTCCGCGTGTCCTCCTTCTCTGCAACGGTCGCTTGGAACTGTGACAGCGGCTCTTTGAGGTCTATGGTCTTCAATCGGTGGAGATAAGTGCAGACGAGTCCCCTCCCCACCGCGTTCGCGAGGCTTCCGGCCTCAAACAACAACCAAGGGGCCTCCCGGTTGTCTGGCGTGAGACACACTATGCCTGCTGCAGTGTCTTGGAGGTGACTATGGAGCTCACTGTGCCACTGCGATCCCTTGTCAATGTCGGCCTCTGACATCCAGGGCTTTACGGCGTTAATCATCAGGGGCAGGCTGTCCCGAAACGCTTGCGCTATGGACCTACTTTGTGGTCCCGACCATGCGATAAAGACTGTCTGCTTAGGACGAGGGGTGTCACGTATCTTCGGCATTTAGTCCCCCGGATTGGCGAGATGGGAACGACGAGGTCAAACCATTTCTTGGCCTCCCGAGCCCTCCTGGGTCAGTGTGTCGACCATTTGTGCGAGGATCTGGGGAGTGTATGCCATCTCTACGCGATCTAAGAGGCCCGGCCGCAAGCTGGCCGGACCGAATATATGCTGCGCGGCCGCACGGAAAAGGCCGGGGACCTCGAACGGCCGAATCAGGCGAAGCCGTAGAGCCTTTGCGACTTCCCGAGATAGACAGGTGTTATATATGAGGGTGTTATCCGTGCATAAACTGACGGGTAATTGCTCGGCAATCATCGCTTTTAGAGGGTGAGAGCTCAAGTTGTCGACCACACCCGTGACCCAATTGGACGTGAGGCAGACCTCAATGAGTATTTGGTGCTGCCGGATAAGTTCGAACAACGCCTTGTCCTTGACAATGGCCGTGGCGTGACCTAGTCGTTGGCATGCGAGAATCTGGATTGCATCGCGAATGAATGAAGCAGAGTACACCTCACCGGCATGAATCGTCAGCGGATAATTGGCGTCGCGGATGGGCCGGAAAATGCGTTCGAACTCCCGCGGAGGGTGGCGCTCCTCATTACCCCACAGGTCGAACCCGACAATCGTCCGGCCCCGGTACGGTTCAGCAGCGCGGAGTATGGTTGCAACTGAGTGGTCTTGGCTCTCAGGCGAGAGGTGATAAAAGCTGTGCCTCGTAAATCCCAGAATAATCCTGAGATCAAGTGGGAATTGTCTCCGGGCCTCTGTTACCGCCTCGTCAACTACCTTAAGAAAGCGGTGAATCTCCCCGTTGATCAGGGGGACGCGCGGTGAGACACGCACCTCCGAGTAGACAACGCCGTCGCGAGAGAAATCCTCCGCCAGCTCGAGAAGCAGTCTAGAGACAACATCCGGGATCTCCATGATTTTGTTCAAGATCTGGGACCACGGCTGAAACGAGGCAGCGTAGCTATCTGCGCGCGATTGGAAAACAAGTGCGCCAGTGAGGTTTCGCCCAGCCGACTTGGGGACTTCGAGGTGACCATCACGGATAAGTTGCTCAACGGTGCTCAGCCGGAGACAGCCAGAAAGGTGCGCGTGAAGGTCGATCTTGGGCAACCCCCGTAACTGCGCTTCGAGCGGGTCTGCAGGAGGTGCGGCGGGCTCGAAAATTAATAGTTGTTGCACGCCGGGAATCCAATCAAGATTTGTTTTTGCTCACCGGAGCCCGTCAACACAAAGTTGGTGTGAGAAAACATTCTACCACGCCTAAAACGAACTGTCACCGTTCCTCTCAAGCACTGTAAGTCTCGCCACGCGAAGACGGAGCGCCATCGGGCGGCTGACGGGCCCCACAACTCACTGCGGGTCATTTGGAATCCCACAGTTTTTCGTGTGACGGCCCAAGCCGACAAGGACAGCATTGTAGCGGCCGCGACGGAGTCTGTCTATTCCGAGCGTCGTAGGTGCGGCCCTTGTGGCCGCCCGCCCTGCAGTCCAAAGCCTGCGGGCGTCGGGCAACCACGAGGGTTGCTCCTACAACGTCGCAGGGTTGATTTCAATTACAGAACCGCTAGGACTCCGCGCGCGGCCAGGCTGATGGCGACCGCCAGCACAAGCAATGCTGTGGCGGCGGCGGCGGTGAGGCGCCAGCCCAACTCGCGGAACATGGAAGCGAGCGTGGCCATGCAAGGAATGTAGAAGGTAACGAAGAGGGTGAAGATAAGGATTTGCGCCACGCTCATGACGGAGGCCACGTTCGTGGTTCCCAGGGCCTGCATGAGCATCAGGAGAGAGAGTTCTTTTCGAAGAACGCCGAAAATCAAGGTCAGGCCCACTACGCGCGGCAGGCCCAGGAGTGCAGTCAATGGCGAAAGCGCGGAGTTGATGACCTGCTGCCATCCATAGAACTCGATCAGACTCAAGACCGCGCTGCCCGCGACAAGCAGCGGGAATGCCACCAGCACGAACTCGCGCAGGCGCCACCAGGTCTTCATCAGGACTACTTTCAGCGCGGGCAGGCGGAAAGCCGGCACTTCCATCAACATCCCGGGAGAGATCTCCGGCCAGATCAGGGCCAGGATATGCCCGGCCAGCACCACCACCAGGAGATTCAAAGCGTAGATACCGAGCGCGTAGTAAGGGCCCAGGTAAACACCGACCAGCGCCATGATCACCGTCATGCGCGCCGAGCAGGGGACCAGCACGGAGAGCACGGCGGCGATGAACCGGTCGCGCCGGGAACTGAGGATGCGCGTCGCCATCACCGCCGGCACGCTGCATCCATAACCGAGAAGCATGGGCAGGGTTGCCGTGCCATGCAGCCCCAGGCGGTGCATGAGGACGTCCATCAGGTAGCCTACTCGAGAGAGGTACCCGAGGTCTTCGAGCACGGCGAGGCACACCAGGAAGGGCAGCAAGTAAGGCAAGACAATGGCGACGGCGCCGGCCGTCCCCAGCACTGCGCCTTTCGTTGCCGCCAGCAGCAGGCTGTGCGGATCCATGTGCCGGGTCATGGCGGCGATGAGGGCGTTGAACACGCCCAGGATGCGGTCCTCAGAGAACTTGCCCACCGTGAAGATCAACTGAAAGATCGCGAGGAAAACCAGGACCAGCACAGCATATCCCCAAACCGGATGCATCACCAACCGGTCGACCTGCTCCCGCCAGTCCCTGCGGGGATGCGCGACACGGGCGACACTTTCGAAGAGGTTTAAACAAGCAGCATGCCGCGCTGAGGAGATCGCCGCATCCGCGGGCTGACCCAGAAGGCGGGTGATTTCGTCTTGTGCCTGGAGCACGGCTGCTGCCACCGACGGGGCGGGGTGTTGCGCCAACCCTTGCGGATTGCTTTGCAGAAGCTGCAGGGCCTCGAAACGAGCGGGGGGAAATGCCACGGCTGGTTCAGCCGGGACAGTCGCGATGGCAACGGCGGTGGAGGCGAGAGCGTCCTTAGGACCTCCCCTCCTTGCTAAGGAGGGGGCCAGGGGGTGGTTGGCGGAAGGCTGGGCCTCGTATCCACCCCCCCCTAACCTCTCCTCCCGCAGAGGAGGGGAGTTCATGACGCTGAGTTTCCGTGCTAATTCTTCGACGGTGTCTTCGACTTCCGGCGCATAGACGAAGGGTTGGAGGTTTACCTGTGTAGTCTGACGGGAAAGGGCCAAGGCGGCCCGGAACGCATCGAGGATTCCCTGGCCGCGCGCCGCAATCGTTTCCACCACGGCAACCCCGAGGGCGGCCGAGAGCGCTCTCGAATCGATGAGGATGCCCTTGCGCACCGCCTCATCCATCATGTTGAGGCACACCACCATGGGCGCTTCGAGGTCCTTCAATTCGAGCGTCAGTTCCAGGCTTCGCGCCAGTTGCGAAGCGTCGATGACGTTGATGATCGCATCCCACTGGCCGCTCAAAAGGCACTCGCAGGCGACGGCTTCAACGGGATTGGTGGGCGTCAGGGAATAAAGGCCGGGCAGGTCGATGAGGTCAACGACCGTGCCGTTTACACGCGCCTGGCCGTGGGTGTACTCGACGGTGGTTCCGGCAAAGTTTGAGGTGAGAGAACGATAGCCCGCAACGGAGTTAAACAGGGTGCTCTTGCCACAATTGGGTTGGCCGACGAGAGCGACCTTCACGGCAGGACTTCTACTTTGATCTTCTCGGCTAGTTGCCTGCTGACTGCAACTTGCGTCCCCCGGTTGTCGATGACCAGCGGACCCCCGAAGGGTGCGCGGCAGACCACCCGAATCTGGTCCCCCGCATGAATGCCGATCTGATTAAACGAGCGGCGAATCTCCCAACCCCCGAGGATGGATAGGATTTTCAGGATGGCTTGGCGGTCTGCATCGTAGAGGCTTGGTGAGTCAAACTTCGCGCTATGTGACATGGCACCGTAGTGTAGGGCAAGAGGCGTTCCAGTGCTGCGATAAAAGAGGCGGGACCTCAAAGAGCAGTAAACCCTCTTATCGCAAGGGAGTTGCAAGAGGAGAGGACTTCGACGGGGCGGAGAGTCGGGCACAATGTTTCTGGCGCCGTAGCGTCTTTTCACCCCGCCTCTCGAGCTAAGGAGCGCCAACCGCCGCCTTCACTACGGGTACCGCCTCCCGGGGACTTCTGCCAAACTCGCTGCGGTGCCGGCTATAGGCGAAGTAGATGACGAGCCCGATGATCAGCCACACCACGAATCGCACCCAGGTTTCGATGGGCAGGCTGGCCATGAGGATAAGGCAGCATAGGATGGCCATGATTGGCACGACGGGCACCCAGGGCGTACGGAAAGCCCGGCGGCGCTCGGGCTGAGTGCGGCGGAGCACCAGCACTCCCAACGAAACCAGAATGAAGGCAAACAACGTCCCAATATTCGACAGATCGGCGAGCGTTCCAATGTCAAAAACACCGGCAGGGATGGCCACAAAGAAGCCCGCCACCCAGGTGCTGACATGAGGCGTGCGGAAGCGCGGGTGAACCTTTGAGAATACTCGCGGCAGCAGCCCGTCGCGCGACATGGCGAACCACACCCGCGCCTGCCCCAACTGGAAGACCAGCAAGGAGCTCAGCATCCCCATCAGAGCCCCGATGGTCACCCACTTCATAATGTTGGTAAGCCCGATCGCCACCAGCGCGTTGGCCACGGGCGCGGCGTTGCGCAAAGTCGGCCAGTACTGGATTCCGGTCAGGACCAACGCCACGGAAACATACAGCACAGCGCAAATGACCAGCGAGGCAATGATTCCGGTCGGAACGTCCTTCTGCGGGTTCTTGCACTCTTCGGCGGCCGTAGAAACAGAATCAAAACCGATGTAGGTGAAAAAGACGATCGCCCCGCCCGTCAGCACCCCCTGAAAGCCGTTGGGCATGAAGGGCTTCCAATTCGAGACGTGGATGAACCGCGAGGCGGCGCCGATGAACACCAGGATGGCGATGAGCTTCACCCCCACCATCAGGTTGTTGGCCCCCGCGCTCTCCCGGATTCCGATCACCAGGATCACCGTGAGGATCATCACGATCAGGAAGCCCGGCAGGTTGAAGTAAGCGCCTGTCGCCTTGCCTCCCATGATCATGGGCTGCATCAGCTTGGGAGGCAGATTCAGCCCGAAGCCGCGCAACAGGCTGTCCACATAGGCGGAGAAGCCCACAGCCACCGCCATGTTGCTCACCGCGTACTCAAGGATGAGGTCCCAGCCGATAATCCAGGCCACGATCTCGCCCAAGGTGGCGTATGAATAGGTGTAGGCGCTCCCGGCGATGGGAATCATGGAGGCCAACTCGGCGTAGCACAGCCCCGCCAGCGCGCAGACAAAGGCCACCAACAGGAAAGAGAGAGCTATCCCAGGTCCCGCGCCCGGCCGTCCCGCCATTCCCAGGGCTTTTGTCCCGTGCAGCAGGGCGTCCAGCAGCGGCGCTTTGAGGATGGACCGTACTTCCAGGCTCTCCCCCGCCGCCGCAGTGCCGGTCAGTATGAAAATGCCCGTCCCGATAATGGCGCCGATGCCGAGCGCCGTCAGCGACCACGGCCCGAGGGTCTTGCGAAGCTGATGGCCGGGAGCGTCGGCGTCCGCAATCAGCTTATCAATGCTCTTCTTCCGGAAGAATTGATTGGCCACGAGATTCCTTGAAAAACAGCTTTCAGCCGTCAGCTATCAGTTCTCAGCCAGCTAATTCCCCTCCTTGGCTAAGGAGGGGTGAGGGGTGGTTGGCCGGCACACGCCCCGTGCCCCTAGCAGTCCTTTGCGAGTTTTTCGCAGCGATCCTTTGTTTTCAACAACATTCTGGCTTTGTTCCGCGGGTTTGTAGGGAACCCTTGTGGTTGTCCAGGGCAGTCACAAGCGCCGTCCCGGCGGAATGCTGACCTGAAGGGCAGCGCTAAAGTGCGGCGAAGGAGTTTTCCACAGTCGTACCTGTAGCCGACTTCGTGTCACTTGTGAGCCCAAGCCATTCGGCTCGGCAGCTTCGGTTCGTTTCCGCAAGATGTGCTGCTTTTTGCTCCTTTCAGGCCCTATTCTGCGGTGATTTGCGCGCAAAGCGCGCATATTTTGCAGCATTCAAAAGAGTGATGTGCTTTGTTTTCAGGTACTTCTTAGCTTCGTTCCCACTATTTTCCATTTTTTGCAGTGCCCTGCGTTTCCCACTCGCCGGACCCTCGCCGCTTTCCCCTGAGCATCAGCGCGCCCCGGCGCCCACCTGCAACAAAATGTCTGCAATATGACCACAATAATAGGCTATTGCATGCCTCGGAGCTTGTCAAGCGGAAAATGCGAAAAAGTGAGCGGACTTTATGGGCCCTTTTCCCTTGCCTGGTTGGCCACCCGCGGCATCCCGTTGCTCGGCGGAACGGAATTTGCGCCTGTGTCATCTTTCGCGTATTCTAGGCACACCAATGGCCACCGACGCCGAACTTCGCGAAAAGCTGCGTAAGATCTATGCCCTCTTCGAAGGCGCAACCACGACGGGAGAACGTGAGGCCGCCGCGGCGGCCATTGGCCGCGTCAGGCAGGCGCTTGCCGCGGCCGAACCCCGCGAGAAGCCGGTCGAGTTCAAGTTCTCGCTGCCTGACCGCTGGCAACGGCGGCTATTCACGGCCCTTTGCCGCCGCCACGGCCTCGAACCCTACCGGTATAAAGGTCAGCGATACACCACGGTCATGCTGCGCGCCCCCGCCTCCCTGGTGAACGGCGTGCTCTGGCCGGAGTTCGGTGAAATAAAGCTAGTCCTCGACGAATACCTGAACGAAGCTACCGAGCGTATCATTCGCGAAGAGGTGTACGGCAACGATAATGAACCTCAGGAGCGCACCGGCTAGCTTGAAAGCTGAAGCAGGCTCCGCCTTGTGAAGTCTACGGTCACCTGATCTGACGGGGGTAACGCGGGGCTATTTCAGGGGGTCTTCACATGAATCGGAATGAGTGCCAAAAGCTCATCGACTCCTACGTGGATTGGCTCCGCCAGGGACTTTCTGTAGAGGAAGTGAGCGGCTCCTGTGAACTCACCACTCCCTTTCTCGATCGGCACAACGACCACCTCCAAGTGTATGCCACGCGACGGAACGGAAACATCGTTTTGTGTGATGACGGCTACATCCTTTCCGATCTGAGAACGAGTGGGCTCGAAATGGACACGCCCAAAAGGAAGTTGGTGATCGATAACGTGCTGAATGGGCTCGGTGTCCGGCTCGAAAACAACCAACTGCTGGTTGAGGCTTCGCCCAAAAACCTCGGGCAGCGACTCCATTCGCTGGTTCAGGCTATGCTGGCCGTTAACGATATGTTCGTGATGGCCCAGCCGCGAGTTGCAAGTTTTTTCTTCGAGGACGTGCGGGCCTTCCTCGACAGCCACGACGTTCGGTACACAGCCAGGGTGAAGCTCGCGGGCAGAAGCGGTTACGACCATGGAGTGGACTTTCTGATTCCGAAATCGCGCTCCCGTCCGGAACGGATTCTCCAGGCCATTGCGGCCCCGAAACGAGAAAACATTTTCGCGTATTTGTGGACTCTGAGCGACACGCGGGCTGCACGCACCGGCGATACAGCACATGAGGCAGAAGCCTACGCCTTCCTGAACGATCAGGAACAGACGGTAGGCGGAGATGTGATCGAAGCACTGAATGCCTATCACGTCACCCCCGCAGTGTGGTCCCACCGTAACGAGTACGTCCAGGTTTTAGCTGAATAGCGATCTGCGTAGCACAGCGGTTCGCGTTCTTGGCGTTCCTCTGCGGCTTTTCCGTGGGCGCAGCAATCATCGGCCGGTGTTGTACCCCAACGAAGAACCGCAGAGGAGGGCAAACTGCGCCCACCTCCGCGCTACCGGCCCCAACTTTGTAGATAACGCGAATACTCCAGCCAATGAATTGATTCGCGGGCGCGCGTTGCTATAGGGAGGTGATTGAGACTCTCTTTAGGTCTGCCACTAACAATTCCTTCGCAGCGCGCTTTAGGTATGGCGTCGGCGTCGCTGTGACCGGCATCTCAAATAGGCAATTGATGAAGAGAACGTTTTGCATCTTCACAGGCTGCTCGGTGAATACAATACGGCAATTCGTAAATGTTGAATTCACAAGGCCGCCTCCATCAAGAAGGACCACCTTATTCGACTCGATTACTTTTATGTCGAAAGATGACCGAATCCTCATGGTTGGCGGACCTGGCGGCGGCACGTGTGGGGACTGTCCGGCGCTAACAAAGTGAATGAACTGGAGCACAGTTGGCCAGTAATCAGGAGATGTTTCAGGGATCTCTCTAAGTTTAGAAGCTACATTCTGGATAGCTTGCTGATCTAGTGGCGTCCCCGGCGACAGAAGTTGGTGAGTTATTTTCCGAAGATCAGGCAACGCCTTTGCAAATTCACTCGGTTTTAACTCGGAGATCGATTTGAACGCAGAGGGTCTACTGAGAGTCTCGACAATTCCTTCGAGCTTCGCAAGTTTTTCGGAAAGGTCATTGAACTTGAAGTTTATAGGAGTGAGCTTTTCATCAATTTGGCTATTCACACGATCTTTGAAGTTCCGCTCGCTTTGAGCATCAATTAGGTTATAAAGCCCCAGCGCGAACGCGGCGATAGCTGCGATAGCCGTGATCCACTGGGGGTAGGTCCCGTGCCGGGTTTTCCATCCGGGAGGGCCCTGTGCCGAATCCATTGTGACGGGAGGTGGTGCACTCGGCTTTTTGTTCTTCTTGTTTGCCGCCATAGCTTTTGGTCAGTTGGATATTACTCCTCGAGACTCATGGAAGCAACTCGCGCGTGGTGCATGTCTCGTATCTCTGCGCCAGCCGGTGGTCGTGCGGCAGCAGGAACAACAATAAAATGACTTAACCAAAGAGCCGCAGACTCGCAACAGCGGCGAGTCTGCGCTGCCTGCTTCCTACTTTAACGGCTGCGGCAACCAGGGGATGGCTCTGGCAGTCCAAACGCTCGAGGGATACTTGCTTCGAAGATCTTCGGCGACTTTGCCGAGTACGGTGTGATCGCTGGTCGCCTTGTAATGAGTCACAGCCCGCCAGTACATGGCGCCGGGCGCGGAATGGGACTGCCCAAAGCGCGTCACCACGTCGCCATACCAGCGTTCCGCATCGGCATATTTCTTGTGCACGAAGGCGATTCGACCCAGTCCGCTCTCGAGCGCCGCCAC
>JBEKLY010000094.1:0-24516 GCA_050010015.1 Terriglobia bacterium
TGCACGCGGTGACCCTGAAAAGTGTGAATCTTCCCGTTGTCCATCCGAACGGGCAGGTGGACGGTCAGCACCCGTTCGGGAGATTTGATCATATTTCGCACATTATGGTCGAGTTCGAGCGCCTCGGCGGCGAGATCGAAATTCTCCATCGCCGCTTCATAAGCGTTCTTCTCGACTACAGCCGTGATTGGCATATAGTACGCCTCCTCTTCAATTGAAATGATTGAATTGCCTGAAGGTCTATCACTAATCCCCCGCAGAGAGAATACTCCCGTCATGGGACTCTCGCAAGAGGCAAAGTGCCGAAATAGCACCACCGTGCATAAGTCAGATTGTCCCCTCGCCGGCGGCGCGCCGGGCCGGAGAATCAGCGAGCCACAACCCCCTCACCCGGCCCGCGCTGGCTCGCGAAAACGCCATCGCGGGTCACCCCGCGCCCCCACGGGAGCAATGCGCGAAGCGCCTTGGAGTGCGGCAGCGAAGCTACCGCCGTGGAATATGAGCGAACGGCAGTAGCTGGCGCTACCGCACTCCGAGGTGCCTTCGGCACTCTGACTATCAGAGCAACAGCGAGCCGATGAATCAAATAATCGTCGCTCGGAATAACAGGGCACTCTTGCGAGGCACAGTGGGCGATTCAGGACACAACTCACAGTTCACCTTTTACCGCACGGCAGATCTGAAGGATGTTCTGCCCATACTTTTCAACTTTCGCGGGTCCGATGCCATTGATTTCAAGCAGTTCGCTCGTATTAGCGGGCCGGGCTTGAACGATCCCGTATAAGGCCTGATCGCTGAACACACAGTAAGGCGGAAATCCGCTCTTCCTCGCTTCCGCGTTTCGCCAGGCGCGCAGCTGTCGCTCGAGCTCGGCTTCCTGCGGCGAGAATGTTTCCGGGCCTCGCTGCTGCTCCGGCGGCCTTTTCTTCTTCTTGGGCGCGGGTTCGTTAACCGATAAGATAACAGCAGGCGGCTGTTTCAACGCCGGGGACTTTTTCCTTTTGCGCTTGGGCGGCTGCCATTCTTCCGCTCGGTTTGTGGCCAGCAGAAGGTCTAGAGGAGTGCGCTCGGTCAGGTCAAACCCTTCGCGAGTCAGCGTGACTTTGCGGTAGGATATGACCCGGCCCGCCTTCTCGAAGCTCGTGTCCTCGACGAGCACCAGTCCGGCGGCAGCCATCGCCCCTACGAGGCTTTCGAGGTCGTCTCTCGTGACGGGCTCGCTTGGCGACAACGATTGGTGCAATCTTCCGAGGGATTGAAATCTGGCGTGGCGAAGCGCCTCGATGATCTGGTGTACGACCCGCCGTTCGGCCTGCGTGGCGGGGCGGAATTGCTGCGCGATGCATTGCCTGGGGGCGCAGAAATCGCACTGACCGCAAGTGCGCTGCGCGTCCGCAAAGTCTCCGAAATGGCGCACCAGGGCTTGCATGCGGCACTGATGGGTTTCCGCGTAGCGCCGCATCAGTTCCAATTGCGCGCGTTTTTGTTCCAACTGGGTGAGGTAAGACTGCTTCCAGTCCTTGCTGCCCACCGTCACGTCTTCCGTCAACTCAATCGCCGCGCCGCCATGAATAGCAAGTTTGTCGAGGGCCCGGTTGAACAACTCGGGATCCATGAGCAGCGCACGGCAGAGGCCCAGTTTCGACTGGGGCTGAGGACCGAGCCGGTGATAGATGGCCTCGAGAGTTTCCAAGGGGGCGTAATCCTGCTCAAAGAAGTACTCGTGCACCCGCAGGTCGGCGTAGGAGTGCATCAGGATCGTGCGGCTCGCGAGGCCGTCGCGCCCGGCGCGGCCGATCTCCTGGTAGTAGCCCTCCAGGCTCGCGGGCAGCGCGGTGCGGATGATGGTGCGCACGTTGGGCTTGTCAATGCCCATGCCAAAGGCGATGGTGGCAACCACCGCGTCAAGCCGGCTCTCGACGAACGCCGCCTGCACGCGCTCCCGCTGTTTGGACTCGAGCCCCGCGTGGTAGGCAGCAGCGGGAAACAGGCTCGACAGTTCCCGGGCCAGTTCTTCGGATTCCCTGCGCGTGGGAGCATAAACGATGGCCGGACGCCGCGCGGGATCGCTGAGAAGTTCCGCCGTGAGCTGAGGGCGCTCGGGGCGCGGCACCTCGACGACCTCAATGGCCAGGTTTTCGCGCCGGAAGCCGTGGATGAATCGAGCTGCGTCGACCAGGCCAAGCTGGCTGACAATGTCGTTCTGCACGATGGGAGTTGCCGTGGCCGTGAGCGCCATGACCGGCGCGGGACGAAGCGCCGGAAGGTACTGCCCCAACATGCGGTAGTCCGGCCGGAAGTCGTGACCCCATTGCGAAATGCAATGCGCCTCGTCAATCGCGATCAAAGAGGGCTTGCGCTTAGCCAGCATCTCAGGGAAGCCCGGAACTCGAAAGCGTTCCGGGGCAATGAACATGAATTGCAGGCCGCCGCTCAGATAGTCGCGGCAGGATTGGCGAGAAGTCAGGCGGTCCAGGCCCGAGTGTACTCGCGCGACTTTGCAGCCCAGAGAGGCAAGCTTACCCGCCTGGTCGTCCATCAGGGCGATTAAGGGGCTGATGACCAGTGCCGTTCCGCCGCGCGCCAAGGTGGGGAGTTGGTAGCAAAGCGACTTGCCGGATCCCGTGGGCATCACCAGCAAGATATCCCGGCCGGCAATGGCGGCGCGGCACACCGCTTCCTGGTTGGCTCGGAAGGAAGGGAAGCCGAACGCCTTTTCGAGAAGGGGGAGCAGCGACTCGCTGGGCGGGTTGGAACTCTCAGGCATCAGGGTGAATGGTAGATTGTAAAGATCGGAGAGTAAATGGCAAATTCAGGGCGGTAAAGTAACGAGCCTGTTTCACGCCAAGGCGCAAAGTACGCCAAGGTCGCAAAGCAGAAAAAGATCCACGCTTTGTGTGTCTTCGCGACTTTGCGTGAGCTGTTTTATTTTGCTCTTACTGGGCTTCGCTGGCAGCAAACACCGGCGTGGGTTCGGATTCGGGTTGTGCGGCGGACTCAGACGCCGACACGAGTTTCCAGGACTTCCGTTCCTGCAACAGGCGCGTGACAAGTTGGGCGTGCATGGCGTGGCCGGCTCGCTCGGCAACCACATGGCCAAGCAGCGGGTGGCCCAGCAGGGAGAAGTCGCCGATCAGGTCCAACAGCTTGTGCCGGCAGAATTCATCCGGGAAGCGAAGCCCTTCGGGATTGACGACGCCCGTGCGGTCGAGCACCACGGCATTCTCGAGCGAACCACCGCGGATCAGGCCGTTCTTTCGAAGCATTTCGAGTTCTTCCAGAAACCCGAAGGTCCGCGCGGGGGCGATCTCAGCGGCGTAGCGGGACGAAGCGGGGGCAAAGTCGATGGTTTGCGTTCCAATCAGCGGGTGGGGAAAGGAGATGCGATAGGTGACTCGGAACGCATCCGCCGGATAGATAATAATACGCTTCATGCCATCGGCAACCTCAACAGGCTCGAGGATTTTGACGAAGTTCCTTCGGGCCCGCTGGCGGCGAATTCCGGCTTTGGCGATGAGTTCAACGAAGGGCCGCGCGCTGCCATCCATGATCGGCAATTCCAGGTTGTCGATTTCCACCACCGCATTATCCACTTCCAGGCCCGCCAGGGCGGACAGGAGATGTTCCGTGGTCGAGATCAGGACGCCCTTCTTCATCAGGCTTGTAGCGTAGGCGACCCGGGCAACATTTCGGGCCTGGGCTTCAATGATGAAGTCCTCGAGGTCAGTGCGCCGGAACACTACACCCGAGTTTGCGGGGGCAGGGCAAAGCCGGAGGTTGACTTTGACGCCTGTGTGGAGGCCCACACCGGAGACGGAGACGGGATTCGCAATCGTATGTTGGTTGGCCAAGAAGCTCCTCGAAGTTCATGTGGTGAGCATTTTCTTAGCCAAGACCATGAGATTATGCAATATGTTTATTATCAATAATTTACGCTTGATTCGTGTGTTGCCGTGAAACAAGCCATGTGTCAATTACGCAACATTGGCTCTGATTTGTGTGCCTTCGACGAACTTGGGTTCGCGGAAGCGGCACTCGCCGAAGGGCTGATCGATGGCTGTGCTCCTTCCCTGGGATTCAATGCTTCGGATATTGATAGAGGCTCCGAAGGGGCGAGCTACCACAGCCCAGGCCAACGGCCCTGAGGCGTTAACCCAAGCCTGCCGCAGTCTGCGAAATGCCTCTCGATGCTACTCTCGCAGGCCCGGAGGGCCGAAAGACTGTGGCCCACGGCGAAAGCCGTGGGATGGCCGACGCTGGTTAACGATCAAGCCCGCGTCAGCGGGCGACAGACTTTCTGCGCTCCGTCCAATATTTCTGTCGCCCCTACGGGGCTTGCTCATGACGCTGACGTTTTATCCCATGGCTTTCGCCATGGGCCACATTCTGCCGCCCGTCTGCTGACGGGCTCCGATGCTCCCGGCGATCTTAGTTTAACGCCTAACGGCAGCTCGCCTGTGGTGTCTTAGCTCGCCCGTTCGGGGTGCAAGAATACGCCTCGTGCACTCTCGGTGTTCGCGAAACGATACAGGCAGCGACCAACGGTTGGCGAGAGTCTTTCCTACATGAGCAGAGGGGATAGGTTAGAATATCCAACTACATCGAACACGGAGGAATACCTTGCCTGAATTCCAGCCCGGCAAGAAGCTGATTTTAATTGATGCCATGTCGCTGGTCTTTCGGGCGTTCCACGCGCCCATGCAAATGGATTTGCGCTCGCCCAGCGGAATGCCCACGAAGGCCGTCTATATTTTCGTACGGACCCTGCGGAAGATCTTGAAAGATCACCGGCCCGATCTGGTGGGCGTGGCGTTTGACCTTGCGGCCCCCACCTTTCGCGACAAGCTATTCGAACGATACAAGGCGAACCGTCCGGAGTTCCCGGAGGAACTGGCTGTCCAGCTTCCCTACGTGCGGCGATTCTGCCAGGCGATGGGAGTAAAGCTTGTTGAGAAAGAAGGCTTCGAAGCGGACGACGTGATGGGCACGCTAGCGAAGAGAGGGTCTGACGAAGGCCTGAACGCATTCATCGTGTCGGGCGATCAGGACCTATACCAGCTTGTCGACCAGCATACTTTTGTTCTGAAGCCTCGTGGCGGATCTGTGGACCGGGAGTCGTTTATCGTCCCGATGACCCCCGGCGAAATTGTGGAGGAAGCAAACCAGGCACGCCTCGCTACGCATGAACCCGAGCTTACGGAGGATCAGAAACAGTCGAGCAAGAAAACGGAAGAGGGCAAGCTCCAAGAGGCTCTGGACAATGTGAAACTTTCCAATGTGGAGCTTGAAAGCGTGCTGAACGTAATAGGCGTCAAACCTTCCCAGGTCGTTGACTGGCTGGCGTTGACCGGTGATCCCAGCGACAACATCCCAGGGGCTCGGCCTTTTCCCGGTCAGGAGCCACCCCTCGCGCCGGGGGCCAAAAAGCGAAGCTACATCGGGCCGAAAGGGGCAACCGATCTTATCCGCAAGTTCGGCACGCTCGACAAGGCGCTCGAAAACTACGAGCAGGTGGAAAAGCAAAGTTACCGCGACGCACTGCGCGATTTCAAAAAAGAAGCGCTGCTCAGTCGCGAACTCGCCACCATCCGGCCAGACGTACCCCTGGATGTCGCTCCTGCCGATCTCAAGACTGCGTCGCTAGATTATCTTGAACTCCGTGCCTTGTGCCAGGAGTTGGGTTTTACCTCGATGTTGCGCGAGTTTCTGCAAGAGGCTCCGGTCCAGGTCGAGGCAGCGGTGGACGTGGAAGATCTAGCGACGCCTGAGTCGGTGAGTACCTGGCTAAGTGCTCTAGAGGAGCATGCCACCGTGGCGATCGGGCTGGCAGTCGACGGCGAGGAGTGTTTTGCCGGCGAACTTCGGGGCTTGGGGCTTTCTGACGGCAAGCGGCTGGCCACTGTTTCCGCCACGCCTGGCCTTCTTGAGCCCATGAAGTTGTTTCTCTCTTCTCGGTCGCACGGCAAGGCAGTTCACAACTCCAAGCTGCTTCGAATTCTGCTGGCCAAGATGGGCGTGACGCTCGCCGGCGTCACAGACGACACCATGCTCTATTCGTACTTGCTGGATCCGCTGGCCTTGAGCCACTCGCTCGAAGACTTGATGCTTCGCCGGCAGGGGCGCAAGTTGTCGGGCTCGGCAGCGGACTGGGCGGGCGGCACGCGGCAGCTTGCCGCACTGCTCGTGCCTGAAATAGCGCGGGAAGAATTGAAACGGGTTTATGAGGAGATAGAACTTCCGCTGTCGAGTGTTCTGGCGGACGTGGAGGCATTCGGCATCCACCTCGACCCGCGCGTTCTGGCTGGCATGTCGGGCGAGTTCGATAAGGACCTCACCGGCCTCACCAGCGAGATCTATGATCTTGCCGGACAACCTTTCGACATCGACTCGCCGAAACAGCTCGGCGATGTGCTGTTCGATAAGCTCAAGTTGCCCGGGGGAAAGAGGCTGAAGAAGAGCGGGCAATATTCGACCGACGCCTCGGTTCTGGAAGGGCTTGCCGAGAAACACGAATTGCCGCGCAAGATCCTTGAATACCGCACGCGGACAAAGCTGAAGTCGACTTACCTTGACGCCCTCCCCAAGTTTATTAACCCACAGACGGGCCGTTTGCATACTACCTTTAGCCAAACCGGGTCGCGCACCGGCCGCCTTTCATCATTCAATCCGAATTTGCAGAACATTCCGATTGGCGACGAATTCGGGTTGCGCATTCGTTCGGCGTTTGTCGCCGATCCGGGCTGCCGGTTGATCTCGGCTGACTATTCGCAGGTGGAACTGCGGGTGCTCGCTCACCTGGCGGACGATCCGGTGTTGATCGAGGCATTCACGCGCGGCGAGGACATTCACGCGCGAACCGCGCAGGAGATTTTCGGCGTGCCTCCGGCGCTTCAGAACCACGAGCATCGCAGGATGGCGAAGGCCATCAACTATGGCGTGGTTTACGGGCTCAGTTCCTTCGGACTGGCGGAGCGCACCGGCACCAGCAAAACCGAAGCGCAGCGGTACATCGACGCTTATTTCGAGCGCTACAGCAAAGTGAAAGAGTTTATCGATCGCCTGATTGAAGAAGCGCGCACCTACGGACGCGTGCGCACTCTCTTTGGCCGTCTGCGGTCCATTCCCGACATCAACAGCCGCGATGTGCCTTCCCGCAATCGAGCGGAGCGCGAAGCCATGAATTCTCCCATCCAGGGCACTGCCGCGGACCTCATGAAGTTGGCCATGATCAAAGTGCACGCGCGCCTGGAGCGTGAAAAGATGAAAACGCGCATGCTGTTGACCGTGCATGACGAACTTGTATTCGAGTCGCCCGAGGCGGAGTTGGAGCGCGCCCGCGCAATTGTCGAGGCCGAGATGGAGTCCGCGTATCCGCTCAAGGTTCCACTGCGCGTAGATATCGGCGTGGGGCTGAACTGGAGAGAGGCAAAGTAGAAAGTAGAAACTCGAAACTAGGAACTGCCCTCTCCCGTGGGGAGAGGGTGTCCAGCGACGGCGATTTCTTCAGCCGTCGCCGGACGAGTGAGGGGTTTCTTCCCTCGCCGCGAGCGAGAACGCAGCAACCATCGCAGCCGACGCTTTTCCGCCGATTCGACGGAGGACTCTAATGGAAGATTTTCAAACACTATCCCCACTCCGTATCATCAACTGCGTGGCGCCGATTCGCATTTGCGACAACGGCGGCTGGACGGACACTTGGTTTGCCAAGCACGGAAAGATTTTTAATATCGGCGTCTATCCCTACGTTGAGGTGCAAGTGGAAGTGTTTAAGAATGCCGGCCGGGAGCGTGATGTCTCGGTCTTTGCTGAGAACTATTTAGAACGCTTCGCTGCGACGGGCGTGCAATCCGATTGGGGCCGACACGCTTTGCTTCAGGCAGCCATTGCGCGCATGAAGGTGCCTGCCGACTTGGCTTTGAAGGTCTCGATTTTCTCGGAAGCGCCGAGCGGGGCTTCGACCGGCACCTCAGCCGCCGTCGCGGTGGCATTAGTGGGAGCGCTCGACCGACTTACCCAGGGCCACCTCACTGCTCACGAGGTGGCGTACACGGCACAGGCCATCGAAACCGAAATGTTGAAGCTGCAATGCGGGATTCAGGACCAGTTGTGTTCGGCTTTCGGCGGGCTCAATTATATTGAGATGTTCGACTATCCGCGCGCTGCCGTTTCACAGATTCAGATTCCCAACGCGCTTTGGTGGGAACTCGAGCGGCGGCTAGTTTTGATCTACTTCGGAAAATCCCACAGTTCGTCGGTGGTGCATGAGAAAGTGATCAGGGAACTCGAGGGGTCTGGGCCCGAGTGCCGCAAGCTTCAGGACTTGCGGGCGACGGCCGAAAGAAGCCGTGATGCTGTTCATGCCGGCGATTTCGTGGCGCTGGGAGAAGCTATGATTGAAAACACCGAGGCGCAGGAGCGGCTTCATCCTGACTTGGTCAGCAGCGATGCGCGGCGGGTGATCGAAATCGCGAAGCAGCACGGAGCCCTAGGTTGGAAGGTGAACGGCGCTGGAGGCGACGGCGGTTCTCTTACCATTCTCACCGGCACACTTTCACACGTGAAACGGGCGATGATCCGCGATATTGAAGCTGAGAATCGCCTGTTCAAGAATATCCCCATTTATCTCAGCCGCTATGGGCTTCGGACGTGGGAAAGGGCGGCGGACTGCAAAGGCCGGTAGGCAGAAAGCAGAAAGCAGATTAGTCTTCCTTGTGCTGCAATATGGTGTAGGGTTAAACCGAAAGATGATACACTGAATTCATCAGCACCCGGGGCGCTCCTCAGGAACCGAGCCGGAGTGCCGCGGGACCAAAATCTCAAAATCTCAAAAAGGGGAGACGGCTTATGTCGCTAGGAAAACGATGTAGTGCAGAGTTCTTTGGCACGTTCTGGCTGGTCTTCGGCGGTTGCGGAGCTGCTGTTTTGGATGCAGCCTTCCCGCAGTTGGGCATTGGCTTTCTCGGCGTGGCTCTGGCCTTTGGACTTACCCTGCTGACCATGGCATACGCCATCGGTCACATCTCAGGATGTCACATCAATCCGGCTGTCTCCGTCGGGCTTTGGGCCGGAGGACGGTTTCCGGCTTCAGAGCTGATTCCGTACATCATCGCCCAAGTCCTGGGTGGGGCTGCCGCGTCCACGGTGCTCTACTTCATTGCCAGCGGCAAACCTGGGTTTGAGCTGGGTGGATTCGCGTGCAACGGTTATGCCGAACACTCGCCGGGTGGATACTCTCTCGGGGCATGCCTGCTGGCGGAGATCGTTCTCACTTTCTTCTTCCTGTTTGTGATTCTCGGCTCCACCCACGGTCGCGCACCGGTGGGCTTCGCCGGAATACCGATCGGCCTGAGCCTTACGCTCATTCACTTGATCGGAATACCTGTGGACAACCTTTCAGTGAATCCTGCTCGCAGCACCGGGCCTGCGCTTTTCGTGCATGGATGGGCACTCGGGCAGCTTTGGCTCTTCTGGGTTGCCCCGATCATCGGCGCGGCCATCGCCGGATTGGTCTACTCCGGGCTTTTCAAGGATTTCCCCAGTAAGGCGCCAGTCGTAGGCGACGCTAACGTGCGGGGCTAGAGCCGTGGATGTGAGCTGATTGCCGTCAAGGAGTGTCTTAGGCGGTCGACAGGCGGTGGCGCATACATGGCCATGTCTGTACGCGCCCTATGTCGCCAACAGTGAAGCCGATGTCCCCGCCACGCGCGGAGGAGCGGAGTCTTCGTCTCAAGAGAGGAACGCATGGATCATCGTAGACTTTTTGAATACGATTACTGGGCAAACTCCGAGACTCTTGCAAGCTTGAAGACAGTGCCTGGTGGCGTCGAAAAGGCGAGAAAAGCCGTGTGCCACATCATCGGGGCGCAACGAATCTGGATGTCCAGGTTCGCGAGTCCTGCGCCGCCCTCAGCACAGCCGTGGCCGGACCTTACGCTCGAAGAATGTGGCGCGGCGATCGAGGATTTGCGGCAGCGGTGGCGCGGCATCCTCGAAGGGCTCACTTCCGAAAAGCTTGGGAACGATCTCACTTATCTGAGCCTTAAAGGGACAGAGAACAAGACGCCTGTTCAGGATATTCTGATGCATCTCGTTTTGCACTCGGCTTATCACCGCGGGCAAGTGGCCTCAGCCGTACGTGAGGCGGGCGGCAAGCCGGCGCCGACGGACTATACCGTGTATCTCAGGAGCTCTAAGAAGTGACGTGCCGGGCTGGGCGGTGCCCTGGTTTCAGCGTAGCGTTGACCTTTAGGTCAGCATGTGCCGACCCTTCGCTCCGCTCAGGGCAGGCTCTGGAGGTCGGCGCTACTTCCCCGCTCAGGGGCTACTGGATTCTGCTGAAGGAAGTCTGACAAGAGTGAAGTCACCGAGGTCGTTGCCTGCGTGATCGAAGGTGACGGGACCGGACGCTCCCTGGTAGTTCGAGAGCGCAGCCAGCGCATCTCGCAAGCGGGCGCGGTTGGGGCCCGAACTCCGCAGCGAGACGGCAAGAATCCGTATGGCGTCGTAGGCCTGTGCCGCGGCCGGGATGGGAAATTCTCCCGTCCTCGCGCGGTAGCGTTTCTCGAAGCTGTCACGCAGGGGCTTTTCTACAAGGCTCGAGCCCAGAATCCAAGTATTATTCTGGCCCGCGACGGAATGCGTCTGCGCTGCTTCCTGGCTGAGGTAAAACTGGGTTGTCGGAAGTGCCTCGAGAAGTGGCTGGAGTAATCTCGCCGTTGTTTCTGCCCCTGTCCAGAACACCAGTGCTTCGGGCTTCGCTGCGATGATTTGACTCACCGTTGAGTCCAGGTTGGATCCCACCGGATTGACCTCGATCTGGTCGAACGAAGGTGCGCTCAGTGCGTGAGCCGCCTTTTGAAATTCCTCGCCGCCGATTCTCCCGTCATGATTGCTATTCGTAATCAGGATCACCTTCTTAAATTTGCGTTCGAAGTAGATGTCACGCACAAACGCGCGGGCCTGTTGCGTGTCAGTGGGGGCAAGCCGAAAAATCCAGGGAAGGTTGATCTCGGTTGTGGAAGGGTCGGTGGAAAGCGTGACGATGGGGATTCCAACCTTGTTCCCAACCTGCTCAGCAAGATGAGCGGAGTCGCCATCGAGCGAGGTGAGGAGCGCCGCCGCCTGTTCATCGAATACGAGCCGCACGATTTCATTCGTTGCGCGTCCCCAGGAATCGCTCTGGTCGCGCGCGACAATGGAGAGGCGGCGGTCGCCGGGAAACGGGCTCGCGGCCTCGTCTTCGATTGCCAACTTTGCCGCCTCGAGCAGCGCGTTGCCTTCGTTCTGGCGAGGGCCGGTGAGCGGCGCAAGAAGCCCGATTTTGATTTCAGACCCGGGCAGATCGTGGCTCGAATCCCGCCCCGGCCCGGAATAATTCACTGCGTCCCGGGGAATGACCGCGTAGGGTTGGGGAGGAGTTTGAGCGAGCGTACGAGAATTGCAGACGAGGAGTGCGGCGAGAAGCACAGCGGCGCGGGGCACGGCAGCATAGCGGGATTTGAGATTTGAAATTTGAAATCTGAGATTTGAAATGTGAGATTTGAAATTACGCAAAGCTATTGTCCGCCACGCCCGCCGGAGGTGCTCTCGGCGCCCTCGTGCCCGCCTTGACGCGGAGCCAGCCAATACTCAAACTTCCCGTCCTTCACACGAGCCATCGTCACCGGCGAAATGTTATTCAAAGTGTGATCGAAGAAAGCCTTCCCGGCCACGCCGTCGTAACTCTTCATCTGGTAATCGCGCAGAGCGGCCATGATTCGGCCACGGTTGAGCCCGACTTTCTCAATCGTCGATGTCAGAATATTCATGCCGTCATAAGCGTAGGCCGCGTAATCGATCGGATCCTCGTTGAACCGCTTCCGGTAAGCATCCCGGAAGGCCAGCCACTTGGGGTCTTGGCGCGTGGGGTCGAGCGTGGTGGTTACGACCGTGCCTTCCGCAGCGGGGCCGGCAATCTCGAGCAACTGCGGGTAGGCCAGGCGGCTTCCACCAAAGGCCGGCTGGTTCATGCCCATGGCCCGCATCTGTTTCAGGATCAAGCCCGCCTCGGCGGCTTCGCCCCAAATGATGACGCCTTCGATTTTGGCGTTCTTCAGCATCGTGAGTTGTCTTGAAAAATCTTTATCGCCGCGCTCGAATTTCACCTCCAGGATCGGCTGGCGGCCCATGCGCCGCGCCTCGTCATTGAATTTCGCCACGCCCAGGCGGGCATAGCGGGTTTGAGTGCGAATCACCCCGATGCGTTTGAGCTTGAGGGTTTTGAAAACGTAATCAGCGAGTGTGTAGCCCTGCTGGCGGTCGTCGATAAAATCGTGCATCAGCCACTGAATGCGCGTCTCTGTAACCGTGGGGTCCGTGGTGCCGACGTTCATGATGGGGACCTCGAGCTTGAGAGACGTCCGCAGTGCGATGTGGCAGTTCTGGCCGTCGACGCAACCCAGCATGGCCCAGCAGTTCTCGTTGAATAGCATCTTCACAAGTTCGGTCGAGGATGCGCCCCAGAGGGCGGATTCGTTATGCACTTTGAGTACATAAGGCTTGCCGTGGAAGCCGCCACGCGCGTTGGCTTCGTCGAGGGCAAGTTGCGCGCCGTGCAGCTGCGGAATTCCAAAAATGGATTCGGGATTGTTTTCGACCGGTGCCATGAAACCGATAGCGACTTCACCCAACTTAGCAGAGTCCCCGTCAGGGCGCTTGTCTGCGGCGCCGTAATAGCCAATCGTATCCGTCTGGACAAACCAGTCGTAATAAGGCTTTGTGAATCGCCGGTAGGGCACCGCTTCGTCCGGCATGTTGGCGTAGCGCTCGACAGGTTTTTCGTCGTCCGGCTCCTTGTATTGCGGCCAGGCAGGCGCCGCGAGTAAGAAGAGCGCAAGAATGAAAATGAATCGTCGCATTATGGCTTCTCCGGGAAAAGGCCCTCTAGGCTGTGGAAGCAACCCCTCACCCGTCCCGCACCGGCTGAAGACAGCGCCGGCTGCGGGCCACCCTCTCCCCAGGGGAGAGGACACGAGTCTTTGCTCGCTTGGGGCGGTCAGGCCACAGTTGCATTTAAAGCTGGCGTGGGCTGTATTCCCTCCGTGCTTCTGACTCCTGACTCCTGGCTACTGACTGCTTGCTTCTCACGCGCAAACGACACAATTCTTCCCAAAGTTGCGGCGTCGATGGCCTGCAAGCCGTCGCACTTGGGTTCGCCAAAAACCAGGTCCGCGACCTCGATCAGCAGTCCGTGGCTGCCCATTTCGAGTGCGGCGCGACTGGCCGGCTCGACCATGGCCGAGACCCCGGTGGCGTGGCTGGGGTCAACGACGACGGGGAGAAAGGTCAGCATCTTGGCTGCCGGGATCACATTGAGGTCGAGCACGTATCGCGAGTACTCGCCGGAAGGGAATCCCCGGATTCCGCGCTCGCAGAGCACAATGTCCAGGTTGCCTTGCTTGGCGATGTACTCCGCGGCGCCCAACCATTCGCACAGGCTCGCGGACATCCCGCGCTTCAACAGAATAGGTTTGCCCGCGCGCCCCACCTCCGCCAGCAAAGCGTAATTGTGCATGTTGCGCGAACCCACTTGCAGCATGTCGGCCACTCGAGCCACTTCGCCCACCATGCGCGGGTCCATGACTTCGGTAACTATCGGCAGGCCGGTTTCCTGGCGAGCGACACTGAGAATGCACAGGCCTTCGAGTCCGGAGCCCTGAAAATCGTGGGGTGAGGTGCGAGGCTTGTAAGCGCCCCCGCGCAGCATGTCTGCGCCAGCCCGCTTCACGGCATGCGCCAACCCGACCGTCTGGCCGTGACTCTCCACCGCACAAGGCCCACCGATCACCACCGGACGCTCGCCGCCAAATCGCACGCCAGCGACGACCACTACGCGTGTGCCTCTCTCTCCGTATTGGGGGTTGGCTGCCCGGCTTACGAGCGGGCAAACCTTTGGGATGTCATCAATACTGACTTGTCCAGCAATTCTCATTGCCACCCCTCCCCCACAGCACTTTCACCACCCCTGAATCCCCTCCTCAATGAGGAGGGGACTAAGGGGTGGTCCCCCGCCGCATCACTCTTACTGCCCGTTGCTGCCGCCGCTGCGCTCCGATTCAAAGATCGCTATCGCTTCAATCTCGATCAGCAGATCCGGCCGGCACAGAATGGCCTGGATGCCCGTGGACGCCGGCAGCGGGTCAAGTTCCTGCTCTTTGAAGAACTGAGTGCGGATTTCGTTGAAAGCTTCGTAATCGCGCTCGATATCGCGCAGATAACAGGTGGTGCGCACGATGTCTTTCCACGTTGCCCCTTCGGCCTCGAGCAATCCGGTAATGTTCTGATAGGTTCTCCAGCACTGGGCGCGGAAGTCGCCCGCGTGAACTGTCCTGCCGTACTCATCCACACTCGCCGTGCCGGAGATCAGCAAGATGGTCACGCCTTTAATGTCCAGCCGCAGCGCGCGTGAAAAGGAAGAGGGCTTGGGGTAGTCGTAGGCTTCGTTGAGCGTTTGAGGCGCTCTAACGGCCTTTTTGGGCATGGGCTTGTGCGACTTCACCGCTGCTACGGTGGGATTTGATCGACGCATAGAGTTGACTCTCCTTCTGAGGTTCGCGAATTCCGTGGCTCAGCCCTTGGGCTGTCGCCACCCAGATGTCCTCGCCTTGGAAATCCATATTTAGGATGTAATTATGGGCGAGGGAGGTTGATGTCTCGAGCTTGTTCTTCTTCGTATCGGGCCAGGTGATCTCGATCTCTCCGTGGCCGGTCTGCTTTGTGGGACGATAGCTGACCCACGTATTAGTTTTGTAATTGAGGTAACTCAGACCCTTATCGGTGCAGACCCAGACATCGTCGCCGCGGGATTTAGGGGCATTGATAAAGTCTGATGCGAGGCCGCTGTCTTTTGTCAGGTAGTTGTGCCAATTACGGCCGTCATACCCGCTCAAGCCGAAATAGGTCGAGGCCCACACCATCTTGGTGTCAGGGTTGTAGGCGACGTTCGAAACGATGATGTGTAGGAGCCCTTGATTGCGGAACAGGACAATTTCCATTTCCTCGTCAGGGTCGGTGTAAGGCTTCCAATAATTGCCGGCCACGTCGTATTCGAGCAAGCCCCCGCCCCAAATGGCAAAGTACATCTTATTGCCCGCCGGAGCGATGCCGTACGACCACGGTTCATGGAAGGGCGCATTCTTTTCGCTCCAACTCGTCCACTCGCCGGTATAGGTGTTCAGGCGGCTCACGCCCGCAGTGGTAGCGACCCAGACATACTGGTCGACGACGGCAATGCCGTAACAAATGTCATTCAAAAGGCCGCTAGTGAGGTTCGTGAAGTTTTGAAACTGGCCGCCGGACAGGTGGCTGACTCCGCCGAACGTGGCGAGCCACAGGTCGCCTGTTTTCTTGTCCACTGCAATGCCCATCACGGCGCGCTCGACCAGGCCATCTTGGGTTTTGTAAACGCGTTGCACTTTTCCGTTCTCGATCAGCGCCAGGCCGTCTTCAGTCCCTGCCCAAACCCGGTTGCCATCCACGGCGACGCAGAAGACCTTAGGGTCGGGCATCCCATTGGCCGTTGTGAAGTTCTCCCAGCGGGTGATGAGGTGCGGTTTTGGCGCCGAATCGTGTGAGGTACCGGGCTGCGCCACTCGTTGGGAGGGCGCTTCCTGGGCCAAGCCGAGTAACGACGCTGTCAAAAGGATTGCGGTGCTCAAGAGCAATCGCCTCATGATATTTTTCCCCATCCCCCCCATCACAAATCTCAGATTTCAAATCTCAAATCCTAGGTCTTCACAGCGTCTTCAAGAACTCAATCAAATCGTTCAACTGCTCTTTGGACATGTCCGAGCTTACGCCGTGCGTGTCCTTGTTGTTGAACACGGTCCAGATTTCTTCGAGCGTCATCGCCTGTCCGTTGTGCAAATACGGGCCATCTTCGTAGACGCGATCCAGTTGCGGAGTGTCGAAGGATGAGATCGTGTCGTATTTGTTCGCCGACCCGACATCAAAGCTCGCCCGGGCGGTGTAGTGGGAGCCGGCCGGGTGGCAGGTGGCGCACTGGTTGTAGACCGGAATGGGCGAGCCGTCGTTCTTCTGCGTGCGATAAAAGATGGCCTTGCCGCGCTCCTGCGCGTCGCTAAGCTGGCCGTCCGCCGCAAGGTGCCGCTTCGGCGGCAGGGGAATCTGGTTCAGGAACGTGACCAGGTCCGCGAGTTCGTGGGTGTTGAAACCTTCGGAGCGAAACAGGAACTTGGCGATGCGGGGGCCGCACTGCGTGGCCAGGTCCGGGTTGTGCCCATTCCATTTGAAGGGTGCAGTCTCTTTGATCCCGCGCAGAGTGCGGTTAGCCACGCGGTCGCGCCCCAGTCGCGGAGTTTCCAGGTTCCATGCGAGGCCATCCAAATGGCTGTTGGGATGGCAAGTGGCGCAGGCAAACTGGCCCTGGAAACAATATTTCGCGGCATTGAAAAGCCGCTCGCCTCGACGATTCGCGGTCAGTTCTTTCGGTCCCCCAAGATTGACCATTGAGGCGACTTGAAGTTTCGCAAGATCAACGACGGTCAGAGTATCGTCCAGGCGGTTCGCAACGTAGGCCACGCGGCCGTCCGGCGAAACCACGACGGACTGCGGGTTCGATCCGGTTTCAAGCCGCCGCACCACAAACGTGCGTGCGGAGTCGAGCCGGTTCGGCAGTTCGCCACTAGAAACCGCGTGGAGCCGCCGCGCCAGCTTCGCGGTGTCGAGGATAGTTAGCGTGTCGGCTTCCGAGGCAGTGACGAGCGCGTAGCGCCCGTCAGGTGTGAATGCGGCGCCGTTTTCCCCCGCGAAATAATAATCAATGTCGTCGAGGACCACCTGCGTAACCTGTAGGGGCGGTTCGCGAACCGCCCCTGCTGTTGGGCGAACTATCGCCGCGCCATGCGTCATCACCCAGCCTTGCGCCACGCTGATTAACGGACCAAGGTTTCTGGGCCTGATTTCGGGAACCAACAGGTAACCGCCCAGTGATTTCGGGGCCTCCGCGATGTGCCGAAGCTCGATCGCCCCAGGAACCCAAACGCGTGCTTCCACGAGTTGCTTCACCGCGTCGATGACCAGCAATTCGGACACAGGAGGCTGGTCGTAGGGTCCAAAGCGAGGCAAAATGTTCGACACGTAGACTCGACGGCCGTCCCGGGAGAGAAGAATCTGTTCTGGATAGCGTTGGGTCATGAAGCGCTTGATCTCTGCGCCCGCCGCGAGGTCGATGAGCGAAACGTCGTTGCCCACGCTGTTAGCCACGTAGAGGAACTTGCCGCTGCGGTCGGTAGTGAGCCCAACAGGTCCCCAGCCTGCTTTGATAGTGCGACGGATTTCGAACGATCGAGCGTCTATTTCACTGATCGTATCGCTCCGGGAATTCGAGACGTACAGTGTGCCTCCGTCCGGGGATAGCGCCAGGCCTCGAGGTTTGGCGCCCACTTTCGCACGCACCACGACTTGGCGGGTGCGCGCGTCGATGGCCAGCACTGAATCGTTACCCTCGCATACGACATAGAGGCGATGGCCGTCAGGCGAAAACTTCAGCTCGACGGGCGAAAGATATTCGGGCTCGGCAGCCGCTGTTTGCTGCGGCGTGGCGGCGTACGGATGCCGTATGGGATTCAGAAGCAACCCTGCCACGACTGTCATTCCAAGCGCAGCGAGGAATCTTGCTCTGGCTTTTTCCGCGGTCCGCACCCGACAGAGTGAGATTCCTCGCTGCGCCCGGAATGACACGATTTGTTGAGAGTCTTCGATGGCGAGTCCTGGGCAGCCACAAGGGCTTTCCCGACGTCCCACTTCGGCCGACCCCCTCACCCGACCCGCCCCGGCTGATGAAGGCGCCGGCTGCGGGCCACCCTCTCCCCCAAGGGGGAGAGGGCTGCACACTCCATGGCGTGCTGTGGGGATGCGCGTCATCTCCCCTTGCCTCCCGTGCCTGCGGGCGTATCCGACGGTTCCTTGACCGTCAGGAACTGGTCGGCCTTGACGTGGTCAAGCTCCTGATCGATTCCACTTGGCCAGTGGATGATCAGCTTGTCGACTTCCGTATGTTTGCCCAAGCCGAAGTGTGGCCGCGGGTCGCCCTGGGAGAGATAGCCGTTCTCTGCGGGCGCCTCGGAGTATTGGTGGAGGTCGCCGGCGATCGCTTCAAGGCGGGCTCCAAAACCGTCTCGATTGCTCTTCGTCCCGATCAGCTTGATGGTCAACCAGTGATTGCGCACGCCCACCGGAGGGGGATTGTTGTGGAGAAGAATTCCCTTGCCCCCCAAAACCATGATGAAAGCGTCGATGTAGCCGTCGTTGTCGTAATCGGCGAAGCAAGCGCCCCGCCCCACTTTCTTGACCTTGAAGTAGTCGCCCAACTGCGAAGAGACATCGGTGAAGGTGGAGTTGCCGTTGTTGCGGAGAACGGAGTCTTCCATGGGAATCAGCCAGTGCAGGCCGCCGTTCACGATGAAAAGGTCCTTCCAGCCGTCGTTGTCAAAATCGAAGAAACCGTCGCCCCAGGCCACGTATTGACCGGAAACGCTGGCCACGCCGGTCTCGACGGTGGTGTCAAGCCAGAATCCCTTCCCGCCGGGATTGTGGAAGAGGCGGTGGTAACGCATGTCCGAGACGAAGATGTCCTGCCAGCCGTCGTTGTCGTAATCGCCGAAGATGGGGTTCATGGCGGAGGTGGCCTCTCCGTTCGCGCCGAAGGCCACATTCACATCCTGCGCGACGTTCGAGAACGTTCCGTCGTGGTTGTTGCGATAGAGATAGCTGTCCATCGTGTCGTTGGCGATGTAAATATCAGGCCAGCCATCGTTATCGAAGTCTCCTGCGGTCACACCCATGGCGCGGCCCAGCGGGTTGTCGATGCCCGCCTTGTGAGACATGTCAGTGAAAGTCCCGTCGCCATTGTTGTGGAAGAGCCGGTCGGCGTCGCCTTCGTAGTCAAGCGGGCCAGGGAATGCGTCCGCGCTGAAAAACTCGCGCTTGGCATTGGGATCGAACTTCAGATAATTCCCGACGAAGAGATCGAGCTTGCCATCGCGGTCGTAGTCGAGCCAGGTTGCGCCCGTCCCGAAGTGAGGGTTCTCGACGCCCGCTTTCGCCGTGACGTCCGTAAACGTTCCATTCCCATTGTTGTGATAGAGGATTGACGAATTCCAGTTGCTGACGTAGATATCTTCGTATCCGTCGTTGTCGTAGTCGCCGACCGTCACTCCCATGCCGAATCCTTTGCCGCCCACACCGGCCTGCTCTGTCACGTCCGTAAACGTGCCGTCGCCATTATTGCGATAGAGGTGGTTCGTAGCATTCACACCGTCGGGCTTCGAGAATTTGGTGGCGCCATCAACGTATCGCCCGCTCACGACGTAAAGGTCCAGAAGACCATCGTTGTTGTAATCGATCCAGGCGCAGCCGGACCCGGTGGCCTCCATGATCGAACTCAGCTTCTGCTCGCCAAAAGAATGCCGGAAATTGATGCCGGATTTTTCGGTAACATTTTCGAAAGTGGGGAGGGCGGAAGCAGGGCCCGTCTGAGACTCTGGATCGCGCTTTGAACTTGGGACGGAGGCAGTGTGTTTTGAAGCGGGCATGTGGACAGCAGGGGTTCCGGCTGGGTCTTGGGCTGTCACCCTCAGCCCTACCACAAGCAAGGTCGCCGTTGCGAGTATCATCGTGATTTGCCGTGCTCGAACGTTCATCCCCGGCTCCCTCCAACTGGCACCATGTCATTCCGAGCCCTTCGCTGTCATCCTGAGCGAAGCGAAGGATCTCGCTCTGGGCGCTCAGGATAAACTCCGCGAGGAATCTCGCTCTGGAACTGCGTCAGTTGAAAAGCAGAGCGGGATTCCTCGCTTCGCTCGGAATGACACCGCATAGAAACTCTCCTCAGACTCAGAGTGCGCGACCGCAACGAGATTAATTTGCGCTCTCAGTGCGCGGCTTGGAGCGGCGCCTGAACGCCCAGGCAGAACGGTGCGTCGAAGCGCCGCAGCGCTAAGGGCCAGCGGTTCTCGGGCGCTACAGCGCGGTCTTCGTGGCAGCCCACGCAGCCGTGTTCTTCGCCCGTGCGCGCCCAGATCCAACTCTTTTGCTCGCGGACCACCTTGCCCTCAGGGCTCAACAGTTCGAAACGTACCGGGCGGTCCGGCGGCACCGCGATGTAAAAGGAGCCGTCACGCTCGACGGGTGCTTCTCCCAGGCTGGACTCCTTCTCCGTCGCCGCGTCCAGCGCTAGCACTCTTACCTTGCTCGGGATTTGGGCCAGTCGTCCCTTGGGAACTTCGTCGGCCATCGAGGCGTCCAGGCAGATGAAGTAGCCCATTTTTGCTTCCGCGCGCAAGGTGCTCCAGTACCAACGCGGAGCGGGGTGTGCCGCGATGGGAGCGGGCTCAATACTCGAAAGCTCCGGATCGTGGTAAATGGGGGCCTGAAACTTCCCGTGGATGAAATCAAACGAATACAGGTCGAATTTCGCGGCTGCGGCGGGCGCCGTAACGCGCCGCGCCACTATTAATCGCGAAGCCTCGAGCTGGCGCGGCGACCACATTAACGCACTCAGCGGGCCCATGATCGAATTGTGGGTGGCGCCGCGCTGAATCGCCGCCAGATCGCCTCCGACTTCGGAGTTAAGCGTGGTGTTCTTAACGAAGACTACCGACCCGTCATCCAACTCTTCGGCTTGACTGCGAATTGCCCGGTCCTCGCGGTCGCATCGGAAAGCCGCGAGACCCGTACCGTCGGGCCGCAACGTGTACAAGTTCCGTGACTTCTCAGTCTCTCCCCCCGACACCAGTGGCGATCGTGCGGAGGCGAGAATCATGCCGTTCTGCAGCACCGTTTCCAGTTCGTAGTCGCCCGGACCAAAGGTGATCTGCTGCACCTCGGTGCCGTCCAGCTTGGCAAAGAAAAGTTGGGAAACCCGCGCTCCGTTACCGCCCTGCACTTCGCCCGAGAAAGCGATTGCGTCGCGCGGCAAATAGGTTGGGGAAAGGCAATCCCCCAAACAGTGGGTCACCTGGCGCTGATCTGTTCCGTCCGTGTTCATTTCCCAGATCTGCCACTCCGCTGAGGCATCTTTCTTCGCGGCGTACAGCACCTTCGAGCCGTCGAAAGAGATGCGTGGGTCCGCCGCACTGAAGAGATTGGGCGTGAGATTCGCAACCCGGCGGGTGGCTTTCTCAAGTCGCACGATTCGACTTCCCGCGGGAAATCTTTCCGACAATTTGCCACTGTGTACGGACTTCGCCTGAACGAATATGATCTCGGGGTCATCTGTGCTTCCGGGCGATGACGAAGGGGCCACGGCTTGAGCGAACGCCGGCGGCGCCAAGATCAGCAATGCAGCACATAGAGCCAGGCTGGCCTTTAAGCGGTGGGTCGCCGCAGGAAGTGGGAAGAACGGCTCCGGCGGGGCGAGCCGGGTTACGTCTGCTCCTTTCGAGCCAGCCGGGCAACGGGCGAAAAAGAGGTTAACTGACTGCATAGCAACGGTCCAAGATCCAAAGGCTACAACGGCAACATGTGCACGCTAACAGCCGCATCGGGCCCCTGTCGATACTAAACCTCACAATTCTACATGACATATGTCAATCTAGAGGTAGTAGTTTCTTTATTCCTGCCCCCTAGTTCCTTCCCTTCGGAAGTTGCCATAAAGGCTTTACCTGCTCACACTTAGCCCACGAGGCACGCGCCAGTGCGTTTTCGCGGACCGAGCTCCGGAAGGGCGGTATGCACTGGGGTTTTGAGGGACAACAAGTCGTGTCTGGAGGGATGGTTACCGATGCGCTGCTGATTGCAAGCCGGCAAAATCCTGAACCGTCAGGTGCCGTCCGCGCGCGATTATCAGTTCCTGCCTTCGGAAGGCCGCCAACGTGCGACTTATAGTCTCTGGGGACAACTCGAGGACTTCACTGATCTCCTGCCGGGAGAGTGGCAGGTTGAGCGTTGTGCGCCCGTCATGAGGAGCGGAATCGGAGTCAACCAGCGATAAAAGGAAGGTTGCTACCTTCATTCTGGCGTCTTTGAAACTCATATCGGTAACTTGACTGCGCACGCGGCCGATTTCAGTGACCAGGAACCGCACCATGCCCAGTGCGATGTCGGGATTGGACCGGAGGAAAACCACCACCTCATCGCGCGAGGCGGCACAGATTTCGCTGTCACGTAGCGTAATTGCCGTAATGGGATAGGTAGGCTCAGAAAGGGCTTCCAGGCCAAACAACTGTCCGGGGAATAGGACGCCGGTTATCCGGTCTTTCCCATTCTCTAACGATTTTACGAGTTTCACCAGCCCGGCATGCAATGCGAACAGATGTTGGGCTACACCACCCTCGAAGAAGAGTATCTGGTTCTTCCGATATCGTGCTGGGCGAAAGACACATCCCAACTGTGCGACTTGCTCGCCGGAAAGGCTGCTGAATAGTGAAGTCTTTAATACCGGACAATTGCTGCATGTGGGGCCCATGGAATTTTCCCCTTTCTTGAGGGAAGCGTGCAAGCGACGGATTCGTCCGTAGCGAAGTGCCCTGCGGACGTTAGGCTGCGACCGATAGGTTCTTTGTAGCTAACAACATCGAGATCAAGAAATCCAGGGCTGAAAGAGGGCATGGACACAAATACCCCCACCGCGAATTTCAACCGTTCCTGCGCATCATTAGGCAATCAATCTGCCAGAAACAAGAGTACGTATATGGCAAATATCAAACTCGGGGGGCGGCTGAAAACGACACTATGTCATCCTCACTGATCGATTTCCATTACGCTCTCATCAGTCAGATGAGCTCCTCGTGAAGCGCCAATGCAACCTGATGGTTCCATTGAGTGATTCGACACATGACGGACGCGTCTTTTTTCTCTGTTGCCCATCAAAAGAGAGGCAGGACCCAGTTCCAATCGCACGCGAGGGAGATGCCTGTGGCCAACTCGTTTTCGGGATTTAAGCCTGACTCATTCGGCTTTTTTCAGGAACTTTCGCAGCACAACAACAAAGCATGGTTTGATCAGAACCGGGCGCGCTATGAAGAGCACGTCACGGGCGCGTTTCGCGGCCTCCTTGAGGCTCTCACGCCCTTTATTCTCACCCTCAACCCCCACTTCGAGGTTTCGGGAAAGACCAACGGCAGTTTCTCGCGGATCAACCGCGATATTCGATTCAGCAAGGACAAGAGTCCATACAAGTCAAACTACTACCTGTACGCTTATGACAGTCGCCACGAGCGTGATCATGGCGGGCGGCTCTATGTGGGGCTTTCGGCGGACTGCGTCACGGCGGGGTTTTCGATCTACGACACCTGGCGTGGGCCCAAGGGTGCGCTCCAGACAGTCTTCCGCAGGAGAGTCACTAAAGAACGGAACTATTTCGACAAGTTGGTCGAGCGGGCGGTACGGAGCAAGCGTTACCAGACATATTGGCACCGGCAGGAGGACGGTGACTGGGCGCAACATCCGGGCCTCCCGCGCCGCGACGAGGACTGGCTAACCTTGCAGGCCTGGATCGTCCGAAAGGTGTTCCTGCCCAATTCTCGTGCCGTCGGGGCACCCTCGTTTGCCGGCCAGGTGCAGCGAATCTTCGAGGACCTCTACCCGCTCTACCTTTTCACTTCCGAGCCGGGAGCGACATGGCGGGAGAAGCGCTAGAGCAGTTATGCCTTCGCCCCGCCACTTGCGAGGGAGAAGTTCGCTTAGCGGCTGGGCTACGCACTACTAACTTGAGACTCAGTTGATGCGCCGTGTGCGAAGGCTTGTGTACCGCGCGACGGCCTCAAAGTCGCGATCCTTGTGCCAGACCGGAACGCTATTCTCAATGGCGATAGCGGCGATCAGGCAATTCGTCGAAGAGCGAATTGTGTAGCCCTTCGCCCGTCCCAGGCGATAAATCTCCGCCGCCGAGAGGAACAGGGCGATTGGGATCGGATCGCTCAGTACCGGCAGCGCAAGTAGATTCTCGCGCAACGCCTCACTGGCGGGATCGTCACGTAGGCCTTGCAAGACCTCCTGGAGAATGGGTCCGCAGATGACGAAATCGAGCAAGTCCGCTTCTGTGACTTTCGATCCGAGCCTCCCATTCAGCAATTCGATCCACACCGAGGTGTCAACCAGCATCATGAGCGGCTCCGCGGCCGACTACCGACGGGACGGCGCTCAGTAATGCTATCCTCACGCATCTGCCCCAAGTCGCCTTGCCAAAGCCCTCGACCGAAGAACTGAGGTAAACTCTGTATCTTCCGCATGCGAAGAACCTCCGCCAGCGCAACGTTCACAGCGGCAGAGTAAGTTTTTACCCCGAGCACGCGGGTTGCTTGATCCAGCAACACCGGGTCCAACACAAGATTTGTACGTTTCATGCGCATAGTATACACCAACACCTTCTGCTAGAATACCCTTGCCTCATGACTGTCGCGGCAAAGTGATAATGTCCGGTTTCAGCAAAGTAGAAATGTCCTGTTGAACTCCGTCAAAGTTGACGGATGGAAAAACAGGAGATGCTGATGTTGAATGGGAAAGAGCGGGACCGGT
>JBEKLY010000095.1:0-27703 GCA_050010015.1 Terriglobia bacterium
GCTTCTGATCTTCGGCCGATACCTTCACCTCAAGGGGGCGTCGCGACATGCCCCAGTATAGGCCCAAAGATTCCTCGAAAACAATATATTATAGAATCGTTTCATGCGGTCAAAGACCTAGTAGCCCTCACATCTTTAGGTTAACGCTTATGGGCCGACGGCCTGGGTGAGGAATCCATGCCGCGCAATGGGCCAGCCCTGAAGGGGCGTGATGAGCCGTTCGAGGCGGCGGCGGCGACGTTGCGCGCAGGCCAACGCCTGGTTATTTCGCCCTTGCAGGGCTTGCTCCCAGAGAACGAGGGTGTCTCGTTCGCGACTTTGTTAGCTCGCCCCTTCAGGGCTCGGAGCAGCAGATTGTCGAACTTTTGCTTGCCTTCCTGCGTGGCCGGCACCGGGAATTGGCCAAAGACAAGAACGACAGGATTAGGCTTTCATCCGTTTCTCTCGCCGACGCCTCGCCCGGTAGCGGTTACTCCCGTCCCGCATCAGCGAGAGAACGGACTCCGAGACCGGTGAGGTTAGAAGCTCAAGCGCGCTCCCAACTGCATAGTCCTGCTTGTGTTCGCCGTTGAGATGACCCCTACTCCGAAAGTTCCAATGCTTGAGTTCGGGAAACCAAAGTTTGGATTGTTGAGCGAATCGAACGCGTCCGCCCGTATTTCGAACTTCGCGCCCTCGCCTAACTTGCTAATGGGGAAACCTTTAGAGAGTGAAATGTCGAGGTCCTTATAACTAGGACCGAAAAGAACATTGCGTCCCGAGTCCCCGAAAGTATACGCCGCGGGTTCAACAAACGCTGCCGGGTTGAACCATTCGTTGATGTTTGGATTCGGAACTGTCCCGCCGCCAACCCGATTAGGATACCAATTGTTTGCTAGTGATCCGCTCAGGTTAGCTGTTCCCATGGTTGGAGTGTAGGGCGATCCTGAATGTGCCTGGAATACAGAGGAAACCTGCCATCCCCCAACCACTGCGTTAAGAACCCCCCCTTGATTCACGAAGTGCTTACCCTTCCCGACGGGAAGTTGGTAGACAACGTAGAAATTGAATATGTTGGGCATATCCGCGTTTCCAGGGCCGTAATTGGCCATCGGGTTGTAGGTATATTGCACGAGACCGGAATCGCCACCGGACCAGTTTGAGACCGTCTGCGTGTCCATGGCCTTTGACCAAGTATAGTTGGCAACAAACATAAGGCCCTGTGAGAATTGATGCTTGACAGTTAACAGAAACCCGTCGTAGTTCGAAATACCATCTTCCAAATTCGATGACAGACCTTGGTACTGTGGGTAAGGCCGATTGAGTTGGGCGTTTCCCGGCCCCAGGAGATCAGCAGGGACTTGGTTGCTATCTGCCCAGAAAGGAAGATGGATACCTCGCGTCCAGACATAACCAGCGTCTACGAAAATTCCGTACGGCATTTGGTGCTGAACATCGAAATGAGCTTGCTGCATGTACGGGATCGGAGCGCTATAGGGCAGATAAGACACCGGCTGACCGTTCAGAAATGCTGCTGATGGTGTCTCGTGCGGATAAATAGGGGGCGGGGGTCCCTGTGCCAACGAAGGGTAAGTTGCCTGCAGGCTTGCGGTAGGAGGGGACATGCTAAAGATCGGGGTGATCAAGTCGGAGGAAGTTTGGTAGCCCGTGACGTCCCAGCCTTGGCCATGGCCACCGCCATAGTTGGCACCGGCCCAAACTTCGTAACGCCGGCGTCCAGCCGGCACCCGAGACGCCAGGATGGCGGCGCTACGCCAAAATTGGGACAGTACCCGGCTGAGGCGCGGGGTGTATTATACTTGGCGTATGCTGGAAGCAGGCATTCCACGGAGGGAGAAAACGACGAGCGTACGCCTGTTTCTCTTTCTCACTTTAACCACGCTAATTCCATTCACCACGTTTGCGGACGTTATCTATTTGAAAAATGGCCGCAAAATAGTAGCTCAGGTGACGCAGGAAGACTCGAAGCAGGTGGTTTACTCCGTTCAGGGAGGTGAGCTTTCGATACCCAAGTCGATGGTGGATCATATCGAAAGATCCACTGATGCTGTCGAGACGCCGCCATCGCGTCCAAGTGATAACTCGCAGGAGAAAGCCCGCGAAGTTCCCTTGCCTGCCTTGCCTTCGGGCGAAACTTCCTCCGTGACTGATTCACCCGTCATCAAGGACGGAGCCGTTGATGAGGCCTATTTATCGCATTTGGGTGACGAGTTGGCCCACAATCCGTCCGCGGAGAATGCTCGTCTGCTGAAGCAAGGCTATCAACAGGCAGCGCTTTTCCAGGCTCACAACGGCGACCCCGAAGGCGCCATCCAGAAATACCAGCAGGCGCTGAAGCTGCTTCCTGACGATCTGACGTTGACGCTGTCGCTCGGCTACCTGCTGGTCACCCAGAGTCACTATCTGGAGGCCGTGGACCTGCTCTTACCCGCCTCGGACCGGTACCCCAAGTCTGCGGATGTCACGATGTTGCTGGGGTCGGCCTTTTACGGAATGGAGAACCTGGACGAGGCTATCGCTCAATGGAACAAGGCGCTTGCCCTGCAGGATAACTCGCGTCTCCGCGACGCGATTGCCAAGGCGGAACGCGAGCGCGAAATCGCGGGCTACTACCGCGAACTGCACAGCGAGCACTTCCTGCTACGCTACGGGGGAGAGCCGGTCGAGAAACTGAGCGGCCAGGTCCTGAATAGCCTGGAGGCGTCGTTCCAGAACCTCGCGCTCGATCTTGACTATTCCCCGCGCGAGATCATTATCGTCATTCTCTACCCCAACCAGGCCTTCCAGGACATCACCCGCTCGCCGAACTGGGTGGGTGCGCTCAACGACGGTAAAATCCGCGTGCCTGTATCCGGCTTGACCCAGATGACCGCCGAACTCGCCCGCGTGCTTAAGCACGAGCTGACCCACTCCTTCGTGCGGCAGATTACCATGGGCCATTGCCCAACCTGGTTTAACGAGGGTTTGGCGCAACTCGAGGAGGGTGACACCACGGCTCGATTGGGAGCACAGCTTGCACGGGCGGCGGCAGGCGGACACTTGCCCTCGTTCCAGGCGCTCGAAGGCCCCTTCCTGAATATGCCCCAGGACCAGGTGGCGCTTTCTTACGCCAAATCACTGGTCGCGCTCGAATACCTTCGAGCCAATTACGGCATGGATGAGATCTGTGCCCTGCTCAAGGCCATGCCCTCTCAGCCTGACTTCAGTCTTCTTCTCCAAACCATACTTCGCCTCACCTACCCTGCATTCGAGCAAGAGGTCGCCAATTACCTGGTGAAGAAGTACGGAACATAGGGAGCCGGGGCCACCAGTTTCACTGCTCCAGCGGGATGCGAGTGCCGAAGGAGGGTGAGGTCCATCCATCCCCGGAGCATGCGCCCCATGGGCGTTAGCCTAGGGCCTGGGGACTTCCGGAGCCGCGAAGCGGCGGCAGAATGTGGCCCATGGCGAAAGCCATGGGATAAAGCATAAGCGTCATGAGCAAGCCCCGTAGGGGCGACAGAAATATTGGACGGAGCGCAGGAAGTCTGTCGCCCGTCGGCTGACGGGCTTGATCGTCAACCAACACCGGCCATCCCACGGCTTTCGCCGTGGGCCACAATCTTTCGGCCCTCCGGGCCTGCGAGAGTAGCAGCGAGAAGCACTTTGCAGACGGCGGCAGGCTTGGGTTAACGCCTATGCCCCTAGCCCCAAGTCCCTAGACCCTAGCCCATGAGGTCTCGGCGCGACGGAACGCCGCCCAGGCCTTGCGCGGTCTCAACGGCCCTCACGACAGCTTCTGCGGTCACCTCGGCTGCGGCGGTGCCGACAGTGTTCACGTCAGCCTGTTTTCGGCCCGCGGAAAGCGCGAAGACCAGGTCACCGTCCCATTGGGTGTGAACGGGGCGAATGGCGCGTGCCAGCCCGTCGTGCGCCATCTGGGCTACCTTTGTTGTCTGGATCTTATCAAGCGCGGCGTTGGTCATGACGACGACCAGGGTCGTGTTGGTTGCTCCGAAAACATGGCCGGCGCGGCCTTCGAACATGCTTTCCGCCGTTCCCACGAACTCCGCTGAATCACGCGACTGACGCGCCCCGGCAAGCACATTGCCGGTCCTGGGATCTACGACATCGCCAAAGGCATTCACCACGGCGAACGCCTGCACACGGACTCCGCCCTCGAGCTTCCGGCTCCAGAATCCCACGCCGCCCTTGGTGGCTTGTTCAACGCCGAAGAGCTTTCCGACCGTGGCCCCAGTCCCTGCCCCAACCGACCCCTCTACAACTTCTCGACTTGCTTTCCGGCAGGCTCGAAGCGCCATCCGGCGGTCGGGGCGAGCTTTTGAAGACCCCAGGTGGAGGTCGAAGATGACCGCGCCAGGAACAATGGGCACGCGGATTTTTCCGGCTGGAAATCCCACGCCACGCGCTTCCAGGTAATCCATAACACCCGCGGCAGCGTCCAGGCCGAACGCGCTCCCTCCGCTCAGGAAGATGGCGTGGACGCGCTCCACTACATGGCCGGGAAGGCAGGGAGCCAAATCGCGCGTACCCGCGGCGGAACCGCGAACATCCACTCCGCAGACCGCGCCCGCTTCACAGAGGACAACGGTGCTCCCCGTCAGACCTTTAAAGTCGCTGGCGTGTCCAATGCGAACGCCTGGAATTGTGTGCAAATCGAAATCCTCAGCGCAGAGTTGCGGAGACGCAGACACAAGGCCTTTCGAATTTCATTACGCCGCGATTCTGCGCCTCCGCGGTGCGGGAACATTGGACCGTCGTCTTAGATGTGCTTAAGGGTGGTTTTGATCTGATCGTCCAGCTTCTTAACCTGTTTTTCTTTATCCGCGTTCGGCGTCTCTTTCAGCAGGCCTTCGGCAGTCTTCACCGCCCCGGACGCTTCGTTGCAGACCGCCCGGAGTTTCACAGGATCGTTGCCGCTCTTGCGGTCGAACAAAGCTGCCCCGACGACAAGTTGATTGCCGAGGAAAATCGTGAAATCCAGGCCGTCGATCGTGGTGGAGCCGGAGGCCAGGGCGGTTCGGGCCTTCGCCCGATCGCCGCCCACAGCTCCCGCCAAGGCGTCGTCAACCCCTTCGTTGAGTGAATCGACCGCCGCGGCATCCTGGTGGTCCGGCTCGATCCAGCCGCCCTGCTTGACCTTCTCGAGATCAGCCACTTCAACAGGACCCTCGACGGAGGGGTAGGGCGCTTCCAGAGTCAACTGCTTTGACACCTTGCCGCCTTCCAATAACTGATGCGCGGTCTCGGCCAAGCCGAGGGCAGCCTTCATCCCGTCTTGCAGGTTGTCGTGGCGCAAACGCTCGTATTCGGCTTTGAAATGCGTGTTCTTGGTCTCGTCGGCGCCTTTTGCATAGGCTTCCACCAGATTCTTGCAGCTCTCGACCTGCGCGGTATATATCACCGCACGGAGCACCTGCGCCCGTTCCGTATATTTCGTCGCCGGTGAAGCGGTGGCCAACCCGTCCGTAAACTCCAGGGATCGGTCAAAGCGGTTACGCTGGAACATATCTTTGGCGTCCTGGTAATCGGCCCCGGGGCCGGTGGGCTTCTGCACGGGCGCTGAACAGCTCAAAACGAGTGCCAGGCTTGCAAGCAACAAAACCAGCACCCGATGAAAATGTAGGAGCGAACAATTGGCTTTGGGCATTTGCTTATCTCCTAAGGAAGTGAAGGCCTGGTTTATGCCGCCGGACGAACGTCCATCGCGGCTCCGCTCAACACCCCCTTGAGTCACTTGGTCTCCCTTGCCGCATCATCTGTGCCGGGCTGGTCCGCCAAGCAAGGCAGCAAGGCAATACAATTCAGCGCGGGAACTATATGCCAAGCCTGGAACGAATTCAATAGGGGCGTTGACCGCGATCGGTGGGGTCCAAGTCAGCAGACCGCGCAACCCACAAGCGCCCTCAACGGACGCCCCACTCCGGTCTTTCCTAAAAAGACTGGCAATAGAATGGCGTTGATCCGATAATCTCTTGCCTGGCTTGCGGGTCGCGCGGGAGACATGCCATGAAGACTCTCTTCCTCACACTCCGGTCCATCTTCTACATGACTGGGTTTTTGCTCCTCTTTGGTTGGATTGCCCTGAGCGTCCGGGTCTTTGACCCGCATATCGGAATCGCCTTGCCTGCAGGGGTCAAAACACCCGGCATTATCATGGCAGTTCTAGGCGCGATTCTGGTGCTGGTGTGCGCAGGCGTTTTCATTATCCGAGGTCGCGGAACACCCGCTATTTTTGACGCGCCGCGGGTTTTCGTTGCCATCGGTCCCTACCGGTACGTTCGCAACCCCATGTATATCGGGGGGCTGATTCTCCTGCTTGGCCTGGGTCTCTACCTCGGCTCGATAGCGATTTTGCTCCTGGCGTTGCTACTCTCTGGCCTTGTCCACTTATTCGTTCTCTTCTACGAGGAACCTACTCTGATGCGGCGGTTCGGGAGATCCTACGAGGAGTATCTCCGATCCGTCCGGCGGTGGATGCCGCGTTTGCCGGCAGAATGAAAGCGCGCGGAGTGCCTGGGAGTGCGGTAAACTGTCTCCCTGCAACTCGTATATAATCACTCGGACGGCTATGGGACTCCCCAAAGCAAAGTGGCTGCTCTTGACAGGGTTAACCTTGGTCGCGCTACTTGGTATCGCAGGGTTGGCCATCTGGAAAGCTTCGAGAGCAATTCGGCAGGCCACCTCGGAAGTGGCGGAAGAAGAGAACCTGAAATTTACGGTTTCGCGCCTGAACCGTGCCGTTCCCCCGGGCGTCGAATGGATCAGTTCGCCTGCATCATTCAATGATGCGGCCTTTTTTGGCACCCGTCTGTACGTTTGCGGCCCTTCGGGCTTGATTGAGTATTCCATGGATGGGAAGCCCGCGGCGCGCTACCGAGTGGGCCTCGAGTTGCCCTCCGCGCCTCTAATGGGTATGTCCATCGGCCGCGCCACAGATGCCGCCGAACCGGAACTCTATCTCGCCACGGCGGGCGGCGGCCTTCTGGCGCTCAGCGAAAAGAGTTTGCGGCAAATCCTTCCGGAGGCCGGGCCGCTTCGGCGGCTTAGTGCCGTGCTAACCCTGCCAACAGGCCGAGTTTTATTGGGCACGGAGAAAAACGGCGTCTTGGTTTACGACGGCACACACCTCTCATCTTTCCATTCCCAACTTGCGAATCTACATATAACGGCGCTCGCGGGGGACGACTCGAACCTCTGGGCGGGCACGCTCGCGAATGGCGTCGTCCATTGGCACGCGGGCCAGGCCGACCGCTTTGCGGAGTCTGATGGACTGCCCGATGCGCGGGTTCTTTCCCTGGCGGTCGACGGAGACCGGACCTTTGTGGGCACGCCAATGGGCGTGGCGGAATTCCGGGGCGGGAAGTTCACGCGCGTGCTGGCCTCGAGTTTCTTCGCGAGCTCGCTTCTGATCGAGGGCGAAACGCTTATCGTGGGCACGCTCGACGAAGGCATTCTCGAGATCCCGCTTGCAGCGGAATGGGGCAAGGGCCCGCGCCCCCGCGGACAGGAAATCTCCGGCCGCATCATGCGCCTGCTCTCGGCGGAGGGCAACCTCTTTGCATTGACGGAGAGCGGGTTCTACAGCTTCAATCCGCGCGGCAGCGCGTGGCGTCCGGCTTTCGAGCGCGAAGCCTCGCTGCTCGAGGATCGCAACGTCTCCGCGCTTGAATTCGATCCGTCCGGCCGGCTCTGGGTGGGTTACTTCGATCGCGGCCTTGACGTGCTTTCGCCCGGCGGCGAGCGCACAACGCACATCGAGGATGAGCATGTTTTCTGCGTCAACCGCATCATTCATGACCGACAGCGCGACGCCACTATCGTGGCCACTGCCAATGGCCTCATCGTTTTCGACAGTGCATTGCGGCAACGCGAAGTGCTGGGCCATAACGAGGGGCTGATTGCCGATCACGTCACAGATGTGGCCTTGACGGCAGGCGGCATGACTTTGGCCACGCCCGCCGGCATAACGTTTCTCACTTCCGGCGGCGCGCGCAGCATCTACGCTTTCCACGGCCTCGTCAACAATCACGTCTACACCCTGGCGTCGGAGGGCACGCGGCTTCTGGCGGGGACGCTCGGTGGCCTCTCGATCCTTGACGACGGCCAGGTGCGCATGAACTACACCACCGCCAACTCCGGGTTGAAAGCCAACTGGATTACCGCCCTGGCGCGCGTGGGCGACGAGTGGTTCGTGGGAAGCTACGGGGGCGGGATCTTTCGCCTCGACTCCACCGGTCGCTGCGAGAGGTTTCCCGACGCCTCGGGGGCGTTCGTGGTGAACCCCAACGCCATGCTTGCTACCGGCCAGCGCGTATACGCAGGGACCATGGAACGAGGATTGTACGTTTACGATCGCGCGCTCGGGCGCTGGAACGACGTTACGGCTGGCTTGCCCTCGCCCAACGTCACGGCTCTCGCGGTCCACGACGGGTACCTTTACGTTGGTACGGACAACGGTCTGATTCGGATTCTCGAACAGGACCTCACAACGATCGGGTGATCGGGAGATCGGGTGATCGGGTGAACACCGGTGCGCCACGGGTCGAGAGAAGGGCGGAAAGCGGCACATGCGTATCGAGGTGAGGCGAATCAGGTCCGCCTGCCGTGGCGGCGGTATCGTTCCGTGCGGGCGGCCTCGACGGCTTGGTCGATTTCCTTCTGAAGTTGGTTGGCAGGAAGGTCAGCGAATCGCTCTCGCGCGGCGCAGATGGTCTGGTCAAAAAGGCGCCAGCGGACGGCTTCCTCGATGAATTTGGATAGAGCACCTTTCTTAAGTCCACGCGCGCCGAGAAATGAGCGCAAGGTGAGATCAGTTTCTTTGGACCAGGTGATAGTCAATCGAGTAGTTTCTTGGGCTTCGGGCATGGAGTACTCCTCAGCTCGTAAGCGGATATCAGACGATGAGTATATACGGCTAAGCGTGAGACGTAAAAAGCTCACTGGAACAGTGCTCTGCATGATATTCGGCGCTCTCGCGTTCTTCGTGGCCATCTCCTCTGCAAGAGGCCAAACACCGCGGGAAACGCCCACTTCCGCCGATCTGGTGGCATTCCTCAGGAGATTTGTGGAAACCAGGGATAATGGCAAGACCACCCAGTATATCGTGGCTTTCACCGACCTTAACGGCGACGGAATACCAGAGGCTATCGTCCTCCTGCGCTCGGGAGGGTGGTGCGGGAGCGGCGGTTGCACCGCCCTCGTCCTGACCCCAAGCAAATCTTCCTGGAGAATAGTAACCAAGCTAACGATAACACGGCCTCCGATCCGCGTACTCAAGGATACGACGAACGGATGGCACGATATCACAGTTTGGGTGCGGGGAGGCGGTATCTACCCCGGCTACGAGGCCCTGCTCTGCTTCGATGGCTCTTCTTATCCGAGCAACCCAACAGTACCACCAGCTCAGAAATTGGAGAGAGAAGTGGCAGGGGCGGTCGTGATAAGCCCGACGCAGGAAGCCGTGCCCTTGTATGATGATCGGTCTCCCCAGGGCGAGAAGCCGTGATCTATTCCGCGCTGGCTTGACTCGGGAGCGAGGTGAGAGTGGCCATGCGCGTTTGCAAGCCGGTGTTTCGTCCCAAAATGGGCTCACCTATGAAGCGAAATTATTGCTCAATGATCCTCGTTCTCTTCGCCACTGCCACGTGGTGCCTTGGTGACGCCGGCGTCATCATCCCCCTTGGTGAGGAGCGGCCAAACCCTGCAATCCTGTCGCTCGATGAGATGCACATCACCGTCTACATCGACAACGGCGACGCCCGGGTGTTCATCCAGCAGATTTACGGCAGCCATCGCGGAAACGTCCTCGAAGGCAATTACCTTTTTGCTCTGCCCAGCCGTGCGGCGATTTCGGATTTTGCGGTGTGGGACGGCGTGACGCGCATCCCCGGCGTCATTCTCGAGCGCAAGCGGGCGGAGGAGATCTACAACGCGCTGAAGTCAGAGTCGATCGACCCAGGCCTGCTCCAGATGGGCGAGCGCGGCGCGGAAGAGGCTCGGCGCAGCCAGGTGTTCAGCGCACGCATCGTTCCCATTCCGGGCTTTGGCACAAAGCGCGTCGAGATCGAGTATCACGAAACCCTCCCGGTTGAAAATCTCCAGTCGCTCTTCGCGGTGCCGCTGCATCCCGATGCCTACCAGGCTCAGTCGGCCGCTCACCTCACAATCGACTTCGAGTTGCATAGCCAACACGCGATCCGCGACTTTCAGGTGGTCGGACAGACTTTCCCGCTGAAAATTACGGAGCGCGGACCATCCGTGGTGAAAGCCTCGCTCGAAGCCAACAATATTCTGTTCAAAGAAGATTTTGCCGTACGCTATACCTTGGACGAAGCCAAAGCTGATTCGCTCGAAGTTCTGACCTATCGCAACCCGCGCCCGCCGCAGCCCGATGCCGCGGCGACGGAGGCCCCGCCCGCACATTCGAGCGAGCCGGGCTTTTTCGAGGCCTCGGCATTGTTCGCGACGCACGGCCATGGTGCCTCTTCCGGCGGCGCAGCCTCTGCCGGACCGCCGCGTACTATTCTGGTGTTGTTCGATACTTCGCTTTCCATGCAGTGGGAAAAGTTGGAGCGGAGCTATCAGGCCATGGAAGCGCTGCTCCGCTCTCTCGGCCCCGCCGACCGCTTCAACCTCCTCCTCTTCAACACGGAGTTGAATTGGTTTGAAAAGCAGCCCACGGTGGCCGACAAGCCCACGGTGGAGCGAGCGCTCGAATTTGTGCGAGCCAGCGGGTTGCGCGGCGGAACCAATCTTCAGCAGGCGCTTGCCGCCGCCCTCGAGCAGGCAAAAGGCTCGTCGGGCGAGAGCTACATCATACTCTTGAGTGACGGAGACGCCACGCGCGGCCTAATTGGCACGGGGCGGTTGGCGGCGTGGTACTCCGAGCAGTGGAAGGTCTTGGCCGAGGTCTCGCGTCCTCGCACCTATACTTTCGGTGTCGGCGATGACGCCAACCAAGCGCTGCTCCACCTGCTCAGTGCTAATCGCGGTCTGACGGAATGGGTCCGATCGACGGAACCGATGGACTTCAAGCTGAATGCCTTCCTCGGCAAGATTGGGCGAGATTCGCTGGCGCAACTCAAACTCAGCCCCACGCCGGCGGCGAACTTCGATCTTGTTTATCCGCTCGAGGACACGGTCTTCCCCGGCTCTGCCGCCGCCTGGGTGGGCCAATACAAAAAGCCATTGCCCGCCGCGCAGTTCGATGTCCAGGCCATTCGGGAAGGCGCTGCCACCAGGATGCGCGCCAGCGTGCCTCTGCCGCAGGAGAATCTTGAGCACCCGGACCTGCCGCGCACCTGGGCGAAAGCGCGCGTCGATGCGCTGCTCGCCAAGATCGAACGTGACGGCGAGGATCGCGCCTCCGTGGACGAAATCATCCGCCTGGCTCGCAAGTACAAATTCGTTACGCCTTACACCTCGTTCCTGGCGGCGCCCCGCGCTTTGTTGCGCCCGCGGGTGATCCGGCCCGGCGATCCGGTGATTCGCGTGAAGACCGATCCCTCCATAAGTTCCGTGGTGGCGCTCTTCCCCTTTGGATTGATCAAAGCGCTGCGCTACCTGGCGGGCGAAGATATATGGCAAACCCGCTTCCTGGCGCCTGAAGACATGACCGATGGGACCTACATAGTTCGCCTCATCCTGCGCGACCGCGATGGCCACGTTTATCGCGAGTCGAAGAGCTTCGTTATCGTGACCGAGGCGCCGGTCGTGCGAGTTCACCTTCAAAAGAAGCAATTCCGGCGCGGCGAGTCAATCCCATTGCGTGTCAGTGCATCGGAGCGGACGCGCACCGTGGTGGCTCGCCTCTATGGCGTCGAACCCGCTTATCTCACCTGGAACCAGGACGCAGGGGCCAACACCGGTAACCTGCCCATCCCGGCGGACCTTCCGGCGGGCGTTTACTCGCTTATAGTTACGGCAGAAGATATTGCCCACAACGTGGGCAGCCAGGAGGTGAACATTGAAATCCTCCCGTAGCGCGCGCTCCCGAATTCTTCTGGCCGTTCCGGTTGCCCTTTTGTTCCTCGCCGGGATTGCTGCGCGCGGCGACCTCGTCGAATGGTTACAAAACCTGGAAAGCAACGGCCGCTTTGAAGCAGCCTTCTTCCGCACCGTGACGTTGCTAGGAAGCCCGGTAAGCGTTCGCCGCTCACCGCTCGAGGCTCGCAACGCCTTAAACGACCTCGTCTCGAAATCTCCCAACGATCCTGAGGTCTACCGGATGCGCGCTCGCGCCGACGAAGCGCAGTTGGATTCGAGCGCCGAGGAGGCAGACTGGCAGAAGTTTGCCCAACTCGCCCCGGATAAGGCTGACGGCCAATTGCAGCTTGCCGACTTCTACCATCGCCGCGCGCGCCCGCTGGACGAGGTCAAGGCGCTCTCCGCCGCTGCGCAGGCGCCTGCCTCGCCTGCGGACAAACTGCGGCCTGACAATCAACAGCGATCCTGGCAGGCGTTCGAACGCATCTTCGAAGTCATCCGCCTTCAGGCTTTGCCCGACACGCTTTCGCTCCAGCAGTATGACGCGTGGCTGGCGCGCTACCCCCACGAGGCGGCAGTTTATTCCCGCTTTTTTGATTTTCTCACGGGCGGGAAAAATCTAGCCGAGAACGCGCGGGATGGCGGAGCCGAGGTTCGTGCAGCTTCCGACTCTTCAACTTCTCGACCCTCGACTCCTCGGCTTTCTGTAGAGGCTGAGCGGCTCATTCGCCGGTACGAGCAAGCCTTCCCAAACGACCAAGTGTTTCCCATCGAAGCGCGCGCGACGCTGGCCTACAAGCGCGGCTCAACGGATGAAGCGCTGGCAATCTATGACCGCAGTTTTCAGCCGCTCTGGCCGCCCGAACTCGTCCAGGACTACTTTACTCTGCTGAAGGATACGCATCGCTTGCGTGAATTCCTCAGCCGCGCCCGCGCCGCCGCTACCGCCGATCCGAGGGACGTGGCGGCTGCGGCGCGCCTCTTCTATTACTACCAGCAGCAAGGCAATGCGGCCGAAGCGCAGCGCGCGCTCGTCGAGTACCGGCTACGCATGGAGAGAACCAATGCTGCCTGGAAGAGCGGCCAACTCTGGACCCTCGCGCGCCTCCTGGACGGCATCCACGCGTATAACGAAGCCGCACGGTGTTATTACGCGCTTTACAGCTTGCCGGGCGCGGAGCCCGCGCTTCAGGAAAAAGCTCTCGCCGGAATTGCCAACCTTCTTCTCACCGCCCCCGAGCAGCCTATCGAATTCGGGAACAACTCGATTGCTTTCCTCCGTGACATCGGCGCGATGGATCCGTACCCCGGTTTTTTGAACGGTATCCTCTCCCTGCTGCTGAACTCCCAGTCGCCTGCGTTCCAATACTCGCAAGCCGGGGGGACGGCCGTGGCGTATTTTCATCGCGCGCGCGCCGCAGAACTCATCGCCTTGTTCGATAATCGCTTTCCGCAGGGGGCCGAACGCAGCGGACTCCACGCCAGTCTGCTGGATGCGTATGCCGTCTACGGGATGGACGATGCCATCTTGCGCGAGGGCCGCCAGTTTCTGAGCGCCTTCCCCAGGGCGCCGCAGCGCGTGCACGTCTCCATGCTGATGGCTGATTCCTATGCGCGGAAGGACAGAGAGAAGGAAGAACTCGCGCTCTACGACCAACTACTGAGCGAACTGGCCGCGCGTGCCGAGCACGTGCCGCTCGGCGAGGGCGCCCGCGCGAATGCTTCGATAGCGCAACAGCCGGGACAAACCGAAGAGCCCGCGGGCGAAGAAGCTGCGCCCGAAGAAAACTCCGAAGGCACGACCCCGTCTTTTGCCCCCGCGGGCGGCCCAGCTACGGCGGTCCCGCAAGTGGTCCAGCCTCGTCGTCGCCCGCCCTTCCAGTCCCGCCTGCGGGCGACGCTTACTCCACCTGCTCGTTCGGGTGAAGCACGATCGCCGGAATACTCGCAAGTCCTGGAACGCTACATTTCACGTTTGGTCGCCCTGGGACGGCCGCTTGCTGTGCTGGACCTTCTCCGGCGCGAAATGGATCACAATCCCAACGACCCGGGGCTCTACGAGCGGCTGGCCACTTTCCTCGAGCAGAACCGCATGGACGAGCGCATCGAGGCCGTTTACAAAAAGGCCCTCCAGCAATTTCCCGATCGCTCCTGGTACCAGAAGCTGGCCCGCTGGTACCTGCGCCAGCACGAGCGGCAGCAATTCGAAGAACTCACTCGCCAGGTCACCCAGACTTTTTCCGGCACGGAGCTTGAGGATTACTTCCGGTCCGTGGTGTTTAGCGGCCCGGTGGTCCCCCAGATGTACGTGCAGCTGAACCTTTATGCCCACCAGCGGTTTCCTCACAATCTTACGTTTGTGCGGAACCTGCTGGAGGCCTTCCGCTCAAAGCAGACCTACAACCGGCAAGCCTGGGACGCGCTGATTCGCCAGTATTGGTTCTATGACGACACCATGCGCTCGGTTTTTTTCGCTTATCTCGCGAGCGGCGGCCGGCTCGATTCTGAGCTGCAAGCGGTGCGCGCCTCGAATCCCCAGGCCGCCTCCGGGCAATGGGGCGCGCTGACTCAAGCGAATCCTGCCGCCGCGCAGTTCGTCGCCGAGGCAGAGATTTGGCGTTCGCACTTTGAAGCCGTGGCGCCTCTGAACAAGGCGATTGCGGACGCTTATCCGGCCGACTCCGCAAGCGGCCGGCGCGCCTCTTCCCTCTTCCGGTCGCTTGCCCCCTTTAACCCTCAGTACACGGCGGTCGCCGCATCAATTGAAGAAACCCTCGCGAAGGCGAGCCCCGGCGATCGCGACGTTCTGATTCGCGTCGGCGACATTTACGCGGACCGCGAGATGTTTGCCAAGGCGCGTCCCTTTTGGAATCGTGTGCCCGGGCTTGAGCCCGGCAATCCCGACGCCTTCCTCGAGTCCGCGACCGTTTTCTGGGACTACTTTCTCTACGGCGACACGCTGCGAATAATCCGTGACGCGCGCAAGAAATTCTCAAACTCCGCCCTCTTCGCGTACGAGGCAGGGGCAGTTTACGAAGGTGAGCGGGACTATAGGCGTGCGGTCGGCGAATACTTGAGTGGCGCGCTCGTTTCGGCGGCTGACTCTCCGGCGCGCGCGCGGCTGTTGCGTCTGGTGAAGCGCTCGAACCTGCGCGCGACCATCGAGCAGGCGACCGAAAAGGCCGCCGCCGGCCCGAACCCCGATTGGAATGCAGTCTCGTTGCGGATTGACGTGCTCGAGGCGCTCAACCGCCGCGCCGATCTCGAAGCCTTGCTGACGCATCTCGCGCAGGAGACTTCGTCGCTCGAGCTTCTCGCGCAGATTCAACCGGTGGCGGAACGCTACGGTTTCGACAACGATCGCATCCTCATCCTCGAGCGCGAAATTGCTCTGCTGGCGGACCCGGTCGAAAAGCTCCAGCTACGCCTCGAACTGGCCCGCTTCTACGAATCGAAGAACCAGGTCGAGCCGGCTCGCGCGTTGATGGAGAGTGTCTATAGCGAGAATCCGCTGCTGCTCGGCGTGGTCCGCTCCACGGTCGATTTCTACTGGCGTAACAAGATGTGGGACCCCGGCATCGACACGCTGGTGAAAGCGGCCAAAGCGGCTTACCCCGATCTCGGCAGGCAGCTCAGCTTCGAGGCGGCAGCCAAAGCTGCGGAAGTCAAGGAATACGCGCGCGCCCGCGAATTGCTCACCGCGCTGCTCCAGGATCAGCCCTACAACGCCGAGTATCTGACGGCCATGGCGGATACCTACGCGCGGGAAGGCGACGACAAATCTCTGCGCGACTTTTACTTGTCCAAAATCCAGGCCTTCCGCGACTCGAACCTGCCTGCCGATGAAAAGACGGCTCGCATCGCAGCGCTTCGTCGCGGCCTCGTTCCGGCGCTCGCCCGCTTGAAGGATTTTGCCGGAGCCGTCGACCAGTACATCGAAATCATCAACAAGTATCCGGGAGACGAAGGACTGGTTCAGGAGGCCGCGGGCTTCGCCGGGCGCAATGGCCGGCGCAAGCAACTGCTTGACTACTACACCAAGACCGCAGCCTATTCACCCAAGGACTTTCGCTGGCCCATGGTGGTGGCGCGAATCGCCGCTTTCTTCGAAGACTATCCCGCCGCCATCGCCTCCTACGCGCGCGCCCGCACCATTCGCCCTGACAGCACAGACCTCTTGGCGGCCCAGGCCGGCCTCGAGGAACGTTTGATGCGCTTTGACGACGCCGTCAAGAGCTATTCGCGGCTCTACGAACTCGCCTACCAGAATCCTGCCTGGATGGAGAAGGTGGCGGAACTCCAGGCGCGTCAAGGCCGCACCGATGCGGCCGTCGCAGCCCTGAGGAAGGCGTTGATTGAAGGCCGGCCGGAGACCCCCGAGCTCTACTTCGCCGTTGCCGAACGTCTGGCGAGCTGGAACATGCTCGACCAGGCGCGCCAATTCGCGGGGCGCGGCGTAGCGCTCGCGGGAGCCGGTGCGGTTCTCGAACCGCCCCTACTGCCTGGTATGACCGCCTACGTTACGATCCTCACACGCCTGCGCGATTACAGCACGGCGTACGCGCGCCTACGTGAGGCGGCGCGAGCGGCACGGGATCAGAAAATCGAACCCAACCTCACTCCCTGTCTCTCCGCTATGGGCAGCGTAGTGAAAAGTTACTACACGCCCGAAGAAACCACCGCCTTCGCCAATTTCCTTACCAAGCAGAAGGAAGGAATGGAGGCGCGCGAATTCAAGGATGATCTGCTTCCTTTGGCGCAACACGCGGGTCTCACTGACCTCGAGGCAGGCTGGCGGCTCGAGGTGATGATGGCCGACGCCGGGTCGCCCGAGGCCGAGGCTATGGATGCACGGTTGGGCTTGCTCGAAAAGCAGCGCATGCGCTTCAACGAATACGGGGCGCAGCTCGAAGCTTATTGGAAAGTTTTCCCCAACAAGCCTGCGAAGAATTTCATCCTCGAAAAGGCTGCGGAGAGCTATCGGGCGGCGGGGAACACCGCCGCGGAATTGCGAGTCCTTCAGGAGGCCTTCGAGGGTCGTGGCCTGAATGGCCAGCCTCTGCGACGCTACTTCGATCTCTTGTCTAAGACCTCGCCGGAGCAATTTGTCGCAATTGCGGGAGGAACAGAGGCCGATAAAGTGCGCGACGCTGCAGCAACTTCGGCGCTCACAACCGGAAAAGTCGACCTGACCTTACGGGCCATCGCCGCCCGAGGGCATCGCCTGCCCCCCGTCTGGACAAACGCTTACACCGGCGTAGTGGGCCTCTATTATTCCGACAGTTCACCGCTCGTTAACTCTGCCTTCCAGCAGGCGCTCGATACGCGCACGATTGGCGAGCGCGTGGCCAAGCCTCCGAATCGGGATGAAACGTTGGCGGGCGATGTTTGGTTCTACTACGGCGGGCGGTATGGAGAATATCGTTCCATCGCGCACCAGGGCAACCCCGAAGACTACTTGCCGTCCAGTCTGGAAGGGACTCCGGCAAGTTCGGAGGCCTATTTCGCGCTCGCTGATTACTACCGCGAGGCGGGTCAAGCGGACGCTGCTCTCGATGATTTCGCCCATACGCTGGAACTGAATTCGAAGCGCGCCGACGCGCACGATCGCAGGGCGCAAATCCTCTGGCAGCAGGGCAAGCAGGAGGATGCCGTCAAGGAATGGTCGGCGGCATTCGTTGCCTTGCGCGCCCAGGAGGACGGCGGCATCGTTCCGCTTGCTTTCTGGAGGGACCTTGAAGCCACGCTCCAACACATCGGCGAAAGGAAACTTTTCCCGCGCTTGCGCGACGATGCCGAGCGCGTGGTGCGCACCTACGTTCGGCGCAACGGCAGTTACCGTGCCGGGCCGGTCTTGCGGGGCGCATTGGCTGCGGCGGGCGGTCCCGTGGAGGGCGCGAATTGGCTCCTGGACCTTTCTCGCTCCGCGCAATCCCCCATTGTTTTCCTTTCAGAGCTTGTCGGAGCGAAGTGGTTCCCCGACGGCCAGAAGGAGCCTGTCTATCAGAAGATTCTTGCCTTGGCTCAGGACCACGCCGACAAGACCTTCGGCGCGGAGCACTCGACAGCGCTCGAAACTCTGCACGATTGGCAGCTCCGCTGGATCGATTTCCTGCTGGACAATCACCGTGTCGCGGAAGCCCAAAGCGCGTTCAATAATCTTTCAGAGGATTTTCGTGACCCGCGCCGGCTTGAGATCGCATCTCTCATGGTTCGCCTCGCGGCCCAGTCCAACACGCTGGCGGAGCTGCTCCGGCGGTTTCAAGAGGCCCCTGACAAGGCTCCCCCTTTCGATGTCCTGCGCAGTGCCGCGATCGGTTTCGAGGATAAGGACCCGGCAAACGCCCGCCGCGTTCTTGAGTACGTCTATACTCGCCAAATTGACGAACGCGATTTCGCGGCGGCGAATTTCCTGGGGCTTGCCGAAGTTCGCTTGCAACAGGGCAATCTCGCGCAAGCGGTGGCACTGCTCGAGCGCATGAACCTCGTGTCGGGCCAGCCTTTCGAAAACCTGACCGCGGCCGGCGATCTGCTTGTGAAGATGGGTCAGCCGGCGGGGGCCGCACAGTTTTACAGCATGCGCGTGAAAGCCGTTCCCTGGGATGCGGACGCACGGCTGAAACTGGCTCAGGCGGAAGCGGCTGTGAACACGCGCCGGAACGAAGCCATCCAACTGTTGACTCCGCTGGTGTCCTCTCCGAACGCCGCTTATGCCGAGCGTGCCGCCGCAGCCGAATCGCTCGCCGCGTTCAAGGCTCCTGTGCCAAGCCAGGTCAGCGCCGAACTCGAATGGTTGATTCGGGGCGGGCCCATGGCCGCCGTCGAGTCGCCTGGCTTTTACTACGCGCGCCTGCGAGCGGCGCGGGAAACCGCCGACCCCGCCGCCAAAATCCGCCTCCTGCTGGATGCGATTGCCATCCGCCCCGAGGACTTCTCGCAGCGTACCGCTCAAACTCCGCGCTCGGGGCCTGAGCCTGAAAGCGTTTCGCCGCGCGTCTATCTTGCTGAAGCGGCCGCCGCGGCAAACCAGAACGAACTCGCGATGTCAGCTATAGCACCATTGCTGGAACAGGGTTCTACGCTCACCGTGCAACCCGACAATCAGGAAGGCGAAGCTGCGGACGAGGGATCCGGGCAGCCCGATTATCCGGACATCCTGTGGAAGTGGTTTCTGCGTGACCAGAAGTTGAGCGATCAGCGGAAATCGCTTCTAGCCACGCAACTGGCCGGCGCGTTAGTGAAGCTCGATCGGCTCGAGGAAGCGAACCGGCTTTGGGAAATATCTTCCATGCTCGCCACCGACGACTCCGTTCGGTCGAGGGCGAGCAGCGAACTCGAGCGCGTGCAGGCACAACTCAAGCTGGAGCGAGCCGACCAGGAGCGCCGTCCGGTGATCACGAATAACCTCGGGCAGAGTGTTCTAGTCAGGCCCCGCTTGCTCGGTCAGAGCAGGCCGCAGCCTGAAGGAGGCAGGTAGCGCGGGCATCCTGCCCGCGTGCGGGAGCGGGACGCTCCCGCCACAGCGGGCGAGACGCCCGCGCTACGTCTTCGAGCGGTGACGCCAATTTTTGGGTCGTGCCACCTTCGCGGGTGGCGCATACGTGCCGACGATTTCTGTCGGCATGTAGGTGCCCTTGTGCGACGCCGTGACGCAGACATGCCAAAAAACGGCACGTCTGCGCCACCCGAGGATTGGGTGGTCGCAGATTTCGCTTGACAGACCGACGTGCTTATAGTAGCCTATTATGGTGGTCAGACGATGGACAATTCATCGCTGGCAGCAGTTATCGCACCCCGGCCGTCGGGGAACGCGGAGACGTCCTGGCGCAAGAGGGGAAGCGGCAAATACAAAAAATGAAGAATAGTGGGAACGAAGCTAAGAAGTACTTGAAAACAAAGGAAAATCGCTTTTTTAGCGATGCAAATTGCGCGCATTTTGCGCGCAAATGACGCCAAATCGGACCTCAAAATGAGCAAAAATGGCTCTTATTGCGCAAAACGAACCGAAGCTTCCGGGCCGCGATGCGCGGGTGACCGCGACTTTCGGTGGGGCTACATGAGCTTCACGGTTTGTGATCTCGGAGGTCGAGATCTATGAGGAAACTCGCGGTTTTGGTACTCTGCCTGCTTGGTGTCTCTCTCGCCATGGCTCCGCCCGGCCAGGCGCCTGCTGCGGCCCCATCTAGCCTCGCAGCCTTCATGCCTACGGGGTCGCTGGTTTACCTGGAGTCGCCCGACTTCGCCGCGCTGGTCCGTGACTGGAACAGCTCCAAAGAGAAACAGAAGTGGCTTGCGAGCGACAATTACCAGGTCTTCTCGCGCTCACGACTTTTTCTGCGCCTCCGGGAAGCGCAGCAGCAATTCGCCGTGGCGGCGGGTGCTCCGCCGGACATGGCGCTCTTGGATTCGGTCGCGGGCGGGCAATCGGCGCTCGCGATTTACGACATCGGCAACCTGGAAATCCTGTACATCACGCACATGCCTTCCGCCCGCGCCATGCGAAACGCACTGTGGACGAACCGTGGGCAGTTTGAGCCGCGCAAGGCCGCGGACGTTCCCTACTACGTTCGGACGGAGCCGGAGAAGAATCGCCTGGTGGCGTTTGCCACTTCAGGTGACTATCTCGTGCTCGCGACCCGCGAGGACCTGATGGCCGGCGCGCTAGGCTTGCTTTCCGGCAAATCGCTGCCCAGGCTCCCCGACGAGATTTGGTATAAGAGCGCGGTTGGTGCGGCAGGGCCGGCCGGGGATCTTCGGATGGTGTTAAATCTTCCGCTGCTCGAGAAGTCGCCGCACTTCCGCAGCTACTGGATCGAACGCAACACCACCGAGTTGAAGCAGTATTCGGCTGAAGTCGCGGATGTGCGCCGCTCGGCAACGGAAATTCGTGAAGACCGCGTCCTGCTCAAAACCAGTCCACCCGCAGAGGCGGAGCCTCGCGGCGCCGCCGTGGGCGAGTTGCTGAGCCTGCTCCCTTCGCAGGAAGGCCTTTACCGAGCCTGGAGAAATCCCGCCTCAGAAATGGTGCTCGGCTTGGTCGAGGAGAAGGTTCTGATGCCCCGCGCAGGTCCGGGCGTGGCTTCCCAAATCGCGCCTGCGGTCTCTTTGACTCCAGGACAGGCGGGCAGCGAGAGCGACCTCGAGACGCGGATAGACGTCGCCCCGCTTCAGGGGACAGCGGGTGCCCTTGGTGTCGAAGCTCTCAAGAAGCTTCTCGAACGAGCTCCGCTCCAGGCCGTTCTGGAGTTTCACTCGCTTCGTCATGCCGGGTCACCCTCTTTTGTCGAGCCGCACACGGCCATCCTCATTCGCAGTTCGGCGGATTGGGATTCACAGGCGGTCCGCGACACCCTGCGCGCGGCCATCCGGGAACTTTGGACCACTTCACAAATCGGCGTGAATTGGGTAGAAAATCGTGAAGAAAATGCCGGCTACTATCACCTTGATGGATTAGTTCCGCTTGCCGTCGCGGTGCGGGGACCAGTCCTTCTGCTGGCGAACTCTGAAGAAATGCTGAGGTCGCTGCTGGTGCGAGCGGCGTCCGGCCCCGCAGCGAATCTTGCCGGCGCGGCGCAGGGTCAGAACGTGGTCTACGCCGCGGGGTTTCACCATGCCGCCGAGCGTGAAAACATCGTAACGATGATGCGGCTGATTGAAATGCCGCTGCCAAGAGCGAATGTCGGCTTGGCGGACGAAGAGGGGCGCGAACCCGCGTTCTTTTCCGAGAATCTGGCAAGCTTCAGCCATTCGCTTGAGAGCATCGAATCCGAGTCGCTTGTCGTCGAAGACCGCGGTCCTCTCTTGGTACAGACGGCAACGTACAGGCTTAAGACAAAGTAGGTGTAGGTCGTATGTGGGGAAAAGAGACGGGCCGGCAGATAACGGAAAAGCCCTCTCCCTTGGCGAGAGGGTGGGACAGGCACTCTTGCCTGTCTCTAAGGCTGGAGTATGGAGCGCCTCCTCGCAGGCAAGAGTGCCTGCGCCACTTCATCAGCCGGAGCGTGACGGGTGAGAGGTTATTTGCCGTGATGCTCCTGGCTTGCCTTTTCGCAGCGTCTCCCTTGCCTGCGGCTTCGCTTTACGACCAATCGGTGTCCCGGCTGCTCCGAGAGCGCTACACTTCCGGCGACTTGTCGTACATCCTGGTCGACGCTGCCACTCGCCGCCTGATTGCCTCCCGTTGGGACTCGATCGCAGAACCTGTCCCGGTGGGCTCGCTCGTGAAGCCGTTCCTTGCCTTGGCCTACGCGCAAAAACACGGTTTTCGGTACCCCACTTATTTTTGCCGTGGGGTGCGGGACGGTTGCTGGCTGCCGCGCGGCCATGGGCAGGTGGATATTAGCTCGGCTATAGCATATTCTTGTAATGCCTACTTTATGAACATGGTTTCGACCTTAAAGCCTGAAGACGTGGAGTCTATGGCCCGACGCTCCGGCTTTTCAATAGGGCAAGCGCCCTTCGGCGCGGCGGAGATGATCGGCCTGGGAGGCTCCTGGCGCATTGACCCCGAAGAACTCCTGTATGCATACATCCTTCTCGCCGCCGCGCCGCGAGCGGGCGGGGCCGCCGAATTGCTCCGCGGCATGGCGCTCTCGGCCAAAATCGGGACCGCCGAGGGTGTGGGCCTTCATCTGCACGGAGTTGCCGCCCTCGCGAAGACAGGCACCGCGCCGTGCATCCACCAGCCTCGCGCGCCTGGTGACGGATACGTACTCATGCTCTACCCTGCGGACCAGCCTCGCCTGGCGCTGCTGGTTCGCGTGCACGGTGCTCCCGGCGCGCAGGCAGCCCGACTCGGAGGCCGCATGCTGAACACTGTGATTCGTCTGGAATAGAAACTATGCTTGTCATTTCGCGCGCAGATGTCACGGTTCTTCGCCTCACTACCGTGCATGAAGACCGTGTCATTCTGAGCGAAGCGAAGAATCTCGCTCTGCTTCGGATCGTACCGAGGAGCAAAGACCAGGGCGAGATTCTTCGCTTCGCTCAGAATGACAGCGCATTTTCATGGCAGCGAGGAATCCTGCTCTGCCTGTGACAGGTCGCAAAGCAAGGATCAGCGCGAGAATTCTCGCTGCGCTCGGGATGACAAGCTTCGGACAAGCGCTTCGACGCGCTTCGGAGAGGGTTTAATCAGCAAACAGCTTGCCTTATCCGCACTTGCGTTCGTTCTTATGGCGTCTTGCGCAGCCGCTCGAGATCTGCGGATCGGCGTCTTCGGCCTCCTTCATCCCCAGCAATTGACGATTACCTGCCCGCCCGGGCAAATGCTGATGCTGACCGCGGGCTTACACCAAGTCGCCCTCTCCGGCGGCGCTTCGGCCTTGTTATTCTTGGAAGGGGACCGCGTCCGCGTGCGAAACAGCGATCAAAACTTCGCGGCCACTGAAGTTCGCGTGACGGGCGCAACCGCAAGAGGTTCGGACTTCCTGCTCTCCGTTCCCGGAAAACTTACGCGACAGTTTCGAGGTAAACTCGACGTCGCGTGCAGGAGCGAGGAATTGATGGCCGTGGTGGAAATGGACCTGGAAACGGCCGTAGCTTCGGCGGTGGCCGCAGAAAGCGTGCCCGGTGCTTCCCTTGAGGCGTTAAAAGCCCAAGCGGTCGCCACGCGTTCATACTATCTGGCTTCGCGAGCGCGCCACGGGCAGATTGATTTCTGCGACACAACTCACTGCCAATTCCTTCGCGAAGCGCCGTCCCCGCAATCTCTCGCTGCCCAGGCCGCCGCGGCCACTGAGGGCCTGGTTCTCATTTACGATGGCGCGCCTTTCCCGGCGCTATTCACCGGCAGTTGCGGCGGCAGGACCCGGAGTCTTCGAGAGGTCGGCCTCGATCCTGCCGCGTATCCCTATTTCCCCGTGCTCTGCAATTACTGTTTGCAGCATTCAACACGTTGGCAGGTGCGACTCGACGCCGAGGAGGCCGCAGGGCTCGCAAGCCACTCAGAAGCGAGCAGGCTGAGGCTCGGGCGCATTCTGGGCTGGGACGTGGTGCCCGGCAACAATTACGAATTACAACCTCACGGTGACGTAGTAACGGTGGATGGCCGCGGCAAGGGGCATGGCGTAGGCCTCTGCCAGTTGGGCGCGGCCTGGATGGCCAGGCAAGGACACGGCTTCCAGGAGATTCTGGCCTTTTATTATCCCAACACGCTTGTCGCAAGAAATTCAAACTGAACGGTAGCGTTCTAATTTGACTGGTAGCGCCGACCTTTAGAGCCTGCCCTGAGCGGAGCGAAGGGTCGGCAGATGCTGGCCTAAAGGCCAGCGCTACGCCAAAACTAGGACACTACCAATTGAACTTCACGCTTCCCTTCAACTCTAAATTGTGGGAGTATTTAAGATTGTGACTGATTCTGCTGTCCCCTGCAAAACTTGTGTAGGTAATCGAAAACTGAAGGGACGATGGGGAACTAATACTTGGCCTCCGTCAATAGCCTGACCACCAAAGAAGTCTTCGACTTGGTGCGTGCTGACCTCCAGAAGGTCGAAGAGGAGTTTTGCCAGCAGAGCGAGGCGGCGATTCGCCTGGGAACGGTTGTTGAACTTATCCACACCGCCACACTCGTTCACGACGATGTGATTGACGAAGCAGACACGCGCCGGGGCCGACCTTCCACCAATTCGCGCTGGGGCAATCACTTGAGTGTGCTGGCCGGCGATTGGCTGTACATGCAGGCTTTTAATATCGCCCTGCAGGAGCGTAATTTCAAGATCTTGGACCTCTTTATTGCCTTGACGCAGGCCATGATCGAGGGCGAATTGCTGCAATTGACCTGGCAAAGAAGGGCAGACGTCCTTGAAGATGTGTATTTCGAATTGACGTATCGCAAGACGGCTTACCTGTTTTCGGTCTGTCTCCGTCTGGGCGCGGTGCTGGCGGAGAGGAGTGCGGAGGAGGAAAACCAGTTGGGTGCTTACGGCCTCAACCTTGGCCTGTCGTTCCAGCTTATCGACGATGTGCTCGATTTCACTTCTTCGGAGAAGATCTTGGGAAAGCCGACCGGGAACGATCTCCGCGAAGGAAGGGTCACGCTGCCGCTCATCTATCTCTTGCAACGCTGTACTCAGGACGAAGCGCAGAAAGTAAAGTCGATGCTCGCCGAGGGCGGCTTCAACCAGCCGCGATTCAGTGAGATTCTGGACCTGATCGACCGTTACGATACCTTGCGGACGGCGAGAGAAAAGGCCCAGGAATTTGCTCAGAGGGCCAAGCGCGCTCTCGAGACATTCCCCGACAATCCCTTCAAGGACGCCTTGCGATCACTGCCTGACTTCATGCTCGATCGTGAGTTTTGACGACAACTTCTTGCCTGAAATCAATCGTCATGGGAGCCGATCCCTGCGAAGCTTCCATTCCGAGCGCAGCAAGGAATCCCGCCTTGATCTTGAGAAAACGGAAGCCTCTCCTCGAAACCGAAATCAAGTTACCGGTCAGCGACCCCAAGCGGTTGGAGAACCGGCTGGCGCAACTAGGTTTCAAGGTTATAAAGCCGAGGCATTTTGAGAGCAATTACCTCTTCGACTTCCCGGATCTTCGGCTGTGCAAGTCCGGACGGCTGCTGCGTTTGCGTTTCGCAGCGGGTGAGAACCTGTTGACATTCAAAGGTCCGGCGATCAGTGGGCGCCGATACGGGAGAAGACGCGAAATCGAAACTCGAGTCGAAGACGGGATACTGCTGCGGCAGGTTCTAGAGAACCTGGAACTGGAGGAAGTGTTTGCATACGAAAAATTTCGGACCGTCTTCGCCGCAGGCATGCGAGCGCCCCTGCATGGATCGCCGCAGGTGGCGTACGACGAGACGCCCATAGGGATTTACCTCGAACTGGAAGGACCGGCAAAGTGGATTGACAAGGTAGCAAGCCGCCTTGGCTACTCGCCCCGCGACTACATCACGGCCACCTACCTGGCGCTGTACCTGCAGAACTGCCGCGCGGAAGGAAGAAGGCCAGGCGATATGGTCTTCAAGGGCCACAAGCAGCGGCAACGAGTAGCCGAGGGCGCATGAAGGTGTGAATGAACCAAAGCAAGCCACGCGAAGGCTCAAACTCGCAAAGAAACGCCAAGGAGACGACCTAGCTCTTCTTTGCGAACTTAGCGTACTTTGCGCCTTGGCGTGAAACCGACTTGTCCGCCCTGGGATGAGTGGCAGCCCTGGGAAACCCGTCGGGGACCCGGAGCAAATCGCAATTGGGTTTCGCTGCCACATGAGTTATAATGGTTCGGATTGTCGCGCCGCTGACCTTTGGTGGGCGGGCGAGGAGGATATGTTATGGAGGGTTTGTTTCAACCAACCCATTTGATTTTCATTTTGCTGATTGTCTTGATCCTGTTCGGTCCCGGAAAGTTGCCGGAGCTCGGCAAGGGCCTGGGAAAGGGAATTCGCGAGTTCAAGGATGCCATCAGAGGTGGCATGGACGGCAGTGCGGAAAAGAAGGACGATAAGAAAGACGAAGAGAAGAAAGCCTGATCGTCTCCCCCGCGGTTCCACTCCTTCTAAGCTCTCTCTTCGCGCTTGTTCCTCATCGGCCGTCGACGAGTTTAGTATCTGCGAGAAGCAAAAGAGTGGTACAAACTGAATAATCCTCGGTAGCTCAATGGTAGAGCGTTCGGCTGTTAACCGAAGGGTTCCAGGTTCGAGTCCTGGCCGAGGAGCCAATCCTTCCCGTTGAAAAATAAGCCCATTGGTGGGATTCGGCGGCTGGCATGTTTGCGCCCCAAGAGCGCAATTGTCCGAGAATTGTCCGAGATGTCCCTGGTACGTTCATAACACCCTAACTTGCCCTGCTTCCGGCTTGCTCTCACTTTCAGCCAAGCCCCCTGCCTCGCCTTGCTTCGGCGCGGCCCTGAGATACGCTTGCGTGCGTTCCACAGCGTTGTCGAGCTACAACGAATACGCCGGTACGAGCGCCGAGGAGCAAAAGAAACGTTGCGGTTTGATCGTGGACCGTGTCAGGATGCCGTCCGACCCGCGCGCACGAATCTGATCGCCCTTTCACGCGACGGAAGGGACGCGGACCACAAAACCGGTGGTCCGCGCTACTCGCTCTAAAGGCCCGCGGCATGCAAATCGTGGCGTGGTATACTCCTACGACCCCAAAGGCTGCATACATGCCGACAGCTACCGTCGGCACGTATGCGCCACCCGCCGATTAAGGCATCCTTTTGGAAAGTTCAGATCTTGTGATAATGTTTTTCTCTTATGGTTTATCTCATCGCGTACGATTTAGAGACGCCGAATGACTCCCCAGAGAATTACAAGCTAATCATTGGAGGGATTCACTCTCGGTCGCACTCGGGGAAGAGGTCTCCAAAAGCGCACGTACGGACGCAAGGACACGCTGCCTTTCCGCAGCCTTCAGCGGTTTTAAGACCGAATGGACAGCTTCCAGTGCGAAAAGGGCTTTATCCTTCTTTGTTGTGGTCATCTATTTTCACCTCTGGTGCCTTCCTCATCGAGATCAAGCCTGCAAGCCCTCTCAATGGCTGCTTCCTCCGCGGGTGTCCTGCGCAAGGCCTGCTACACGCAGTCGCAATTGTATTACGCCGCGGCGGGTGCCCGAAGGCCACACACACGCGCCGACGGGTTGCTTGGGGGTGCGCGACATAGAAGTTGGAATTAGGCGGCGAGAGCCGCCCGGCGGCCCTCCCAGTAATCCTCAACGCGGCCATTGAGATGGCAGCAACGCAAGGCGAGGATGGCATTGGCTCC
>JBEKLY010000096.1:0-24408 GCA_050010015.1 Terriglobia bacterium
GCAAAGCTGTTGTATTCAGATCCACCTGGACTTCGCGTTGCTTCCCCCCGTACGGGTAGGGGACGGCTGCCCCCTGTACAGTGATCAGTCTGGTGCGGATGAAATTGAGTCCGAAGTCATTGAGTTGCTGCTCGGAAAGACCTTTACCGGAAAGTCCGAGCTGCAGGATCGGAACCGTGGAGGCGCTGTACGCAATGATCAAGGGTGGCGTCGTCCCCTGGGGCAGTTGCTTCAATTGTGTCTGCGAGATGGCGCTGATCTGGGCGAGGGCCTTATCGATGCTGGCAGTGGGCTGAAAGAATACTTTCACGACCGCGATGCCGTAGAGAGACTGTGACTCGATATGTTGGATGTTATCGACGGTCGTGGTGAGAGAGCGTTCGGTGATCGAAACGATCCGGTCCGCCATATCCTGGGGTTCGAGCCCGTTATAGTTCCAGATGATGCTGACGACGGGAATATCGATGTTGGGAAAAATGTCCGTGGGGGTGCGAACAATCGCGAGGACCCCAAGAATGACGATCAGGACCGCCATGACGACGATGGTGTGCGGCTGTTTAAGTGCCAGCCTGACGATCCACATGACTCAAGTCCTCAATCTTCACATCCGGCTCAGCCGAACTGCATTAATCGATTCGACCCCACGGCCCTGTGCTTTCGAGTTTTAGCATCCAGGGTCAACAACCCGGTCGTTGGGGCACAGTGAAAGCCCCGCACCGGTAACGGGCTGTTCAGGAATGGCAAAGACTTCTGCAGCTGAATTCACCCTGCTCTGTTTCCGTTCCAGACCCAGTCAGTGCAGCCCGAATGCCACAGTGGAATATCAACGGTAGTTTCAGGAAGCGATTGAAAAAACAGTCACTTAAGCGAAGCGGAGGGGAACTGGGTATGGAGGCTGAAGGGCGGAGAGTCCAGCAAATTGAACGCCTGTCAGCATTCTGACAGTGCGTCCTCCAGCGTAGGGACCGACCTCCACGACCAAGTGGAACGAATCTAGAGGGACCCGCCTGCGCAACCCTAGGTCCCGCAGGACTTAAAGCGTGCCTCTCACGGAATGAGTCGCGCATTAGGTTACTCATTCAAAAAGGACTTTCGCCATCATTCCTTTGTCTTCGTGGTTGAGCAGATGGCAGTGAAATACGGACAAGCCTTTGATGACTGGATCAGTGAAATCCATGATGACGTCGACAGACCCAACCCGCTCAACACCATGTTCAATCGTGACATCGCGGCAATTCTGCTATGCGGGAAGGGGCTCCCGGTTGGATCGTGAGATGCCCAGCTTTTGCATGCGAAAGTACAGGGTAGACCGCTTGATTCCGAGACGGGACGCGGCGCCATCGGGGCCGGCGACGACCCACCTGGTAGATTGAAGTGTCTTGCAGATATGATCCCGCTCGGCTTCTTTTAACGTGATTGCCGCCGACGGTGCAGTAGCGGAGGATTTCTTAAGTTCGTGGAGTGGAGGGTGCAGAACGGATCCGGCAGTCAGGATTACACTCCGCTCGATGAAGTTTTGTAGCTCGCGAATATTCCCCGGCCACTCGTACGATCTGAGCGCAGACACTGTTTCCGCAGGCATGTGATCGATTTGCTTATTCATCTTGCGGCTGAAATGCCCGACAAAGTGTCTCACCAGCAGTGGAATGTCGTCGCGGCGCTCTCGCAAAGGTGGCAGCATGATCGGAAACACATTCAGCCGATAGTAGAGGTCTCTGCGAAATTCGTTCTGTTTCACCATGTTCGCCAAATCTCGGTTGGTCGCAGCGACGAGCCGAACGTCCACCTGGTGGGTCCGAGTTCCACCCAGGCGCTCGAACTCCTGTTCCTGCAGAACACGCAGCAGTTTGGACTGCAACGCCAGCGGAATGTCTCCCACTTCATCCAGGAAAAGCGTTCCCCCGTCGGCCATTTCGAAACGACCGATCTTTTGCGCGATAGCCCCTGTAAAAGCGCCCTTCTCATGTCCGAAAAGCTCGCTTTCCAAGAGATCGAACGGGATGGCGGCGCAATTCAGCTTGATGAGCGAGCGTCCGCACCGCGAGCTGATCTTGTGAATCGCGCCCGCGATCAATTCCTTCCCGGTGCCGGTTTCTCCCTGGATAAGGACGGTGGCATCCGTGGGTGCGACGCGTTCGACATTATCGAATACCGCTTTCAGACCACGACTCTGACCGATCACTTGCTCGAATTTGCGCTGATTGCCGTTCAGGTCTTTGTACTCGCACCCTTCGAAAGCTTCCATAGACACCTCCTGGCGCACCCCGATGTACGCCTCTGCTTTTGGGTTCAGCTCTCCAGAGCCGCTTTAACGCTCTCGATCAGGATTTCGTCGTTGAACGGTTTGGTCAGAAACTCCACGGCGCCAGCCCTTAGCGCCTGCGCCCGCATTTTTGCGTCGCCATGTGCTGTGATGAAGATGATAGGGATCTTGCAACCTGCGGCGTTCAAATTCTCCTGCAATTCCAGACCAGAAACTCCCGGCATGCGGATATCCACGATCAGACATGCAGTCACGCGCTGTTTTCCGGACCTCAGGAATTCCTCCGCCGATGCAAACCCCTGTACTGGCAAGCCGACCGCTTCCAGCAGGTCCTGCACTGCGGTCCGAATCGAATGATCGTCATCGACAATCGCTACGAGTTCGGTCTTGGTCTCGGTGGCCATAAGTGAAATCTAGCAGCTCCGCCAAAAGCAGCGCAATCACACGTTAGTGGTATGAGGTCGAAAGTGCCCAGATTAGAGGAGCAGCTACACACATTAGAGGCTTGGGTAAGCGCTAGATAAAAAAGAGGGGGACGAACCGTCAAGCTGGCTAGGATAACGACGGCAGCATCACGTTATCTCCCGCCGGGCGGAAGCGCCAATTTCCCCGCCATTTTAACCAATTCCGCGAGTGATTCGGCTTTCATCTTCCTCATTGCACGGCCGCGTTGGATCTTCACGGTTTCTTCGCTATTTCCGAGCTCAGCAGCTATTTGCTTATTGAGCATCCCCGATACCACCAGGGCCATGACCTCGCGCTCGCGTGTCGTCAGCGCCTCATAGCGCCTTCGCAGTTCGGCATGCTGCCCTTGCTCCTGGCGCGCCATCCGGTCCCGGTCCAAAGCCTGCCTGATTGCATTCAGCAGGTCCTCGTCGATGAAAGGTTTTGTCAGGAACTCCACCGCACCGGATTTCATGGCCTTCACTGTCATGGGGATATCTCCATAACCGGTGATGAAAATGATGGGAATTAGGATTCCCGCCTCAGCCAACTGACGCTGAAAGTCCAGCCCGTTGACTCCAGGAAGTTTCACGTCCAGGAGAAGGCAACTTGGCCCACCCGGCCGCTTGCTTCGTAGGAACTCCTCCGCCGTCCTGAAGGACTCGCGACGCAAGCCCACCGATTCCAACAGATCTTGGATGGACGTACGCACAGCGGCATCGTCGTCAATGATGAACACTGTCGGAGCGTCTGCGGGTGTCACGCCTCTGCCTCGACCTTGGTGGGAAATTCGATGTAAAAACTCGCGCCGCGCGGAGAAGGATCCGCAGCCCACAAGCGTCCTCCATGGGATTCCACGATGGACCGGCTGATCCGAAGTCCCATTCCGGTCCCTTGGGGCTTCGTGGTAAAGAACGCATTGAAGATCTGATCCGCCTGCTGGGGGGGTAGCCCCACGCCGGTATCGCTGACGGACACCAGAAGTGGGCCGTCTTCCGCTCGTTGCGACTTGATGGCGAGCTCTCGCATGCCGTCCACATCTTTCATTGCATCCAGGCTGTTCATCACCAGGTTCATCATGACCTGCTGCAATTGCACGCGATCTCCCAAGACCTGGGGAAGATCTGCCGCCAGTTCCATGTGGACGGAGGCGGAGTATCGCGCGGCCTGGCCGCTCAGCAGGACGATCATCTCTCGAATGACTTCGTTCACATCGACCAACTCCCACTGCGGAGTACTCTTCTGGAAAAACAGGCGAATCCGGCTGATGATTTCCGTCGCCCGGGTTCCGTCCTGCACGATCCTTCGGGCGGCCGCGCGCGCCTTGTCGAGATTGGGGACGTCGCCCGCCAGCCAGCGCAGGCAGGCATTGGCGTCGGTCACGGCGGCGGCAATCGGCTGGTTCACTTCATGCGCCAGCGAAGCCGTTAGTTCTCCCATCGTGGTTACCCTATTGATGTGCGCGAGATCGGCTTGGGCTTGACGCAATCGTTCGCGCTCTTCACGCGCCAGCTTGCGTTCGATGGCGATGCCAGCGAGGTGCGAGGCCATTTCCAAGGCGCGGGTCTCAGCTCGGCTCGGACTACGGGGTTCGCGGTAATACATGGCAAACGAGCCCAGCGCCTTACCCGAATGGGCAATTATGGGAGTGGCCCAGCAGGCGCGGAGCCCATAGGGCTCGGCCAAGCCCCGATACTCCTCCCAGAGTGGATCCTGGAGAATATCGGTGACGACAACAGGTTCTCTGCGGTACATGGCGGTGCCGGATGATCCCGCCTTCGGTCCGATGCAAATGCCGTCGATGGCCTTGGTATAGGGCTTGGGAAGGCTGGGAGCAGCGCTATGCCGCGCGTGCTGCCCGTCCTCATCGAGTAGCAGGACAGAGCAAAGCAAGCCGGCAAATTGCGCTTCGACAACCCGCACCAGCTTCTCCAGTATTTCCTCCAGCGGAGCATCGCGGGCTATCATCTCCAAAATGCGGCTCTCTCCGTCACGCAGCGCCTCCGCCAACTTGCTCTCGGTGATATCCGTTACCGCCCCCACGAATTCAAAGTTGCCCGACTCATCGTTGGTTGAGGGATGACCCGCGATTCGGACATACTTCACCGAGCCATCTGGCAACAGTACCCGATGTTCGAAATCAAGAGCCTTCCTATCCCGTGCTGCTTGATCCATGGTTTTTTGGACGAAAGCTCTGTCCTCCGCATGAGTTCGCTGCAGTATGATTTGCACTGTAGGTTTGTTGGCTGGGTCGTATTCAAAAATTCGAAACGTTTCGTCAGACCAGACGATATCCCCACTGGAAACGTTCCAGCCGAAACTGCCGGTGTGGCTCGCTCTCTGTGCTTCCGCTAAATAGGCCTCGCTCCGCAGCAGAGCCTCCTCGGCGCGCTGACGTTGGAGTATTTCCCTTGTCAGCTCCCTGTTGACGGTCGTCAGTTCGCTGGTCCGTTCTACGACACGTTGCTCGAGTTCTTCATTCAGGCGCTTGATTTCAGCCTTAGCTTGTTTGTGCCCGGCAGTTTCGATAACATCCCACCCCCCGCGCCACTTTGTTACCGCAAACTGATGTGTTCGCACCACATCCAGGATTTCAGCAGCTCCGCATGCGGCCAGCGGGTACGTGCATAGCACCGCCAGGCGCTGATTGGCGACAGCCTGGTTCAGCGATTCTTCGTATTCACAGAAATCCTTCCAGTCCTTCTTTTCGAGCCAGGCAGTATCTCCGGTAACCCTTACGCCGGCGTAACCTCTGGCCGATGCACGCGCGAGTTTCTCATTCCAACCGCGAATGACTCGGTTGAGATCGAACTCACCCTCCTGCAAATACCAGTCGCGAGCCGCGACAATCTCTATGCTGTGGTCCGCGAAGTATCGATCGAATTCAGATACGGCTCGTTGCAACGCACGCCTTGCGTCTTCCAAAGCAAGGGGTTCGGCAACGACCCACAGGCAGAACTCGTCGCTCTCCAATCCAGCTTTGCAGTAGGAGACCGTTGTTTCGAGGAGATCCTCTTTCGTTTCATAGAAGAGACAAAAGTGCGTACCCCAAGGCATGCCGCCTACGACGTCGAGTCCGGTCTTCCGCAACTCGGTGGTCATCTGGGTAACCTTTCAATTTTCAATTTTGGGTAGCTGCTTAATGCTGGTGCAATAGTGGCGGACAGAACTATGCTGCCGTGGCCCAAAACCACGGGGAGAGAGGCCAGTGATGAGGTGTCGCGATGCGCCATGGTTTGCCGCGCCCTGATCGGCAGACCGAAGTCTAGGTATCATAGCGCGGCTGCTTCAGCTTCGCAAGTGCCCGAGCGATTTGAAAAACAGGCGCTCATGCCCGTCGGCTGACGGGCACCCAGAAAACGATGAAAATGATTCCCCTCCTTGATAAGGAGGGGTCAGGGGTGGTTGATGGGCGGGAACCACCCACCACCCCCGGCCCTTCCTCCCGCTGAGGAGGGGAGTCATTTTCAAAGTAGGCAGATGGACAGAAGGGAACCGATTGGCCGGAACCCCCTCACCCGGCCCGCCCCGGCTGAAGAAAACGCCGGCTGCGGTCCACCCTCTCCACCAAGGAAGCATAGGCGCTAGAGTAGGCTCGATCGGGTTCCGGAGCCCGCAGGGGCGGGCGGAAAAGTGTGGCCCACGGCGACAGCCGTGGGGAGAAAGCAGGGCCGATGCGCCTTAAAAGCCCCAGGAGGGGCGACAGAGCTGCCTTGATAATCGCAGATCTTCTGTCGCCACTACGTGGCTCAGCGTACTCTCTGTTTGCCGTGATCCCACGGCTGGCACCGTGGGCCACATTCTCGCGCCGCTGACGCGGCTTGGCTTGGGGTCACGGGCTTATTCTAGCGCCGATACTCCCCAAGAGAGAGAGTATTGTCAACGATCATGCTGAACCGAAAAAGGAGAGGCTTTTTGGGCTTTCCCGAGAAGTAAGTCCGGCTGTTGACAGGGTGTTATCCAGCGCCTGCCGCTGGTTGGCTGTTTGCCTACCTGCCAGCCCGTCTGCCTACTGGCTCTGCAAACCGCTTACTGCCTCTGCCCGTCTGCGGTCCTCAAACATGCCTTGTTCTGGAACGACGACGACAATGCCGCCTTCGGTGACGTGATATTTCTTCCGGTCCGCCTCGAGGTCGTATCCAATTTCAGTGCGCTCCGGAATGCGCACGGCTCGGTCGATGATCGCTCGCCGAATGCGCGAGTAGCGGCCGACGTTGACGTGAGAAAAAACGATAGAGTTCTCGACTTCACTGTAGCTATTGATGCGGACGTCGTGGGAAAGAACCGAGTTCGTGACTCGTCCCCCTGAGATGATGCAACCCATGGAGACCATCGAGTCGAGAGCGATCCCCATGCGACGCCCTTCCTGCGCGAAAACGAACTTGGCAGGCGGGTACTGTTGCTGGTAAGTGCGGATGGGCCACTCGAAGTCATACAGGTTGAAGACAGGCGTGACGGAGACCAGGTCCATGTTGGCCTCGTAATAGGCTTCGACGGTCCCGATATCGCGCCAGTACTTGGCTTCTTTCTTGTTTTCATCGCGGAAGTCGTAAGAGTAAACCTGTTTCGTCTCGATCAGCCTCGGAATTACATTCTTCCCGAAATCGTGGCTCGAGTTGGGATCGGCGGCGTCGGAAACCAGCGCCTCGATCAGCAGGTCGCGGTTGAAGCAGTAGATGCCCATCGAGACATTCGACTTATCAGGATTGCGAGGCGACGGCTTGGGGTTGGCAGGTTTCTCCTCCCAGCCGACGATGCGATTGCTCTTGTCGACTTCCACGATCCCGAACTGGGAGGCAACCGAGCGATCGAATTCGATCGTGCCGATCGTCACATCAGCTCCGGATTGTGCGTGCTGCTCGAGCATCAACTGGTAATTCATCTTGTAAACATGGTCGCCGGAGAGTATCAAAACATACTCGCAAGGTTCGCTCCCAAGTGAATAGAGGTTCTGGTAAGCGGCGTCGGCGGTGCCCTGATACCAGTGCTCTCCCACACGCCGCATGGGGGGCAGCACCTGTAAGAACTCGCCGAGTTCATCGGAGAAAATACTCCAGGCCTCGCGCAGATGCCGATTCAGGGAAAGGGCCTTGTATTGGGTGACCACGAAGATGCGCCGCAGGCCGGAATTAATGCAGTTCGACAGGGTAATGTCCACGATCCTGTACATCCCGCCAAAGGGCACGGCGGGCTTGGCACGATCCCGCGTCAATGGGTAAAGGCGCTCGCCTTGTCCGCCTGCCAGAAGGCACACCACCGTGTCGTATTCCATGCGTTGCTATCCCTCCCCGGGAATGTCAGTGATTGCCAAAGCCACGTAGTGTCCTATTTTGGACTTAGCGCCGACCTTCAGGTCGGCATATGGTGGCCTAAAGGCCAGCGCTATGTGTCAAACTAGGACGCTACCCAAAGCCAAGCCGGCGTTCGTCTGGGTCGCGTTCATTTAACCCATCAAATAATATTATATCAAATAGTCTGGCGCCGAAGTGGCGGGAACATGCGCCCGCTTCAATGCGTATGTGCAAGTAGTCCAAAGGCCAGAGATTAGAGGAGGAAGCATGCCGAAAAGAATCGTGGAAGGCCTTGTTTTGTGCTTGGTTTTATTCTCCCTTCCCGTCTGGGCCGAAGAATGGTCCAAGACGTTCGAGTTGAACGGTAGGGCCGACCTGCGAGTTGAAACCAACGACGCCCGCGTGCAGGTGGAGGTATGGGAACGGAGCGAAATCGACGCGCGCGTCATATCGGAGGGAATGCGACTAGGTGTGTGGGGCGGTTCAGAAGACCACCGGGTGCGAGTGCGGGATTTCCAGTCTGGAAATAACGTCGAATTGGAGGTCCGCATCCCCAACACAGGCTGGATTTTCGGCGTTAACACCCGATCCGTGAGAATCGAGATAAAACTTCCGCGGGAAGCCAGCCTGGATATCCATTCCGGCGACGGAGACCTATCGGTTCGTGGCCTCAAAGGCGAAATCAATCTCTCCACTCAAGACGGCCGGATCGAGGCGGATTCCATCGACGGTGCCTTGCGCGCCACAAGCGGCGACGGCAACATGCACGTGCAGGGGCGATTCGATTCTCTGAGCCTGAAGACAGGTGATGGAACGATCTCCGCCCGGATCATGCAAGGTTCTCAGATGGAATCCGCATGGAGCGTTCGGAGCGGCGATGGAGATGTGGAAATAAGCCTCCCCGACGACTTCTCAGCGGATCTTGATGTCCACACCGGCGATGGCCGGATTACGTCCGACTTGCCCATCACGCTCCACGGTTCGCCGGACCAATCCTCGCTTCGCGGCACTTTGAAAGGAGGCGGTCCCGTTCTTAGCGTCCATACCGGGGACGGCTCAATCCATTTGAAGCGTTTATAGTCGCTAGGTTTCGTGTGGGGTGTCGCAGCCATCTAGGGACGGCTCGTGTGGTCGCATTCGGAAGGGGAAGGGCGGGGCTTCAGAGTCTGTGCGAAAACCTCGTTCCGGCTGTCATTCCGAGCGAAGCGAGGAATCTCGCTCTGAGTGTTTTCAAGGCAGTGCGAGATTCCTCGTCGCCTAAGGCTCCTCGGAATGACAGGCAAACCTGGGTTCCACTAAGTTTCAGTGTCACCTTCCTGGGTCACGATGTGAAGGTCTACGGCGGGCGAGTAGCGCAGGAAGCGGTTGAGAGCCGAGAGGTAGAGATACCTGCGCCAGCCACGAGTGGCGGAATGTCCAAAGACGACCTGGGTAATTCTCTTTTCCTTTACAAACTTCGCCACCGCATCACTGACTCGGTCGCCCTGCAAGTGCTCCACCTTGGCCTCCAGTTCTTCCGCAAAACGAATGTTGGCTGCCAAGCCGCGCTGTTTTTCATCGCTGGTGTCTGACGAGGCCTCGACATAGACCACGTAAAGTTCGCCGCCCACCGCGCGAGCCAGACGCGCTCCGCGGGCGATCAGGTACTGCGAGTTAGGGTGGGGACTAATCGAGACCGCAATGCGTTCCCGCACTCCCCAGTTTCGGCTGATTTCCTTGGTGGTGAGGTAGGAGCCAAGGTCGCGGTCGACTTCCTCCGCGACTTGACGAAGCGCCAGTTCCCGAAGGGCAATTAAGTTGCCGGGTCTAAAGAAGTTGCCTAGAGCCCTCTCAATGGTTTCGAGCGGGTAGATGTCTCCGCGGCGCATCCGGTTTTGCAGCGCCTCGGGAGTCAGGTCGACCATGACAACTTCGCCCGCGCGCTTCAACACCCAGTCCGGAACGGTTTCGCGAACCGGAATTCCGGTGATGGATTGGACCAGCGGGGCCAGGCTTTCCATGTGCTGGATGTTCATGGTGGAGAGCACATCGATTTTCGCCGCCAAGAGTTCCATGACGTCTTCATAACGCTTCCGGTGCTTGCTTCCCTCGACGTTGGTGTGAGCTAACTCGTCAACCAGGGCGACTCCCGGACGCCGCGCCAGAATCGCGTCCACGTCCATCTCTTCGAACCTGACACCTTTGTAGTCGACTTGGCGCCTGGGAATCTGTTCGAGCGGCAAGACGAGCTCTTCGATGGGCTTTCGCCCATGCGTTTCCACAAATCCGATCACCACGTCTTGTCCCCGGCGGCGGCGCCGGCTCGCTTCGCTTAGCATCGTATAGGTCTTACCCACTCCAGGAGCGTACCCAAGAAACACTTTCAGCACGCCTTCCTTGTTCTGCGGAGGCGCACTCTTCTCCAGCCATTGGTCTGGACTCTTGCTCATTTAATCATCCGCGTGTGCCGGCCTTGTTTGTGCATTGGGAGCCCGACTAAATTATAGGCGATATCCGCTATAATACCATCGGTGTTGAATCTTTCCCGATGGCAGATTTCGCGTTACGTCGCCGCCGCCGGAATGGTGGTGGCCATCGTTATGGTCTTTCGCCGCGTGCCGCCCGTCAACGCCACGAGCGTGGCCTTTATCTTCTTGCTGGCGATACTCTACGTGTCTGCTTTTTGGGGGCTCAGCGTCTCAATTTTCATGTCACTGCTGGCTACTCTTTCTTTCAATCATTACTTCCTGCCGGCCTTGGGCACACTAACTATCGGCAACCCTCAGAACTGGGTTGCGCTCTGTGCTTTCCTGGTCACGGCAATCACCGCCAGCCGTCTTTCAGAGCAAGCGCGGCGCCGGGCCCGCGACGCAAATAGGCGCCGCCGGGAACTTGAACGCCTCTATGCTTTCACGCAGCAATTGCTGGTCGCAGGTAGCGTGGTCGAATTGCTGAACGTTATTCCCCGGCACATCGTTGAATCGTTCGAGGTCCAGGATGCGGCTTTGTACCTGGCCAGCCGCGACGCCGTCTACCGTTCGGGAAGCGATTTTCGGGAGTTGGACGAGGATCAGCTCAAGTCCATCATGGCCCGCGGAGAAACGGTCGTGGACGTGGAACGGCACGTCTGCTACGTTCCGGTGCGAATGGGTGTTCGCTCGGTGGGAAGCCTTGGCCTTGCCGGTGTGGCTTTGGGGCGCGAGACGCTCGAAGCTCTCGGCACAGTCATCGCCATCGCGGTCGAGCGGATCAGCGCCATCGAAGCGCTGGGGAAAGCCGAAGCAGCCCGGCAGGAGGAGCGCCTCCGCTCAGCCCTTTTGGATTCAGTTACACACGAGCTTCGAACCCCCCTCACGGCGATTAAGGCTTCCGTAACCAGTCTACTGACACAGTCCGAGCTGAGTGAAGCGCAGCGGCAAGAGCTGTTCTCGGTCATCAACGAGGAGAGCGACCATTTGAATCACCTGATCGAGGAAGCCATTGAGATGGCCCGACTCGATGCCGGCGAAATCGAGCTTGAGATTCAACCTCACCCTATTCGCGAAGTCGTAGAGGCGACGATCGAGGATTCGAAAAACGCCCTGGCGAATCATAGCGTCGAAATCCGCTTGCCGGAGAACCTACCCCCTGTGCCGATGGATCCTGTGCGCATCCGGGAGGTCCTCGCTCAACTTCTTGACAACGCGGTGAAGTATTCTCCCCACGGAAGTCCGATCGTCATCAGCGGCGAAGTCTCCGGGCGGTTTCTCGCCACCAGCGTGGCGGATCGCGGCACGGGAATTGACAGCTTTGAGCAGGCCCTTATCTTCGACAAATTCTATCGGGGCAGGGAACACCGCTACCGCGTTCAGGGCACCGGCATGGGGCTCGCCATCTGCAAGGCGATTGTGGAGGCCCACGGCGGGAGCATGGGAGTCACCAGTCAGGTGGGAAGCGGCTCGGTGTTTTATTTCAACTTGCCGCTGTCCACGGAAAGGGCTAGGGGACTATGAGTGCGGGCAGGGTTTTAATCCTCGATGACGAGGCGCAGATTCGCCGCGTGCTGCGGACCAGCCTGGTGGCGAGCGGCTTCGTAGTGCGCGAGGCGCGCCGAGGCGAAGAAGCTCTCGAGATGCTCAGGGAAGAAAAGCCGGATTTGCTGATTATTGACATCAACCTGCCGGGCATGAGCGGTTTCGAAGTCTGCCACGAAATACGCGACTTTTCGGACGCCCCCATCATCATGCTATCGGTGCGCAACAATGAGCGCGATAAGGTGCGGGCGCTTGATTCCGGCGCCGACGATTACGTGGTCAAGCCGTTCGGCATCCAGGAGCTTCTGGCACGCATTCGCGCCAATTTGCGCCGTCACGCACCCGGCGCCGACGACCTGCCGGCGACTTTTGAGGACCGGGACCTCACCATCGACTTTGCGCAGCGAAAAGTGATTGCGCGCGGCCATCAGGCGCGGCTGACGCCCAAGGAATTTGAACTCCTCCACTATCTCGTGAGCCATTCCAACAAGGCGCTTCCGCACCGCGAACTGCTGCAAGCCGTCTGGGGACCCGACTACGGCGATCAGGTGGAATACCTGCGCGTCTTTATTAACCAGTTGCGCAAGAAGATCGAGCCTCAGCCCTCGAAGCCCCGCTACCTCCTGACCGAACCTTGGGTCGGCTACCGCTTTGCCACCCCCGAGGAGACATAGCCGCATATGTTATAGTCGCTTTTCGGGAACACTTCACTTCCGAGGCATTGATGGGTCGTTACGGAGACAACCGCTTGGCCAATTACGCCATGCGAGTTGAGGAGTCGCAAGGCCGCCGCTATCGCGAACCTTCGCATCCCTTCCGCAACGATTATGAGCGAGACCGCGACCGCATCCTTCACTCGCGCGCCTTCCGCCGGCTTGAGAACAAAACCCAGGTCTTCACGCGGCGTTACTCTGACCATTTTCGAACGCGTCTGACCCATACGCTGGAAGTGGCGCAAATCAGCCGCACGGCAGCGAAGGCTCTGCGACTGAATACCGATCTGGTGGAAGCGCTGGCGCTGGCGCACGATGTGGGGCATCCACCCTTCGGCCACGCCGGAGAAGCCGAACTCAACCGCCTGATGGGGCTTTATCAGGAGAACTTTGACCACAACCTGCACGCGCTGAGAATTGTCGAGCATTTTGAGCAGAAATACGTGGCGTTCCCCGGCTTGAACCTTACGTTTGAGGTTCGCGAAGGAATCATCAAGCACTCGCGCGATTATGATCCCGCGCATTATCCCGAACTCGCGGAGTACGCTTTGGACGCCCGGCCTCCCCTGGAAGCCCAGTTGATCGACCCCGCGGACGAAATTGCTTACAACTGCGCTGACCTTGACGACGGCTACGAGGCGAAGCTCCTCACGCTTCCCCTGATCCGCCGGCACGTGCGGTTATTTGATTCTCTGTACCGTCGTGTTGACCGGAAATACCCTGCGGCGCGAGAGAAAATGAAGTTCAACGAGGCCTTGAAGGGTGTGTTGAACATTCTAGTAACAGACCTCATCGACTCGACGCGCACGCGCCTCGCCAAGGCCGGCGTAAAATCTGTGGCAGCCGTACGGGCTCATGCCAAGCGGCTGGTGGGATTAGGCCCCCGTAGAGCCCGCGACGACAGGGAGCTGAAGGAGTTCCTGAACGCCAATCTTTACTCGAATCGGCGCGTGGGGTCGGAGCGGCAGGTCATTGTGCGCTGCGTGCGGCGCCTCTTTGGTTATTACCTCGAGCACCCCCGCCGTCTCCCTCCCTTTTACGTCGAGCAAAGCCGGCAGGAACCCCTGCATCGCGTGGTGTGCGACTACATCGCCGGCATGACAGATAACTACCTTCTGCTGCAATACCAAAAACACCTTGGGGCTAGGGGCTAGGGACTGGGGCCTAGGGGCTAGGGACTGGGGCCTAGGGGCTGGGACCACAGCTCGCGTCTGTCATTCTGAGCGAAGCGAAGAATCTCGCTCTGAATGTTTTCAAGGCAGTGCGAGATTCCTCGTCGCCTGCGGCTCCTCGGAATGACACAGTATTTGTGTTACATGACACTAGATCGATGCCCTAGTCCTCAGCTCCGACCTGAACAAAATGTTTTAGCCGCGGCAGCAAGTGGCGGTGCATGGCGTCGGGTCCATAAAAAAGCGCGTGGATGTAGGCCAATAGTGCAGGCTGGGAAAACCGTTCCGGCGGTTTACGGAAGTTGAAATAGCCGAGGCGCCCCGCCACTACTTTGTTGGGGTTCTGATACGACCCTAGCGGCCACATTGTTTTGAAAAAGCGGAACCCCGCTTTCGCGAGGGCTTTGGGCCACCAGTTGCCTGACGACGCGGTGACTTCGGCGTAGAGTCTCCAATTCCAGCCGTGCGGCCCTTTCTTCTCCAGGCGGAGTACATCACGAAGAATTCTCAAGCCCAGCCCCTGCCCTCGAAGTGCAGGATCGACGAAGATGTAGCTTCCGAACACGACCTGAAACATGGGGAGGACCAGCGTGCAGGCGCCGCCTATCAGTCGCTTGTCCAGATAAGCGGCAAAGAGGTGCACGGGATTGACTCGGGCCGGTGAAGGCTGGATGACCCAGCGCAATATCTCGGTGCTGACCCGTTCGTCGGGATTGAAGCTGCGGCTGTAAAGGCGCAAGTAGCGGTCGAGTTCGGCTCGATCCGTGTGTTTCAATAACCTGACCCTTAATTTCGCCATGCGGATCTCCCCTGCGTCGTTGGGTATGCGATTGAATGATCGCTTGTCATTCTGAGCGAAGTCTGGTAGCGCGGGCGTCCCGCCCGCCCTACGATTTTCAGATCAGCGAAGGATCTCCGCAGTTGTTTCTCGTTCCATCCAGCTACGCGCAACTGCAGAGATGCTTCGCTGCGCTCAGCATGACAGATTCGAGTTTCCTTACACCATCGTAGGGGCGACCCTTGTGCTTGCCTCGAACGGATAGAAAAACTCGCCGCGCGACATCGCAACGTAAATATTGTACTTCCACGCCGGGGATGTGTATTGGCTTTCCTTTCCGGGATGACTGCGCTATCTTGTGGGACCACTCGGCGCGCGTCGAACGCCGTCCAGATGTCAGTTCATCGATTCGGAGGTTCTGCGACGTGTTTTCATTTTCTGGTCTTTCAAAATTGTACCAACGCAGCAGGCTGCCATTTATCTATCCCTTAGTCCTTCTTGGAGCCCTCTTAGCGAATCCCCTTGCCCTTCGGGCACTCGACTGGTCCACGCTCTTCACCGCCCAGGATGTGCGCGACCATCTCTCTACAGATCAGGGACGAGCGGATGCCCTCGACTTCTGCCGAAAGCTCGGAATCAGCAAGGTCTACGTGGAGGCGTTTCGTGACGGGTACCAGCCCGACGAGCAGACGCTTAAGACTGCGCGAGATTTCTTCCGGCAAGCGGGGCTGCGCGTTTCGGGGTGTGTTACAACCACGGGGATTGGCAAAACTTCCAGCGGATGGCATGTGGCGGTGTGCTACACGAACCGCAAGAATCAGGAGAGGCTGGCCTCCATCTTCAGGTTCGCTGCCGGAATCTTTGATGAAATAATGATTGATGATTTCTTCTTCACAGATTGCGAGTGTTCCGAGTGTGCGGCCGCGAAAGGCTCGATGAGGTGGCCGCAATATCGCGAAAAGCTGATGCTCGAGATGGCCAGGGAACGTGTGCTTGGCCCCGCCAAGCAGGTCAACCCCAACGTGAAGGTCATTCTGAAGTACCCTCAGTGGTACGACAACTTCCAGGAACGCGGATACATCGTTGACAAGGAGACGGAACTCTTCGATCGCATCTGGGTGGGCACAGAATTGCGCGACCCTAGTTCCGACGAATGGGGTCATAAGCAGCAGTACACGGGCTATTTCATCTACCGTTGGTTCCGCGACATCGGCGCAGAAAAAACCGGCGGCGGCTGGTTTGATCCTTTCGGGACCAATGCGGTAACTTACCTGGATCAGGCGCTTATTACGGTCCTTGCGGGCGCGCCAGAAGCCTTCCTGTTTCATTATGGCTCACTGGCTTCTTCGCAGTACAAAGAGCAGGTGGAGGCTTTGGCCGCCCATCGCGCGGAATACGAGGCGCTCAGCAAGCTGGTTGGAAACTGGACGGGGATTCCCGCATACAAGCCTGTCTCGAGCGAGCCCGGCGATGAACCGTATCTATTTGACCAGATTGGGATGCTGGCGATCCCCCTTGCACCCACGGCTCACTTCCCTGAGAAGGCCCGCGCAGCACTATTCACTCTTCATTCGCTCAAAGATGTCGAGTTCGTTCCGCGGCTGACAAGTTTCTTGAATTCGGGTGGGACTGCGCTGGTTAGTGAAAGTCTGGCGCATGCTCTCACCGCAGACCCTCGCCTGCCCTCGGCAGCCCCGACGACCCTTCCCAAGAATAAATACCTGTTCGAGGTACAGGAAGGGAACGGCAAGCTGGTGATTTTCTCGGATTCGCTACCGCGGCTCGCTTATGTGGATTCAAATAATCGGGTCGCTCAAATATCGGAGGCCCAGCGGGAAGCGCTGGCGGAGTTGCGCAAAATCGTGGAAGAATTCACGGTGACCTCGCCGGATGCGCCCCCGCGCGTGGCCGTTTTCCCGATGGGGGCACGCGCCGCCGTGGCGAATTTCACCGAGCTTCCTGTAGCTTGCAGAATTGTAGGTTTGGGCGGAATGGTGAGCAGGCTCCGGAAGGTCCAAGCGATAGATGGAGCGTCCCTTGCCTCTGACGGCAATACGCTGCGCCTCCCGCCTCACGCTGCGATCGTGGTGGAGCAGTAGGCAGATAGGCAGGCGGGCAGATGGCTTTGGGGTACGGCTGCCGCCCTGACCGTTCACTCCGCATATTGCACATTCATGCGTCAGCCACCTGCCGAGCTGTCCACCTGCCCATCTGCCCACTGCCCACTGCCAACCTGCCTACTGCCCGTTGTCCGTCTCATGCCCTCGTCGCAGCGCCTTTTGCATTTTTCTCTGTTCCGGCGTCAGGACGTGCTCGATGTGACGTCGCGCGGACTTTCGGATCTCAGCGGCTTTTGCCCGCGCTTCCCCTTGGGGCAAGGAAGCATTCGCTCGCAAGTCTTTGAGCTGTTGATTCCGCGTTTCAAGGATTGGCCGGATCTGTGATATTTGATCGTCTGTCAGGTTCAGTGTCTCCCTCATCCTCTCCAGTTCGTGCTCCAACCGGCCATGAGGCATGCGGGCCTGTTGTGTGGGGGACGGAGACGGCGCAGGCTCTTGCCCGGCGAGACAGCTTTGGCCAATCGTCAGCAGGAAGGTGACGGCAAAGATCCGGACCAATAAGTTTCGCATTCCCGGTCTCCTCTTGCGTCGACCTAACCACCGCTCATCCACGGGGCGCACCATTATCAACTCAGCAATTCGCCTCTGAGCGAAAAATAACCCCTCACCCGGCCCGCATCGGCTGATGAAAGCGCCGCCGCGGGCCACCCTCTCCCCAAGGGAGAGGGCAGTCATCAAGTGGGAATCAAGGAATTCGTTGCCGACTGCGTTCCGCCCCCTGCCTACTGCCAACTGCCTACTGCTTTCTGCTTACTGTTGATTGTCCCGCCGCCCGCCTTGCCGGAATTGTCCCGTCATCACTCGAGTAGCCAGGAACTGTCCTTGATTCTCACTTCCCATGGCAAAGATGCGGTCGCCGACTTTGAGGTCCTTGAGGGCGATGGGTTGGCCGTCTTTGATGAATTGAGTTTGATCGTTAACTACGATAGTTTTTTCTCCCTGGCGAGGGTTGTTAACCCTGATCTGGTTCTTATCGATCGAGACGATGGCACCGAAAACTCGCTCTCCAGGGTTCCCGAAGCGCTGCATTTCCTCCGCCGTGATGCGGCGAACGTTCTCGGCTACAAACTCCTTGTTCGCATTCGTCTGGCCTCGAACAAAAACCCGGTCCCCGGATTTCAGATCCTCAAGTTGGATGTCCTGCTGTCCCTGGCGGTAGTGGGTATGGTCATCCACCATCACGGTTTGCGCGGAACCATCCATCTTTTTGATCTCGAAACGGTCTACGCCTACAGAAGTGATCGTTCCAGAGACCGGCGGGCCGGCAGATTGGCGAGGCGAGTTTGGCGGCGTTTTCCCTTCATCCGTCTGTTGTGAGAATGCGACACTTGTGATAGTAAAAAGGATAAGCCCAAGGGCCAGAGCGAATTGTTTGCGCATAACCCCTCCTTGACTTTTGACGCTTGGAACTTCTGTGCGGTTACTGCGCAATCATAACAGGTGGGGGATGGATTTCCAATCTTCGAGCGCCGAAGCTATGTAACCGTGATTGCTACAAACACGTAATGATTGAGAGAGGGGCGCCGCAGGGCACGATTTTGGACAATAAACCGTTGGCGGGCAAGTCCCAACACGAGAGAAAAGGGTCAGGGCCGGGTATGGATGTATCACGATCAGGAAGCCTCCCGAGGGAGGGTCGCCGGAAGAGATTCTGGTTGGCGACGCTGTTGGTGTCATTTCTGGGACTCTGTCCCATGAAACTGCCCGCCCAGACCAGCAACGCCGGTGCCCTTACAGGGCATGTCCACGGGCCCGGCGGAGTTTCCGTCCCCGGCGCCACGGTGGTATTGACCAATCCCCAGACCGGCGAACGAAAGGCGACCTGGTCAGATGACGCCGGGAATTACGCGTTCAACGGACTTCCCCCGGGCAATTACAAGTTGGAAGTTTCGCTGGTGGGATTTCAGAACGATGTGCGGGAGCCGATTCCTCTAAGCGAAGGTAAGACGCTAAAAGTGAACGTTGCCTTGGTAATAAATACGCCGGAATCTGTGAACGCTTCCGGCAATCACCCTTCGGGCCAACGGTTGCCGCAGAACCTCCAGAACTTGCCTGGGCAAACCCAGGGTGCTTTGGGAGAACAAGGGGTGGAGCAGGCCCTGACGCCAGGAATGAATGGCACGGGAGGCGGCGTGCGATTCTCCGGGGAACAAGCAGCGGGGAGTGGCGGGCAATCTGAGGCTCCCGCTGAAACCGAGACCTCCGCAAGCGCCTCGGAGTCGGTGCTGCTGACCGGAGGCGAGGGCATTTCTGCTTCGGCGCCGGGAGGCGATCAAAATCGACGCCAAAGGTTCCAGCAAATGCGCGAACTGATGCAGTTGGGGCAGGGCGCTCCCGGTTTTGCCGCGGGCGGGCCCGGCGGCGGCGGACCGGGCAGTGGAGGGCCGGGCGGCGGTGGGCCGGGTGGCGGTGGATTTGGCGGTGGCGGCGGGTTTGGAGGCGGCGGATTTGGCGGTGGGGGTTTCGGCGGCGGAGGCTTTGGGGGTGGGGGAGGGAACTGGACGGGGGGCCGCGCCCGCGTGAATCGCCTGCGCGGCAACATCATGGAAAGTTACACCAACTCGGTTTTCGATGCTCATCCCTACCCATTGAACCTGGCAGAATCCCCCCAGATCCCTTCTTACACCGAGCAGTTCGTCGGGTCGATCGGCGGCCCCCTCGTGATTCCGAAGATCTTCAATGGCGGGAATAAAACGAGTTTCTTCGTGAACTACAACCTGACACGGGGCAAGAGTCCGTTTGACAGCATTGCCACCGTGCCCACTCTTCTTGAGCGCATGGGTGATTTTTCGCAGGCCGTGATCCCAAGCGGGTCGGGAGCCGGGACTGTTCCAACGATATACGACCCGTTCTCCAATCTCGCTGGACCACGAACTCCATTCCCCAACAACACCATTCCACCGGCGCTCATGGATAAAGCCGCTCTGAGCCTTTTGAGTTACATTCCCTTGCCCAACGTGCCGGGCGCTACCATCCAGAACTTCCATCTTCAGGAATCACTGCCCACCGCCAACGACCGGGTGATGGGGCGCATCGGAGAACAGCTTTCCGCCAAGGACAGCCTGAATGCCATGTATTTTTTCAACTCCGCGCGGAGCAATTCGGTCACCAACTTCCCCGACCTGACCTCGAATGCCTCCGTACGCAGCCAGAACCTGAACCTGAGCGAGACTCACACCCTCGGCTCCCGCACTCTAAATATCCTGACTGCGAATTTCAACCGGCAGCGGACCACCTTGCTTAATGGGTATGCGTACAAGGACGACATCGCCGGCGACCTTGACATCCACGGAATCTCGACCAGTCCGATCAACTGGGGCCTGCCCATGACCCAGTTCACGAACTTCACGGGGCTGAACGATGTCATTCCCTCCCTCACGCGCAATCAGACCTTGCGCGCCTTGGACGTTTTTCTCCGCAACGTCGGCAAACACAACATCCGTTTGGGGGGCGAAGTGCGTCGCGTCCAACAGAACCTCGTGACAGACCCCAACGCGCGCGGCACCTTCGCATTCAGCGGTTACACCACCAGCGATTTCGGCACGAAAGGTCTTCCGGTTGCCAACACGGGATTCGACTTTGCGGATTTCCTGCTGGGTCTGCCGCAGACCACCTCCGTGCGCTTTGGCGACACCAGCAACTATTTCCGGTCCTGGGTACTCGATGGCTTTCTTCAGGACGACTGGAGGGTCACCGCTCACCTTACGATTCTCTACGGCCTGCGGTACGAATTCTTCGAACCCTTCGCGGAGAAGTATGGCCATCTTTCGGACTTGACCTTCGCCCCGGGCTTTGCCTCGCCTGGGGTTGTGACCGGCCAAAACCCAGGGAATCTGCCGACCTCATTGCTGCGCAGTGACGATCACAACTTTGGCCCTCGCATCGGCCTGGCCTACCGTCCCTGGTCGAAGCACTCCTTAGTGCTACGCAGCGGCTATGGGATTTTCTACGACGGCAGCATCTATTCCAGAATTTACACGAACATGGCGAGCCAACCGCCTTTTGCCACTGCTTCCACTTTGGTCACGACTCCGAAGCAAGTGCTAACCCTGGAAAAGGGCTTTCCTGCCTTGGGGCCGAGTATTCTGACCAACACGTTCGCACTGGGTCCGAACTTCCGCACTCCCTACGCACAAACCTGGAACTTTTCCCTCGAAGATGAAATCGTCCGCAACGTCATCCTTTCCCTGGGGTATATAGGCACCAAGGGGTCGAAGCTACAATTGCTCCTTGCTCCGGACACCTCGCCGCCGGGTGCGCCCATAACCAGCGGTTCGCAGACGGCGCTCAAGAATGCCCTGGCTTTTACCTATGAGACCGACGGCGCGGACTCCATTTACAACGCCTTGCAGGTGGGGCTACGGCGCCAGTTTCACGGTGGTTTCTCGATGAGCGGTCAGTATGTTTTCTCAAAGTCGATCGACGACGCGGCGAGCGTGGGCGGCGCGGGAAACATAGTTGCCCAAAACTACCAGGATTTGAAGGCCGAACGTGGTCTCTCCAGCTTCGACGTGCGAAACAAGTTGCTCATTAACCACATTTATCAGCTTCCCTTCGGCGAACAGCGCCGCTGGCTCAATCGAGCCGGAACGGCGCGCCGAATCCTCGGCGACTGGCAGTTGAGCGGCGTGACCACCATTCAATCCGGCACCCCGTACACCGCCCAGATCCTGGGCAACTTGAGCAACCGGGCGGGCACGGCAGCGATTTCCAACTTGCGGGCGGACGCTACGGGCCTGCCCGTCGTGCTGCCGCGTTCGGAGCGGACGGCGCTCGACTTCTTCAATACCTCCGCTTTTTCGCGCCCGGCTCCCGGCGACTATGGCGATGCTGGGCGCGATACGATTCCCGGCCCCGGCTTTGTGAATTTCAACATGTCGCTGGATAAGCAGGTCGTCCTCTCCCGCGAGCACGGGATTCAAGGTGACTTCCGCGTTTCGTCGGATAATATCTTTAATACACCCAAGTTCACTGGCCTCTCCACCACGGTGAACGGCCAGGGCTTCGGGCGCGTGACCAGCGTGGGAGCAATGCGCAGCGTGATCTTCTCGCTGAGGCTGAGGTTTTAGAGGCAGTCGAAAGTCAAGAGTCAAGAGTCGAGAGTCGAGAGTGCAGAACATCGAACCCGCGGAGGGAGCGGAGAGTCGAGAGGAGAAGCCGGAAACACTGTCGCAGTTCGTTCTCTCGACTTTCGACTCTTGACTCTCGACTCTTGACTCTCGACTGAAGGACGCAACGATGCATCGATGGCTACAACATCTGGGCGGTCGGCTCGCAATCGCGGGGTTGGTGTTCGGTCTGTCCGTGGCCCCTTTGGCTCTCGAAGGGCAGAACACAGACGCCGCTGCGCAACAAGCGGGCACGGCTCGCCAGGGCTTTGTTTTGAAGAGCCAAACCAATGTGGTGCTGGTCGATGTGCGGGTAACCGCCAAAGGGAAGCCGGTGGCCGATTTGACGGCGAAGGACTTTCGTGTGTTCGAAGACGGCGCGCCGCAAACTATCACCTCCTTCAGCCTCGAGAACATCGAAAAGCTAGCGCAGGCGAGCACGGCCAACGGCCCACCGCCCACCATCAACCTCGACAAACTTCCGCCTCAAGTGTCGCCGGCGCAGGTTTTGCAGGACCACCGGCTGAACCTGCTCTTCTTCGACGTGTCCTCGATGCAACCGGACGACCTCATGCGAGCCTTGAAGGCAGCTACCGCCTTTGTGAAGGAAAGGCTGACGCCGGCGGATCTGGTGGCGGTCGTCACGTACACCTCGAGCCTGCGGGTGGTCCAGAACTTCACCAACGACCGGGCTGCGCTGACCAAGTCACTGAACGGCATTTTGGTGGGAGAGGAATCGTCCAACCTGGCCTCCAGCGGAACCGTCGGCGCGGCCGGTGGCACCGACGCCTTGGGCCAGGAAATAGTGACGCAGGATACTTCCGACGCTTTCACGCCTGACGAGACGGAGTTCAATATCTTCAACACCGACGAGAAGCTTGCCGCCATCCAATCTCTGGCGGACATGCTGCGAGCAGTTCCGGGGAGGAAGTTGGTCATTCACTTTTCGAGCGGCATCACTGGCACCGGAATCGAAAACCAGGCGCAGTTGATGGCCACCGTCGCGGCCGCCAACCAGTCGAACGTCTCGCTCTACACTATGGACACGCGCGGCCTGATGGCCTTGCCTCCGGGCGGCGACGCTACGACTGCCAGTCCTTCCGGGTCGGCAATCTATCGAGACGTGGCCGTCTCTTCCCAGCTTTCCTCCATGCATAGCAGCAGGGAAACTCTGGCCTCACTCGCGCAGGATACAGGCGGCAGGACCTTTTACGACACCAACGATTTTGGCGAAGCTTTCCAGGAAATTCAGTCTGAAAACTCCAGCTACTACCTGCTGGGCTACAATCCTAGCAACACCCGCTCCGACGGACGCTTCCGCAAAATCCGGGTTGAGGTCACGCGTCCCGGCATGAAGGTCGAAGCCCGGCCCGGTTATTATGCTCCCAAGAATTTTCGCCAGTTCACCCGCGAAGACAAAGAAGCACAGCTTCAACAGGCAATTAACCTTGATGAACCATTTCTGGACTTGCCCTTTGTGGTGGACGCTTCGTACTTCCTGCGCCCCGACAATACGTATTATGTAGTGTTGGCGGCCAAGATTTCCGGCTCCGCCGTGCAGTTGCTCAAGAAATCCAACTCCCATGAAACGGAATTCGATTTCATCTGGCGCGCCACCGACCCATCCGGAAAGCCGGCGGGAGTGCTGCGAGATACATTGCCGGTGAAGGTGAGCGGGGAATCCTACGACATGCTGATGGCGGGCAATTTCCTCTACGAAGGAAGCCTGATCTTGCCGCCCGGCAAGTATCAATTGAAAGTTCTGGTCAGAGAGAACGAAAGCGGCAAGATGGGGACTTTTGAGGAACCGCTCGAACTGCCTCCCGTCTCCACGGGTGGACTCGCACTCAGTTCGGTGGTGCTCTCGAACGAAGTGAAAGGTAATGAGGCTAAGAAAGCCAAGTCGCGAGGTGCGAACGACGATCCGCTGAAGCTGGAGGGCAAAACGGTACTGCCCAGCGTGACCAACGTCTTCCGAACTAATCAGCACCTCTTCGTGCTCCTCCAGTCTTACTCTGGAAAATCCAGCTCGAAAGCAAATGCTGCGGACGGCGCAAACTCCGCAGCGGCCCCGCCTTCTGTGGCGCTGGCGTTTTTCCGTAAGGGAGCGAAGGTGGCAGATGCCGGCCCATTTGCCGGAACAGTGGGGAAGTCCTCCGACGGCAAAGCCAGCTATTTCGTGCAAATCCCTCTTGAGAAGTTCCAGCCTGGCCGCTACACCTTGCAGGTGAACGTGCTCGACCCGGCGCACGACAAAGTCGCATTCGCGAGAGTTTCGATGGCAATCGTGCCGACACCACCACGCCCTGCCTCGGGCGGGCCTGGTCAGTGATGCGATACACGTAAGCGAACCGTCATGCGAGTTTAAACATGACAAATTAGTGTGATTTTCTCTTGACACGCTTCCTGCTTTTCCCGTAGCATGTTTAAGACAATTGAATATTTGATTCAGTAACCCTGAATCTCATCTAGAGTGGCCGAGGGACGGGCCCGATGACGCCACGACAACCGCTCCGATAATAGATCG
>JBEKLY010000097.1:0-24269 GCA_050010015.1 Terriglobia bacterium
TCGCACCCTGACGGGCAGCTTCCGCCATGCCAAAAGGCTATCAAACCAAAAAGGAAATTGCCAGCGGAAAATCGAGTCGTTTTAGATTGTTCTACTTCTGGGACTTTGACGCAGCCCTACGGGAAACTCCAATCCGCCGGTAACAGCAGACGTTGTAGGGGGACGGCTTGCCGTCCCCTTTCGCCGGGCCGGCGGCAAGCGGGTACGGCAAGACCTACCCCTACGCCGCCCGGGTGTTGCGGGGGAGTTCGGAGAACTCGGCCGCAGCCGGGCGCGTATCACCCTTCATGAGCACACCCAATCTGCGGATCGAAACTCCAACTTGGCTGATTCTGCTCGGAGGGTGTGGCTTCATTCTGATGCTGGGCATTTCAGCCTTCTGGGCAAGCCCAGATGCTCCCTGCTGCCACAGCCACAGTGGACAAGATTCCAAGCATCGAGGATGCTCGGCCGACAACACTTCCGGCGACAATGTTGCCCTCTATCATTCCGGTGGCGGCTAATGCCCTGAAGTTCGGATCGCGGCCGATAGCTAGCGGTTCCATCCCTCGCAAAAGGAGATTGAATCTGGTGTCAGGAAAAACTCAACTCGCGCTATTTTAACGAGGATTCAACCACCGGTCGTCGATCGTCGTTTACCGTTGCCTGCTTCTTGGACCGCTTTTTCGTGCGCCCCGTCTTCGCCACCGGATTAAGCGAAGGAGCCGGCGCGTCCGTGGTTTGAGCGATCTCTAACCCAAAAATCGCGGAGAGGTCTGCGCTGCCAAGGGTTTTCTCCGGTGCTAGCGCTTTCCCACCCAAGGGGAGTCCCGTGCCCGCCTTGGCGATCAACTCTTTCTCATCGACCTTGTGCAGCTTAAAGAGAAGCTCGGGTTGTCGGTCGAGACGTGCGCCGATGCCATAAAGCACGGCCGCTACGTGTTTGCACATCGAGGCCCAGTCCGGGCAACTGCACGACAGCGTGATTTCCTTGGGTGAGGGAAAAAGGCCACTCCCCTGTTGGCAGAGGCGTTCCATGACACCCTTGGAGAAGCGCCCCTGGAGAAGCTCGACGAGCGAGTCGATAGCGCCGGCGCAGTCCGCACAAATGGACTGCCATCGCTTCTTTGAAACCGGCGTCACCTTCACCGCCACCTGGTAAAGCTCTGAGCCGCTGACGTAGGCCTTGACTTCGCCGGCCCCGATCTGGAGGTCCACCACGGAGCCGTTGCGCACGTAGGTGCGACCGCGCGGCAGCCGGTTCGCAAAGTCGCTGTAGCGCTCCAAGTTATCGCACCAAGCCTTGCCCCAGAAGGTCTTGGCGATGGCGCGACCTTCGAGCATGACCGGCGAGACAGGGTGACCTTTCTTCTTGAGCTTCTCCATCGCGCGCGCGGCCTTTTGCCGCCGCTCCGCTACAGTTACGTAGGGCCGCCACCCATAATTATCGTAATACATAACTCAGGTCTCCTTGAGCGCCGTATTGATGTCGAGGACAACGAGTTTCAGTAACTCCTCGTCTTTCATTTCGGTCAGAAGCACTTCGGCGCCGCCCTCGAGCAAGTCCCTGGAGAGTTGCCGCTTCGATTCGATCAGTTGGTCGATTTTCTCTTCCACCGTGCCGCGGCAGACAAATTTGTGCACCAGCACGTTTTTCTTCTGGCCGATGCGGAAGGCGCGGTCGGTAGCTTGGTTCTCTACCGCCGGATTCCACCACCGGTCAAAGTGCACCACGTGAGAGGCGGCGGTGAGATTCAGCCCGGAGCCCCCGGCCTTGAGCGAAAGGACGAAAAACCCTACGTCCTCCTCTTCTTGGAACTTCCGCACCAACTCCTGACGGCTTCGCACCGGAGTGCCGCCGTGGAGAACCAGCCCGGGGCGCCCAAACACCGATCCCAGGAATGCCGCCAGCGGTGCGGTGACCTCCCGGAACTGGGTGAAGACGAGGACCTTCTCCTGTTTGGCCGCAATCACCTCGGCGATATCGCGCAGGCGGGTCCACTTCCCGCTGTCTTCCTCGGACCATTCGCCATCGCCCAGCCACTGCGACGGGTGGTTACAAATCTGCTTGAATCGCGTCAGGAACGCGAGCACAACGCCCTTGCGCTGAATGCCCTCGCCGGCGGTCTCCAGTTGGCTGGCCAGTTCTTTCACTGCCTGCTGGTAGAGCGCTGCCTGCTTGCGGCTGAGCTGGCAGAAGGCGTTGACCTCCGTCTTGTCCGGGAGGTCCGCAATGACCGTCTTGTCGGTCTTCAACCGCCGCAAGATGTACGGCCGCACCAGCTCGCGGAGCGGAGCGTAGGGATTGTGGGGTCTGTCCGCAAGGTGTTTGACCAAGCCCGTAAACTCCTTCGCCGATCCCAGTAGTCCCGGGTTGAGAAAGTCGAAGATGGACCATAGGTCGCTCAGCCGGTTCTCGACCGGCGTACCCGTGAGTGCAAATCTCGCCTGGGCATTTAACTTCTTGGCAGCCCGCGTCTGCTTGGCGTCGGGATTCTTGATGGCCTGAGCTTCGTCGAGCACTACCAAGCGCCATCGAGCCTCCGCTACCCAGGGGATGCGAAGAAGCGAACCGTAGCTGGTAATGACCAGGTCCAGATCGCCGAGCCGCTCAGACCCCAGCGTCTTGAGTCCGGAAGCCGGCATCGCCGACGGATGAGCGACCAGCGCCTTCAGGCCTGGTGCAAAGTGTTCGATCTCCGCAGCCCAATTGGCCAGAAGTGAGGCGGGGGCTACCAACAGGCTGGGCTGATTCGTTTCCTTCGTCTGGCTTCTCAGCACAAGCAGGAGTGCCAGTACCTGGATGGTCTTGCCAAGGCCCATATCATCGGCAAGGCAGGCACCAAGACCAAGCTTCGAGAGGAAATAGAGCCAGCGCACGCCTACTTGTTGGTAGGGCCGCAGCGTGCCGTTCAGCATTGCGCCAGGTTCAACGCCCGCCAATCCGTCGGGGCTGCGAAGGCCCGTCAGCGTTTCGCGCAGCCAGGGTCCTGCAACCACTTGGGCCCAATCGGCGTCACGCCCGCCGTCTTCGGCCGCGACATCGGCCCCGGCAAGCATGCGCAGGGCTTCACCGAAGCTGAGGCCACTCGCGGTGGCGGCTCGCTCGACCTTTTGGTAGTGTTCAAGCATCCGGCTCAGCCGCTCGTGGTCAACTTCCACCCACCGCCCTCGGACCAGCGCAAGTCCGTCCGACTTCGCCAGCAACTCCTTGATCTCAGCGGCGGTCAACGTCTCGCCATCAAGTGTGACTTCCAAGCTGAAATCCAGAAGCGAGCCCATACCCAGCGCGGAGGGGACCCTCGCGCCAACCATGGCCGTCACTTTGGGGCGGGTCGGGCGGTTCGCTCTCCACGTCGCGGGCATGCGCACCACCACGCCGGCGGTCTCCAGTTGCGAGACATCCTGGAGAAACCGGAAAGCGTCGCCAGGTTTCCAGCGCAACGGGTGGAAGATCTCGCTCGACTCGACCATGGCTTTCAGCCACGGGCAGGTTTCGGCCGCGCGCTGAACGGGGAGCAGCAACGACAGCAGGCGCTCCCTGTTCGCAGCCCCGGCGTATTCACGCAGGGCCTGGCCGAGCGGGAGGTGCTGGGCTTTGGCGTGTGCAGAAAGCCGGGTTGTGTAGGTGGCAAGAAAAGCGAAGGGCGCCTGTTCGTCCTTGCGGTTCTCAGCGAGATTGAAGTGCACTCGTCCGACCAGATTCCAGGCGGGGTTCCGCTGCTTGAGAAAGTCCTGGATTGACTTTCCCGATGCCGCAAGCTCCTGGGTAAAAGCTGCATCCATCTCCTGCCAAAGAGATTGGAGAACCTCGAGGGTCAAGTACTCTGCGCCCGTCATCGGGGGCGATGACAAGGCCAGCGGTTCTAATTCCCCTGGCGGCGGGACCGGGACATGGGCCTTCGAGGGATCTGTCGCGACGTCGGGAAGCGTGCAGAGAGCCGTTACATAAAGCGTGCCGAGTTCTCGCCAGTACGAGAATACCGGAGGAAGCGCAACGCCGACTTCACCCGCTCCAAGCTGGAGAAGGCCGTGACCGGAGCCGCGCGCGAAAGCGTCTTCAAGGCGCCGCGCAAGACCGGGATCCAAGGCAGGCCCCTCGACTGCCCGGTCTAAGACCAGATGGCCATGCGGAGTGAGGATCGGAGCAAGAGAGTTTGAACTCATGAAAGGAGACCAGACTACGAGATCGAGCCACGAACGTCAAGAAACGGTTTCGGCAATGTCCTGCGGGGAAGTATAACCGAGAAAAAGCCTCCGGCGGGGGCGTGACTTCCCAAGTCCCTGGTGGCGATGAGGGATCGGCAGGGCCAGGCGCTGCGGCCACGCCTCGGTCTTGACCGTCCATGACTCCGGCCGAAATGAGGAGAATCAGCGAGAGAATAACCGGTTTAATGGGCATTGAAGATAGCCTTTTCTTGATTTACCGCCCGGACGCCTTTATTTCGCATATTGCTCCCTCTTGCCGTGGGCCGCCGTTTGCGCCGGCGGCGTCTGGCCGGCACGGAGAGCTAAAAAGGCAGTGCGGTGCCGATCGTGGTACTGGAACGTCGACTCGAAACCGAACTCCGCCTGCAACTGGGCAGTCGTCAGCGTCGGGTCGGTCGGTTCCACCAGGAAGTGACCGTCCTCGACGTAGGAGGCAATCCGCACGCGGCCGGGATACGCATCCAGCAGACGATCCGGGATGGCATAGTTAAAGTCATAGTGAGCCACGACGAAATCCAAGTTGATATCGCGTGAAACGAAGTTCATTTGGGAGTCGGTCTGCGTCACCACACGGCCGCAGGGGTCAATGATGCGCGAGTGGTCCGTGTGCACGGACGTGATGACGTAGTAGTGGTGAAGATAGGCATACGCCTGCAGCGGAAACCCCCCATGGTAGGCGGAAGGCCAGAAGACCGCTTTCGCGCCTTTGCGAGCCAGTGCCGCCCACGTCTCGGGAAATCCCGCATCGAAGCAGATCTGAATCCCGATACGGCCGAAGTCCAGATCGAACACGGGTGGCTCGCCGCCGGGGAAGATTCCGTCCTCAAAAACCGTGTAGTCAGGAGATGTGGTCACGGGATGTACCTTGTCGTAAATGCCCAGGATCTGGCCCGACCGATCCAGTACCACAGCGGAGTTCCAATGCTTACCCTCCCGTGCTGTGCGGATGGGGCAGATGACGTAACAGCGATGCGCTTTCGCCCGCTGCGCGAAGGCGTCGGTGGTGGGGCCCGGCACGGTTTCGGCAACCGGAGTCCCCGTTTCGTCCTGAACCTCGGCTCCGGTGAACGTCTCGGGGAAGCATACGAGGTCAGGTTTCTGCTTGAGCGCGCGGTCGAAGAGGGCAAGCATGGCGTCTCGATTCTTGGCGACGTTGAGATGCCCCTCGCCATTCTGACACGTCGTGATGATGCGTGGTATGGCGCCCCTCGGGTTCGTTGCGGAGGCGCCCTCCAGCGGGCTTCCGCTCAGCGAGTGCGTGGCAGCAACAGCCATACCCGCAGCGGCGTTCCTCAAAAGGTTGCGGCGTGACAGTGTCGAGCGGATCATAATCTCGGTCCTCCTTCTCGGCGGTGATGAATTCCAATTCGTTCCCACAGTCTCGGACCGTGGTGACGCGGAGTGGGGCTCAGCATGTTACGAAGTTCAGGTTTGCCGTGACGGCGGGCACATTGCCGAAGTTCGGCTACAGGCCCTTCGGCAAATTTGACAGTGATGATGCCGATTTAACACGGAAGCACTGTCCCAATACCCTTGGCTACGGCGCGCCGATAGAGGGCTAACGCGACCGCCATATCCTCGAGGGCAAGACCCAGGTTGACAACCAGGTAACGATGGTCGGGCGCCGCTTGGGGATTTCCAGAAGAAACTAGTGCGGCAAGTTCCTGGTATTTCGTGGGCATCCCCGCAAAATGCCCATGCCGGCGGTAGTATTCGAATTGCTCCCCGTCGTCCACCCACATTCCGTCCACCGCGTGCGCAACAGCAGGCGTGACCGTCGCATCAAAATCCAGGGACGCAACCACGCAACCCGGTTTCAGCCATTCCGGCAAGACGACGGGCTTTGGGTTTTTTACAATGGGTGCGCAGGTTACAACAATAGCGGCTTCAGAAACCGCTTCTTGGGGTGATCCCGCCTGCTCCACTCGCAGCCCCCAACTTGAAACTTCCTGCTCGAAGGCTTCACGGGCCTGCGAGGAGGGATCAAACACTGCGATCTCCCGGATACTGGGGCGGACTCTGCGAAGGGCGTCGGTATTGGCCCGTCCCTGAACACCGGCGCCAATAATAGCCATCCGCTCTACTCGTTCCGGGGCCAATCGGAGGACAGCCACGGCGGTGGCGGCAGCAGTTCGCTTTTCGGTGATCCACGCGCAATCCATGACCGCCAGGGGCACTCCGGTTTCGGGGCAGTTCAAAATGAGAAGCCCCGTGATGTAAGGAAACCCAAACCGCCGGTTGCCGGGGAAACCGCTCACCCATTTCATGCCTGCCACACCCATCCCCGCAAGATATGCCGGCATGGCGTGGATGAAGGCATCGGGAGAGGGGTGGATTCCAGGCTTGGGCGGCATCTCAACCCGCCCTGCCGCCTTCTCGAGAAATGCCGCTTCAACGGCGTCCCGCACGTCATCCGCCGAGAAGTCTAAAGCTTCGACTTGCGCCTTGGAGAGATAGAGCAATTGACGTCCACGCTCAAGGTTCAACATGACCATACTTTTACAGCAAGCCTGCAAAAGAAGTCAACGTCAGGCCACCTTATCCCTCGTGAGCAAAATCAAGAATGCGACCGGTGACCGAAGTGACGGTGCCCGACAGCCTTGCCGCCGCAAATGCGATTAGGGGTAGGATAGTAACTGGAAGTTCGGCGGCAGACCATGTCGCACAGCCGAAGTCGGTGAGATCACTCACGGGGTCAGATGATGATCAGTGCGCGTCTCGCGGTCGGTACGGGAAGGGTGATAACACGCACGGGCGAGGCGCCAGCTTTCGCGGAGGGCCTGTACGAAATCGCCGAGAATACTTTCGCCTGGATGGTGCCTAACGGAAGCTGGGGGGAAACCAATCTCGGGCTTATCAACTGCGGCCGGCAGACCGTACTGATCGATACTTGCTGGGATCTTCACTTCACGCGTGAGATGCTTCAGCATGCCGAATCGATACTGACGAAGGCGCCGATCACGCGGGTCATTAACACTCACGGAGATGGCGACCATTGTTGGGGCAACCAGCTATTCTCCGATAGGATTATTACCGCCACACGGGCGTGCGTAGATCACATGACGCACCCCTCGCCCAGGCAACTGCGGGCGATTAAAAGGAGTGCGAAACTGCTGCGCTGCCTCCCCTACGCGGGCCTTGACTCCCTGGGAAAGTACATGGGCGGCATGCTGTCTCCCTATGAATTCCAGAAGATCCGCGTGAGACCTGCGCAGGAGACCTTCAGCGGAGAAATGACCATTACAGTCGAGGGTGTAACTCTGCATTTGATCGAGACTGGCCCTGGTCATACCGATGGTGACTGCATGGTCTGGGTGCCTGCGCGTCGGGTGGTCTTTGCCGGAGATATCCTATTCGTCGGTGTCACACCTGTGGCTTGGGTCGGCCCTGTAGAGAATATCCGGCGAGGCCTGAGGAGACTGCTTGAACTCCGTCCAGAAGTGATCGTGCCTGGTCATGGGCCGTTAGCGCTTTATAGCGACGTACAGGATCAAGTTGAGTATTGGGACTGGCTCGAAAATGCCTTGGAGCCCATGGCGCGCAGTGGTCTGAGCCCTTTTGACGCCAGCCGTCAGTGTCTCGAACGGCATGACTTCCGCAGTTCAGCATTCGCCGATTGGCGCTGCCCGGAGAGGATTTATACCTCCGCATGCACGCTTTACCGGCATTGGGGCGTTACGCCACAAACCTCGCCCGGCGCACTTGGAGCGCTGGACCACTTCAGAAAGCAATCTTTGCTGCTACGATAGCATGCAGGCTCGCGCAGCTAACATATCCGGCTCCACTGGACTTTGCATTCAGAGGCGGTCGGATGTATGTTATCGGTGGGGAAGAAACTCGATAATCGAAATCCTGGTTCAGGCTGGAGATGAACATTCGATCAGCTTTCCAACTCAAACCTCGTGCACGCACGCATCGCACATTTCTGCTCCCATCGACGCAACGGGGATTATCACGACTGGGTATTAACTCCGTCAGCATCTAAATTCCCTCTGTAAGACCTATCTACATCGCCGCAGATCTGCTACATTGAGCCGGTATGATGATGTCCCAATCGTGTCCTCGTTGCGGGTCGTCGCGGGTCAACCAATCGCCGAGTGGCCAACACCTCATGTGTCTAGACTGCCAGCGGGTCATTCTTCAGGACCGGACCAAGAAGCCTCGTGGGCGGAGGATTCAGGGCAGACCTCTTCCTCCACCCCCAGAGCCCTGTCCTGAACCAGCAAATTGAAGAACCTCACGCGGGAACAGAAGAAGCGGGACCACGGCCAAGGTAGTCCTGACACTGGCACCGGCTTCGCCCGGTTTTCTGACTCGGGCCGGAAACGCGCCCTATCCGCCCTCACTGCCCCGGGGCACGGTACTGGATGCTCTTCTTCACGGCCTCGTCCACTTCGCCGGGCGTGAGGAGCACCGTGGTCGTGGTGGTGACTGCGCCGCTCGCATTGATGGCCAGCGAGGCCGCCACCAAGCTCACGTTGTCCGGCAGATCGACGAGCACAATCGCGTCGTGCTTCCCAAAGGCAAAATAGAATGCCTCCACTTTCCCGCCCGCCGACTTGATTGCCTTCGCCGCTGCGTCGCGGCGTTTGGTGCCGCCCTCCGAAAGCAACCCCTTCACGCCTTCGGCCGTGTACGTCGCCTGAATCAGGTACTTTGGCATGGTATCTCCCCCCGCGCTGGTTTTGGAAAAGTTGTGTGCTTTCACCCAGGGTTAGACCATAGCACAGCGACCGGGGGAACTCAATCGTGGCCAACAATACCTACTGTCGGCATCGCGACCGGTCCCGAGATCGGTCTTCCGATCCACGAATTCCCCGTAATCGCGCTTTGCAGATCCGCCCCATTTCGCGCCCCAGCCGCCGGTCGGACGACGTCGCCTGCTATAATAATCTTTCCTATGAAAGTGATATTTCTAAACACCTGCAACGGCAATATTCGAGAGGGCATCGCCGCATTCATCAAACAGCAGGCTCCGGATACGGACGTTTTTTGTTTTCAGGAAGTCTATAAGGAAATGCGGACTCTCTCGGGAGAACTGCTTCCGAACTATCGCATGATCAGTGGCTACAAAAAGGTTGCAGAAGACGATGATTTCCCCCAGGCAACGTATGTGCGCAGCGATCTTGAGTTGCTGTCCTCCGAATTCGTGCTCGAAAACCAGCCGGGCGCTGGCCTCGCCATTTATACCCAGATCAACGCGCAGAATACTACGATTCATCTCTGCAACCTCCACGGCACAGCGCGACCGGGCAATAAACTGGACACCCCGCAGCGGATCAATCAATCGCAGGAGCTCTTAGATTTCTTCCAGGAAAAGAAAGGCATGAAGATTATCGGCGGCGATTTCAACCTCCGGCCTGAAACCAAGAGTGCGCAGATGTTTGAGGAAAACGGCTATCGAAATCTTATCAAAGATTTCAGAATCCGAACCACACGCAACCGGCTTATTTGGGAGCTGTACCCGGAGAACAAGCAATATTTCTCTGACTATGTCTTTGTGAGTCCGGAGGTCAACGTCAGAGAGTTCTCAGTCCCCACGAATGAGATCTCGGATCATTTGCCGCTCGTCTTAAAAGTTGAATGAGCTGGCGCCTCCGCGGCCGGGTCATTGCCTTTGTAGCGGCTCATTGGCTGTCCCAAAAATCGAACCCTAGCTCGGTTTGCGTCGTATACCATGCGTCCAGCAGTTTCTGCGCATCGTCCAAGGTGCGATAGGTTCCGGAGGGCGCGTCCTCGGTCTCCAGGGTGAATGATTCTCCCGGTTCGACTTCCAGGTCGGGCGCGTGTCGGAAGTCAACGACGTACTTCAGAAGGCTTCGATCACGACTCAGGTATTTCATTCGGAATCCTCCCTTCGCTTGCGAAGGGCACAAACTTCAAGACAAGCTTTGCATGCGATAGTCCGATCCGGTGGTGTTCCGCATGACATTAGAAGCTCACTTCAGCGGAATATGCTCCCTCTGCCCCGGCCTTAGTACGCATGAAGATTTTGAGGATGCGATTCGATCCAACATGGTGGGCCGACCACGACTCAATCCTGGGACCAACAAATTATGAATTCAATTCGTGATGCTAACAAGAATCGCAGTCACTAGCAATATACAGCAAGCTCGCCCGCATGATTACAGGCTGAAACTCAGCTCGAGACGATGAGCAGCAGCGGGCTGCGCTATGAGAACGTGCCGCTCAGGCGAGCATCCCAACCGCCACCGAGCCGAGCTTCCCATGCCTGTGCATTTCGCGAGCCATACGGTCCCGGCCTGGTGCATCCTCCTCGATTCCATGAAACCCAAAACCCGTCTTGCGCTCCCCCTTATGGAAGAACTAGTCGCAGCTTAAGAGCTGATGTTGAATGCAATTCTCCAGACCCGGAGCGCAGCTGTGAACTAGAGCGAAGTTAGCCCCTTACGATGGGCTAGAAGTAAGTTGGGTGGTTCGTTGGGTAGTTGCAAGACAGCGGGAGTTGTGTTAAGGTCTTTTGAATCGCGGCGTAGGCCCGTAGCTCAGCCCGGTTAGAGCGCTACCTTGACACGGTAGAGGTCTGGGGTTCGAGTCCCCACGGGCCTACCATTGTTTTCAATGATTTAGGCGTACTAAAAGCCCCCCGCCCAACAGGCTGTAGCGGAAAATGTGGCGGGTACCTGTGTTGATTTGCCTTGATTTGTTTGACGGCTTCCTATTTGACAGGAAGAGAAGGCAAAACAGGCAAGTGGTTTAGTATGTTCTCTGCCACTCGTCAATCGCTGGCGTGGTTCCGCAACTACCCGGTGTTGCAGTCCCCCCTTCCAAGTCCTTCTCTCTGGCTTCAGAAAACCCTAGGATTTGCGCACGGCGGGAAAGTAACGCAGTTACATGGGACCCGATCCCGCCGGAAAACGGTGCCCCCGGTGTGGCCAGTGCCCCCAACGTCGTTGACCGCAAGTTGCTGGAGCCGTTTCCCGCCCGAGAACGGCGCCCCCGGTGTCATGCCTCCAGTGGTCACTTAAACCGGCGATGATGGCTTGCTTTTCCTTCGCTCGCGACGTTGGATCTTCGCTGGGACGCGCCTGATCTCAATCATGTTCAGGAAAGCCCTCCCCACAAGTGCGTATGTTTCGACAAAGGGATTCAGCAGCTAATTCGACGGTTAGGGGGGGATTCCGGCCGAGTTCATTCCGCATGGCGAGATTGAGTTATTGCTCTTGTTCCGCGGTCCTGATCACTGTGCGTCAGTGTGGATTAAAATTACGGGTTCTTCTTGAGTTTATTTTTCTTTGCGGATTTGTCACTACCGGAACGGTAGCTGCCTTCCGGCAACGTCATCTTCTCACTCATGGCGAGTATCGGGCCTACAGGGTCCTTGCATTCTTTCTGGAACTGATCGGCCGTGCGTATTCGGTTTAGATCAAAGCCGAGGGGTACCCATCCTGGAAGGTCGAACGTCGCGATCACGATAAGTTTTGAAATCGATGTGAGATAGTCGGCGATCTTCGGCACTATCGTATCCGTCAAGTTTTCGGTTTTCACAACTCCCGTAACCCAACCCGCCACGTTCCTCGCGGAATTCTCCGCCGCAAATATGGTCGGATGCGAGAGTGCGGTCATCATGCTCCAGCGAGTCCCTAGCTGCGATTCGCCGTGCCCGAGCCGCCGTAGAATCTCCTCGCACTTGTTGTGGTCGGCTTTCCATGCGTTATCAGCCTTCCCCGCGAACCAATACCGTATCTTCGCCCTGGTGCCTTCATCGTCAAATCGAAAGTGCATCAGGAGATCCGTGGATTCCTGGAGCGCCCGTGCAAGCACATCCCAACTTTGTACGCGTCCGGTGAACCCATGTTCGGCCCTGCCGTCCTGATAGTCAGGGCTGATACTTCCCGACAAATAAACCTAAGTAACAAGGTACTCGGGCGCACGGATGTTGGTGCGGATTAATGCCGAAAGTGCGGGATGAGCAATGTAAAAGCTGATGCGGAGAATACACGTTACTGGCAGACTCTGTAGTTGATAAGTCATGGTCGGGTCTTTCAACCTTCCACAGTATGCCCACAATACCTTCAACAATGTCGCCTTCGGCCTGCCGGATTTCATTACCACGCAACCCATCTATGGACAGATTCTGAGCGCCGCCAGAAGTCCGCGGATTATGCAGTCTGGTTTTGAATAGTCAGTCAAGGGCTCGTCGCGAGCGTGGGGGTTTGCACCTTATCGGCGACGGGTAAGCTGCGGCAGACCGGGAGTCGCGTGTCGCAGATAAACTTTGCAAACTTTGGGCCGGGCACCGGCGGGCTGAAGAGGTAGCCTTGGACCTCGTCGCAGCCGTGCTCTTTCAGGAAGACGAATTGAGCCTCTGTCTCAACTCCTTCCGCCACGACCCGAGTGCCAAGACTGTGCGCCATGGCGATGATAGCCAGCGTAATCGCCGAGGCGTCCTCGTGCTCCGGAAGATCCTTCACAAACGACTTGTCAATCTTCAAGGCGTCCAGAGGAAAACACCTGAGCTGACTCAACGACGAGTATCCAATCCCAAAATCGTCGATGGCAAGTCGAACTCCCAATTCGTCAACCTCCCGAAGCATAGCCTTAGCTCTTTGCAAATCCGCCATGATGGCACTTTCCGTGAGCTCGAGTTCCAGCCGCTGCGGCTGAAGCCCCGTCTCTTTGAGCAAATTGGAAATCAACTCGCCCAGATCGCACTGCTGTACCTGGCGGGCCGAGACGTTGACAGCCACCGTGATAGGCGGCAATCCAGCATTTTCCCAGTCTCGCATCTGGCTGCAGGCTTCCCTCAGTACCCATTCGCCAATGGGCACTATTAAACCCGTCTCTTCCGCGAGGGGGATGAATCTTCCCGGCGAAACCGAGCCCAGCTGCGGGTTGTTCCATCGCAGCAAAGCCTCGCCCCCGGCAAGACGTCCCGTACGGGCGTCGATCTTAGGTTGGTAGTAGAGCGTTAGTTCCTTTTGCTCGATCGCACGACGCAGGTTCGTTTCCATATTCATCCGCTCAATGGAGACTTGCGTGAGCGATTCTGTGTAGAATTCATAGGTGTTCTTCCCCTTTTGTTTGGCTTGGTTCAAGGCGGAGTCGGCGTTTCTGAGGAGCGTCGGGAGATCGTCGCCGTCGGATGGGCACACGGCAATACCTATGCTTGCTGTGACATAGAGAGTGTGGTTTGCAATCACAAATGGTGCTGCAAGAAAACTCATGATGCGCCGCGCGACCACGGAAGCTTCGTGCTCCTGCGAAAGGCTGGCAAGAAGGACGGCAAACTCATCGCCTCCAAACCGGAAAACCGGCGGGGTCAAACCTTGTCTGCCCGGCCGGGAAATTACGTCGCTTGGTCTGACGCATTGTGACAGCCGGTCAGCAACTTGCCGCAGCAACTCATCTCCGCTCCCGTGGCCCAGGGAGTCGTTGATCGATTTGAAATTGTCGAGATCAAGGAAGAGCAAAGCGAGAGGCCTCCTGCTCCTTCGCGCCCCACGTAAGGCACGGCGAACGTGCTCGGAGAACCTGTGCCGATTCGGAAGGCCGGTCAATCGGTCATAGTAGGCCAGATGGCGCATTTTCGCCTCGGCCTGCCGGTGCTCCGTGAAATCCTGAAGCGTACCCTCCACGTATTCAGGCAGGCCCTGCGCGTTGTACCTAACCTCGGCCTGCTCCACTACGACGCGCGCCGTCCCGTCCGGGCGGGTCACTCTGTACTCAATTTCATACTTATCCTCACCCCGCAACGCCGCTTCAAATAGTTGAATCACGCCGTCGCGATCGTCCGGGTGAATGAGTTTGAGCAGGCCCTCACGGTTCGCAGGGCAGCCTTCTCGAGCTAAGCCCAAAATCCTACAGGCGCCATCAGAGAAGTGCCATCGGTCCTCGCTAACGTTCCAATCCCAGTATCCCAATCGGGCCATCTGCTGGGTCTTAGCCAGCCTGGCCTCGCTGTTTTTCAATGCGCCATACGTCCGGCTGGCGCGTAGCATGTACTGAACACGGTAACCCAGCAGCGGCCAAGTGAACGGCTTGGCCAGGAAATCCGTTGCTCCAACCTCGAAGGCCCGGTGGACAGACTCAACGTCGTTGTGTCCCGTGACCATGAGGACTGGTACGTCCCGCCCGCCAGGTGAGCGACGCAGTGCCTCGCAGGCGGAGAAGCCGTTCATCTTCGGCATTTCCACATCCATGAGAACTATATCCGGCGACGTTTCCGAGAATCTCTCAAGAGCTCTTGATCCGTCCTCAGCCTCGCTAACCAGGAATCCAGATTGCTCGAGCGACTCCCGCATAAGATAACGCAGCGTCATGTCATCATCCACTACCAGAACTAACGGGCGGCGATCAGGGTTTTCAGGACTTTGCATTTGAAACTCCGGTAAGCTCTTCGTGTAATGCCGCTCCGACGCGGGCGTGTTCAGCCACGATCCGGTTTCATACCTCCAGACTGCAGGATTCCAGCCACGGAGTGCTGATTGGCGGCGTTATCATCCGCCACCAAGATCGACAATCACTTTGAGGTGTTCAAGTTGAGAGCACTCCGCTGCCGGGTCGTGCTTGACCACTCCAATCTCCGCCGTGAAGTGGAGACAACTACCTTCCCCGGGCTGGCTCTCCACCCAGATTTGTCCCCCCATCAACTCCACCAAGCGGCTCGAGATCGTCAAGCCCAATCCGGTACCCCCGAACCTGCGGGAGGTGGATGTATCTGCTTGGGCAAACGCCTCGAAGATGGATTTCTGCTTTTCTGACGGAATGCCAATCCCGGTGTCGCGCACGGCGAAGTGCAACGTCGCTCGATCCGCCTGCTGCCCCTGCAGCGCCACCCGCAGCCCCACTTCGCCTTGAGTGGTGAACTTGATGGCATTTCCCAGCAGGTTGGAGAGGATCTGGGCGAGACGATTGGGATCCGTGACAATTTCGTCGGGCACTTCAGGGCGCACATCGCAGATCAACTCCAAACCCTTCTGTTGCGCGTTAACGGCCAAGGGGCCCATGATTTTGGCTAGGCTCTCGCGCAAGACAAAGGGGGTGTGGTAAAGGTCGAGCTTACCAACCTCGATCTTGGAGAAATCCAAGATGTCATCAATCACGACCAGCAGCCTGTCGGCAGAGGCCTTGGCCATCTCGAGGTACTCGCGCTGTTCACTCGTCAGAGTTGTATCGAGCGCTAGTTCCGTCATACCCAATACGCCGTTCATAGGCGTGCGACTCTCGTGGCTCATGTTGGCCAGGAATTCGCTCTTGGCACGGCTGGCGGCCTCAGCAGCTTCTTTGGCTCTCTGCAACTCCAACTCGGTTTGCTTGCGTTGGGTAATGTCCTGGACGGTGGCTTCCACACGCTGCAACTGAGCTTTGTTGTTGTAGGCGACCTCCGCTTTCTCCACCACGACTCGCACAGTTTGATCCGGCAGCAGCAGACTGTACTCCGCTGTGTATTCCTGTTGTCCCTGCAAGATGGCAGCGAACAATTGATTGACTCTTTCACGATCCGCAGGGTGAATCACCTTCGCGAAGTCGTCACGCATCCTGGGGCGGTTCCCCAGATCGAAACCGAAGATCCGGCACACCTCGTCGGAGAAGTACCACCGATCTTCGCGGACATTCCAATCCCAATGTCCTAAATGGGCCATCCTTTGCGCATTGGCCAGCCTCGCCTCGCTTTCCTTTAAAGCCCCATAGGTGCGGCTGGCGCGCAGCATGTAAAGAACACGGTAGCCTAGCAGCGCCCAATTGATCGGCTTGGGCAGGAAATCGGTGGCCCCGGCCTCGAAGGCCCGGTGGACCGACTCCACGTCGTTGTGTCCGGTGACCATTAAGACCGGCGTATCCTTCCCTTGGGGCAGGCGACGCAGCGCTGCACACGCACTGAAGCCATCCATGTGGGGCATTTCCACGTCCATGAGAACGATCTCGGGAGGCGTTTCGGTGAAGCACTCCAGCGCTTTTGAGCCATCCTCGGCCTCTATGACCGCGAATCCAGTTTGTTCGAGCGATTCTCGCGCCAGCAGACGTACGGTTGCATCGTCATCAACCACCAGGACCAGTGAGCGCGGGCTCGAGGGCACAGGATCAGGCATGTGCGACTCCTTCCAGCTCTTCTTGCAACGCCGCTACTACTTGGCCATGCTCGGCCTTGATCTGTTCCAACAGCAGTCCAGCTTTAGGCAGGGAATTGCTTCGACCGGCGTCCTCGAGTTGTTTGCTCAGTGACGCAAGCCGACTGGCGCCAACATTTGCGCTGCTTGACTTCAGGGTGTGGGCTGTTCTGCGAGTCGTCTCAGTGTCTCCTTCCTCCAGAGCGCGCGCCAGCTTCCGCAATAACTCGCCCGAACTTTTCAGGTACATGGAAATTACTTTTGGAAGTATGGGCGGCGAACCTGAGCGCTGAAGCGCCGCGATATTTGCAAGGGCGTGGCGGTCGATTGGCGCGCCAGCCGCGCTACCCTCCTCGGCCGGCAAGGGAGCCAGGGGGTGGTCGCTACTACTGCCATCAGGCAACCACCCGCCAGCACCCTCTCTACCACGGAGGGGATTCCCCGTGTACATAACAATGCCGGGCTGCTCCGATTGTCGTACCGCATCCTGACGGGGTCGCAGCCACTTTTCCAACACACTTCGCAACTCAGCCTGGCTGAATGGCTTGGCAAGGTAATCGTCCATTCCGGCAGCCAGGCACTGTTCACGATCTCCCTTCACGGCATCTGCGGTAAGGGCAACGATGGGGAGCCGCGCGTGGGCCCCGTCGGTGCCTTCATTGCCGCGAATCACTCTTGTAGCTTCAAACCCATCCATCACCGGCATATGACAGTCCATCAGGACGAGGTCGTAAACTCGTTTGTTGACCGCCTGCACGGCCTCTTCGCCGTCCCGCGCAATTTGCGCGCTGCATCCAAACATCTCCAACATTTCCTTGGAGACCTCTTGGTTGACCTCGTTGTCCTCCACAACAAGGACACTACCGCGCAGCGGGACAACGTTGTTTGGCATGGAACTGCCCGCTGATTCGCGCATTGGAGAAGCCAGGATTCGCATCTGCACCGCACCCACACATTCCGCTACACAATTGAAAAGCTGGGAATGTCTTACGGGTCTCATGAGGTAGTGCTCAATTCCGGCTGCGCTAAACTGCTTGGCATCGCAGTTGTCGAGCACGGAGTTCAGCAGGATCAGATGCACTCTCTCGGTGCCCGGACCGGACTTGATCGCCCGCGCGAGTTGCAGCCCGTCCATGTCTGGCATCTGGCGATCGACAATGACAAAGTTGTATGGCGCCATCTGAGCGGAGGCGACGCGCAGCATTTCCAGCCCCTGAGCTGCTTTATCGGCGCTGGACGTCGAGATACCCCAGGCTTCGAGTTCGCGCCGGAGAGTCTCCCGGCTGACGGAATGGTGATCCACGACCAGGGCGCGCAGGCGCATTTCTCGAAATGTATGCCGTCGTATCTGGCCTGCGGTTTCCGGGTTCTTGCGCAGGCGCACGGTAAACCAGAACGTTGAGCCTTGACCCAGCTCGCTTTCAACTCCAATTGCGCCCCCCATGATTTCCGCAAGGTTTTTGCAGATCGCCAGGCCGAGGCCGGTTCCTCCGTGTTTACGCGTCGTTGAGCTGTCAGCTTGGGTAAACGAATCGAATACTCGTTTCTGGTTTTCGGGGGCTATGCCAAGGCCCGTGTCGCGCACTTCGAATCGCAGCAGATCAACGCCTTCGGATTCCTCGGAGATCGCCGCGCTGGCAACCACTTCTCCTTGCTCGGTGAATTTGATAGCGTTTCCAATCAGGTTCGTCAGGATCTGCTGCAGCCGGGCCGGGTCGCCGCGATACCCGGTGCGCAGCCCAGGCGGAATCACACAGGCCAACTCGAGTCCCTTGTTCGCAGCACGCTCCGAGAACAGCATCATTACTTCCTCCAACAGTTCCCGCAGATCAAAGTCCACCGTTTCGAGTTCCAACTTTCCAGCCTCGATCTTCGAAAAGTCCAGAATGTCGTTGACGACAGCCAGCAATGCCTGGCCCGAGCGTCGCGCTGCCTCCGCAAACCGGCGCTGCCGCTCGTTCAGTTCCGTTCCCAAGAGCAGACCGGTCATTCCTAAGACGCCGTTCAGGGGAGTGCGGATCTCGTGGCTCATAGTGGCGAGGAAATCGCTCTTGGCGCGATTGGCATCCTTCGCGGCTTCCTCCGCCCGCTTTCGTTCCATCACTTCCTTCTGCAGATCCCGTGTACGTTCACCTACAAGCGCGACCAGATTCCGCTCTCGGGCTTTCATTTGCTCCAGTCGTGCCCAGTACGCGGACAACGCTGCCAGAACCGTCAGGAGCGCACAGAGGGCGTAAAACCAGAATGTCTGCCGGAAGTGAGGGCGCAGCACAAATTCTACGGCTGCGCCGTCCTCGTTCCAGACGCCATCCTTGTTGCCGGCAATCACTCGAAAGGTATACTTGCCGGGTGCAATGTTTGTGTAATAGGCATTGCGGCGCGTTGCGGCGTCGACCCACGCGGTATCGAACCCGTCGAGCTTGTATTTGAAATGAATCTCTTGTGGGGAGAAGAAGCTCAACGCCGTGTAATGAAATTCCAGCTCGCCTCTACCGGGGCGCGCTTCGATCTGCGCTCTGGTGCTCTGAGCTTGCTTGTCAATAAGAATCTCCTCAACCACCACACGGGGCGGCTGACTGCGCCGCAGCGTGGAGGGATCGATCATCACCGCGCCTTTCATGGTGGGGAACCACAGCCTTCCGTCTCGAGTCCTCCACCCCGCGGGTTGGAAGCCACCATTGCACTCTTTGCTCTTCATGCCATCGGCGACACCGTAAGAATCGCAGGTGACAGACTTGATTTTTCCGTCGTCAAGAGCATTCAATTGTCCCTTGTCAACAGAGGAGATTCCCTTGTTGGAGCTCATCCAAAGCTTGCCGCCGGCGTCTTCGAGGATCTGGAATATGTTGTCATCAAACAATCCATCACTTGTCGTATAGGTTTTAATTGTGCGATTTCGAATCCGGCACAAACCCCCGCCGCCCGTGCCAACCCACACGTCTCCCTGAGAGTCAGTGTGGATCGACCAGACCACGTTGTTGGAGAGACCGGTTGATGTGGAGAAAACCTGAAACCGGCCGTCTTTGAACCTGTTGAGGCCTCCGCCATTGGTGCCAATCCAAAGAGCGCCGTCCTGGCCTTCGGCAATAGCGATAACGAAGTTGTTGGATAAGCCATCGGCAGTTGTATAAGTCTTGAAACTGCCTTCTCGATAGACCGTCAGCCCGCTCCGCGTCCCTATCCAGAGGTCGCCGTCCCGATCTGCGTATGTGGATAGCACCAAGTCGTTCGGCAGGCCATCTTTGGTGGTGTAGACAACAAACTTGCCATCCGTGAAGCGGTCCAGTCCAACCCGGGTTCCAAACCAGAGGTTCTCCTGGCGGTCCTCGGTAATGGAAAAAACGAAGTCGTTGGAGAGGCCGTTCTTAGTAGAATAGCTCGTCACCTTGCCGCCTTTGAGCCTGTTCAATCCCTTTGGCGTTCCGATCCACAGACTTCCTTCATGGTCCTCAAAGATAGGCAGAACGACGTCGTGGGTGAGCCCTTCTTTTGCCCCATAGGCAGTGATTTCGCCATCTTTCAGGCGACTGATCCCTGCGCCTCCGGTCCCAATCCACAGACTGCCCTCACGATCGGTGTAGAGGGCGTATACGTCAGTAGCTCCTAATCCGTCGCTGTCCGAATAGGCTTCGAACTTGCCCGCATGCAGACGGTCCAAACCACCGCCGATCGTGCCAATCCAAAGGTTGGCATTCTCATCACTGCAAATGGAAAAGACGGCGTTGCTGGAGAGCCCGTTGTGCGTCGTAAAAGTCGTGAAGCCACCGTTCTTTTCTCGAGCCAAGCCTCCGCCGTTAGTACCGATCCAGAGGCCGCCATCGCGATCCCAATAAAGCGCTCGCACTTTTGCACTCGGTAGACCGTTTGCGGTACTGTAGGTTCGGAACCGTCCCTTTTGAAGCCGGCTGACTCCCCCGTCGGTCCCAATCCACATGCCGCCGTCAGGGTCCTCCGCAAAACAATAGACGGAGTCCGCAGCCAGGCCATTCTTGGTTGAGTAGACGGTGAATTTCCCATTATTCAAGACGTCGGCGCCGCCTCCGTCGGTGCCGATCCAGATGTTCCCCGTACTGTCCTCAAATAACGAAAGGATCACTTCGTTGGACAGGCCCTCACTCACCGTGTACGTGCTGAACTCTCCATTCTTCAGTCGACTCAGACCACCGCCGGCTGTGCCAATCCAGAGCGCGCCTTCTCGATCCACAAGCAGCGCCCTGATGTTCTTACTTCGGAGGACAGGCGCGCTTTTCCTGTCAAATACTGTGAACCGCACTCCATCAAAGCGGACCAAGCCTTCTTCGGTGGCCAGCCAGAGATACCCCTCCCTGGTCTGCGCAATCGAGGTGATCGTCGTTTGTGGTAATCCGCTATCCGCGCCCCAAGTCTCATGGACGTACTGTGTGGTCGCCTTCTTTGAATCCAGACATCTGGCGGGGACTGGCCACATCAACAGGGTGATGGCCGTCCACACGGAAACCGCAACGCAACGGGCCCCCACATTATTTGTATATGTTCGTCGCATTCGAATCATGCGCAGGCTCCTGCTTGAACTACTCGCGCCATCCTATGAGTAAAGAGTAAACCCGATTGTCGTTTTTGCCTCTAGTACGCAAGATACTGTTACCTCGGAGCTATTTGTCATTTCCCACTTTACCGCCATCATAGGCACGAACAACAAGATCTGCGATTTCGTCCCAGAGTCCAAAATGAGAGCGCATACCAAAGGAAACCACGGACGGCGACCATCACTGGCGCACAAAATCGCTGAGACATCCGGCGAGAGTCATCTCGACCAACAACAGGAGTACAACATGCACGCCACATCAGAGCTCAGATGGAAAGTTCTCTTGCTCGTCGCAGCCTGCTTTCTACTCGCGAGGCCTGCCTTTGCTGCCGACCCCAAAATCGCGGCTGATCTGCAACTCGCGGATCCCAACGCAACTGTTGACGTAATTGTTCAATTCGTGCAGGCTCCAACTGCGAGGCTCCATGCCAAAGTCACAAATCGGGGCGGACAATTGAAAACCGAGCTGGGCATTGTGAAGGGCGGAGCCTATCGAATTACTGCCGGAGAACTCGAAGGACTGGCCCGGGATCCGGAGGTCGTCCACATCTCACGCGACCATCCTCTTCAGGCAACGGCGACTGCCCCCGCGAACGCGACGCTCGACTATTACGACGCCGCCGTCAATGCCCCTGTGGCCTGGCAGCAGGGCTTGGATGGTACTGGAGTCGGAGTAGCCGTCATTGACAGCGGCATCATTGATGTCCCCGACTTGCATGGCCAGCACTACCGGGTCGTTTACAGCCGGAATTTTAATGGATCTGGGAGCGCCAACGATCAATACGGCCACGGTTCACATGTGGCCGGCATCGTCGGAGGCAACGGTAAGAGCTCCACAGGAAAGAACTATTTCTACACGTTCAAAGGTATCGCTCCTAACGCCACACTTATCAACCTGCGCGTGCTCGATCAAAATGGCGCAGGCACTGACAGTACTGTCATCAGTGCTATCCAGGAAGCTGTCAGCATGAAGGCCATGTTCAACATCAGGGTTATCAACCTCTCGCTGGGCCGCCCAGTCTATGAGAGCTATACGCTGGACCCGCTCTGCCAGGCGATGGAATCGGCGTGGAGTGCGGGAATAGTCGTGGTGGTGGCGGCGGGAAACGACGGGCGTGACAACTCGGCTGGCACGGAGGGTTACGGCACCATCACTGCCCCCGGTAACGACCCCTACGTGATCACGGTCGGAGCCATGAAGACCATGGGCACCCCTACGCGCAGTGATGATCTGATTGCCAGCTACAGCTCGAAGGGCCCCACCATGGTGGATCACGTCGCCAAGCCTGACCTGGTGGCTCCCGGCAATCTCCTTATTTCGCTCTACACGCCGGGGCTGAATCTGCCCAAGTCATACCCTGGCAATGAGATTCCGAACTCACTTTACGAGATTAATGGGAACACCAACCGTTCGCCCAATTATTACCGTCTCAGCGGCACCAGCATGGCCACTGCGGTTGTGAGTGGGGCGGCCGCCCTGCTATTGCAACAGAACGCGACGCTCACTCCCGATCAGGTAAAGGCCCTGTTGATGCTTACTGCTTCCAAGTCTTTCCCGCCGTCCAGCACTGCGACCGATCCGAACACCGGCCAAGTGTATGTCGACCACTATGATATCTTCACGGTCGGCGCAGGGTATTTGGACATCCAGGCAGCCTTGAACTCCACCGCCCTCGCGACCGCTAATGCGAACTCTCCGTTGACCGCCTACGACCCCAACTCAGGCAACGTTTACTTACTCACAAGCTCCAATTCAGTATGGGGAACCAACTCAGTCTGGGGAACCAACTCGGTCTGGGGAACTAATTCAGTCTCGGGAACCAATTCAGTGTGGGGAACGGGCCTGACATGCGTGGGGATTGTCGAAGGAACAACAGGAACTGTATGGGACAACAGCTCGCTCGAAGCCTTCGGTTCTGTGTGGGGCACGCAATCGGTCTGGGGAACGCAGTCAGGTTCAGCAGCGGGAGGCGCTCCCTCTGATAACGCTACAAGCATCCTCATCTACGGAGAGTAGTATTGCTGACAACGTGCCATGGCAGCGTGAGCTGACCCAGGCGGCAGGTGGTGTGAAAGCAGCGCGAGGGGGGGACTAGAACAGTGATTCTGGGATGGCTGATTTTAATACTCTCGGCGGCGATGGTTGGCTTCTATTTCCAAGCCACCTGCCAAAGGCTCCTGCTCCGAAAGTTTGACCGGGAATACTGCCAATCCATCGCCGCCGTGATACGTTTGGAGTTCCCTGCGCTCCGAGAGACGTTAGAGGGATTCGGGCCCCAGGTTGATTATTCCCGGTTGCCCCGCACTCTCAAATCCGACTTCCTCGCCCTGACGTATCTGCTCAAGAACACTACAGCTGCAAGCCGGTCCTTTTCAAAGGAAGAATGGCTCTTGATCATCTATTTCCGCTGGCAGTTACTTTCTCTGGCAGTGCGTCGCCTTCTTAAGGCCGACGAAAAGAAGGCTGTCATCAGATCAACTTCAGTTCTTCAATACTTTGCTAACGTGGTTGGCGAGCACGTGCACACGGTAGGATTTGGGAACTCCACGCCGGCTAGCTACCTCGCGAACGTCTGATTTAAATCGGCTCGGGGCGCACTCGGGCTGGCCTTCCGGGGCGGAGCACACCCCTCACGTGTCCTGCCTTATCTACAGTGCCGTATTATACTGATTTCGTTCAAAGGACCTCTGCGGAAACGCTCGCGCCGGGTCGTAGACCCACGCCCATCGAGGTGGTCGCCGGGAACCAGCCATCTCAGCACTCCTTCTTGTGACGGGCCGAGTCGTGCTCGGCGGGTTTCCATTGGTCGGGGAGTAGTTCGGCCAGTCGGCTCTGGGGATGAGCGCCGATGCGTTCGAAAATATCGCGCAGGTAAGCGAAGGGATCGAGACCCAGCTTTTTGGAGGTGGTGATCAGGCTGGTCAGCACGACAGCGGTTCGTCCGCCGTTATCGCTGCCATAGAACGTCCAGTTGCGGCGACCGACGGCGATGCCACGCAGGCTGCGCTCCGCCCCGTTATTGTCGATGGCCAAATCGCCGTCGTCCAAGTAGCGGGTCAGGGCTTTCCAGTTCGACATGGTGTAAGCGATGGCCTCGCCCTCGGGGCTCTTGGGCAGCACTTGCGGCTGCTCTCGTTCCAAGTAAGCACGAATGTCATCGAGGATCAGCTTGGATTTTTCCTGCCGCAGGACGCGGCGTGCCTCACCCTTCAGCTTTCGTTCGCCCGCTTCGCGCTCCACATCATACAGCAACCGGATGTAGGCGAGCATCACCGTCGAGCGCATCAAGTCCGAAGACTGCGCTTCAAAAAAGCGCCGCCTGCAATGCGCCCAACAGGCGACCTCGAGGATTCCGCGTTCCGGTTCCTTATAGAAATGATCGTAGTCGGGTAAGAGAGCGTCATTGCTGGCGCTCCCTCCCCTAAGAACCGGACAGGAAAGTTTC
>JBEKLY010000098.1:0-24265 GCA_050010015.1 Terriglobia bacterium
TTGCTTACCGCCTGACCCACGACGGCAAAACGAGTCTTCGCGGAGGTGCGGGATTCTATTATCAGCCCCCCGAGACTCTCGCCTACCAGGACGACGCGGGTGTGGCGCCCTTCGCCCCCATCATCACGCTGAATGGCGTGAGCTTTGCCGATCCCTATGGCAGCGCGGGAGTCGCCAATCCCTTTCCGGCGGATTTCGGCCCCCAGGTGCCGCCGTCCAGCACCACGTTCCCCCTTCCCGCCACGCTTGCCTACTTCTTCTCCCGCGACTTCAAGATGCCCGAAATCACCATCTGGAATTTGACGCTCGAGCGCCAGCTCGGATCGAGTTGGTTGATCAAGGCGGCCTATTTCGGGAATAAGGCCACCCATCTTTTTGGGACATCGGACCAGGAGCCCATGGCCGACATTAACGCCGGCCACTACGTGCCGGGCAATTCCAGCGAAAACAACCTGCAACAGCGCCGGACGTATCCCAACTTCGGGCCCATCGGAATGATCGATTCGGGGTTCAATTCCAACTACAATTCGGGCCAGTTGAGCTTGGAAAGGAAGGCGAGCCACGGGCTTTCGTTGCTGGCGGATTACACCTGGTCCCGAGGGCTCAATGACTTCTCCGAGACGGTCAACTCGAGCTACTATCAAACAAATCCCTTCAACCGGAACTTTAACTACGGCCCGGGGACGCCCGACCTGACTAACGTCATCAAATTCTCCGGCGTCTGGGAGATCACTCATTTCCACCTGAGCGGAGCGGCCGATAAGTTCCTGAACGGGTGGCGATTGAGCCCCATCGTGAGTTGGCGGAGCGGATTTCCGTTCACCGTCATGAGCGGATACGACAATTCCTTCTCCGGGGATTTTGTGGACCGGGCAGACTTTATCGGCACGAATTTCAGTCAGGCCAAGCTGGACACTAACCGTTCTCACAACGCGCTGACCCAAGAGTACTTTAACACCGCGGTTTTCGGACCCAATGCCCTTGGAACCTTCGGCAACAGCGGAAAAAACAATTTGCGTGGGCCGGGATCATTCGATACGGATATCGCTTTACTCAAAGACCTCAAGATCCATGAGAGCTACGTGCTCCAGATCCGCGCCGAGGCCTACAACGCTTTCAACGATGTCAGTTTTGGCGCGCCGGATGCCACCTTGACCGATCCGACTTTTGGGCAGATTCTCTCGACGTCAAATTCGCCTCGAGTTTTGCAGTTTGCATTGAAACTTTTGTTCTAGTGCTTCGCCAGGATAGCAAAAAGAGTGACGCCCTGTTTTCGTCACGCGGGCGGCCCGGCCGCTGAGGCATTGGCACAATATTCACCCGTGCGGTCACTCGGACTCGTTCGTTCAACAAGGTGTCACGGTTAGTGCCAGCGAAAAGGAACATTCCTTAGGAAGCTATTGGGATGGCACCTAAACCCTTGAGTCTGCGGGTCTGGCGGAGAGGCAGGGATTCGAACCCTGGGTACAGCTTTCGCCGTACAACAGGTTAGCAACCTGCCGCCTTAAGCCACTCGGCCACCTCTCCGTCGTTTTACTTCGACGAGCTTACCATAGATCGCCCCTCCTGACCACCGTTTATGAGAACATTTACGCGAACAATTCCAGGTGCGGAGGGTTGGGTGCGGGTCGAAAGTACAGGCGCGAACGACCACAGATGAAGAGTGCCACGCGTAGGGAGGGACTGTGTCACTCCCTGGGTGCGCGTTGTATTTCGTCCAGAAAACTCGTTCCTTTCGGGAGGTCGAGGCCGAAGTTCTCCGCGACCGTGGCTCCGATATCGGCAAGGGTGGCGCGGGTTCCGAGGTTCACACCGCCTCGAATTCCCGCACCGATAGCGAGAACCGGCACGTACTCGCGCGAATGATCGGTAGAAGGACCCAGTGGGTCGCAGCCGTGATCGGCAGTGAGGATCAGCACGTCACCGGGCCGCAAAGCCTGTTCCAAGGAGGGTAGGAAAGCATCCGCATCTTCGAGGGCGCGGCCGTAACCTTCAATATCAAGGCGGTGGCCGTAAAGCATGTCGAAATCCACCAGGTTCGTGAAGATCAGCCCGCGACCGGATGCACGCACCGCCTGCATCGTACTTTCGAGTGCCTGGCGGTTGTTCTTTCCCGGCAGGCTCCGGGTGATTCCACGGTTTAGAAAAATCTCCGGAACCTTTCCTACACCGATCACCTCGAGGCCCGCCTTCACCAGCAGATCCAGCAGCATCGGGCTGGGCGGTTCCACGGCGAAATCGTGCCGGCGTTCGGTGCGGACGAAGGCGCCGGGCTTCCCGAGGAAGGGGCGCGCAATCACGCGTGCTACACGATGTTCGCCTTGGAGAATTCCTCGTGCAATCTCACATATTTGGTACAAATAACCCACCGAAATGACGTCTTCATGCGCGGCCACTTGGAAAACGCTGTCGGCCGAAGTGTAGACTATCGGCCGCCCTGTTCCAAGGTGCTCCGGGCCTAGCCGATCGATAATTTCGGTTCCGGAAGCGGGAATGTTGCCGAGGATCTCTCGGCCAATGGCCTGTTCGAATTTCTCGATTATTTCCCGAGGAAATCCTTGGGGGTAAGTCGGGAACGGGCGGTCCAAAACTATCCCGGCAATTTCCCAATGGCCGGCGGTTGTGTCCTTGCCGGGTGAAAGCAAAGCGGCCTTGCCGTATGCGCCGGAGGGCCGAGCCGCAGCGGCCAGTCCGGCAAGCGGACGAATGTTCGCGAGACCGAATCGGACCAGGTTCGGAATGCGCAGGCCGCGCCGCTGGGCGATATGGCCCAGCGTGTCGCGCCCTGCATCACCGTAAGCCCCGGCATCCGGCATGGCGCCGATCCCGACGCTGTCCAGAACTACCACGATAAATCGTTCGAACGTCCTCATACGCAGAAGCCGAGAGAAAAGCGGGCGCGGGTGGTCGTCAGTATTCCTATGAAGTCTGAATTGAAAGCATCATGCCCAACACTGCAAACGCAAGGATAACAATATGCCGAAACGGCGTCGAATTGCCTTTATTATTCTAACTCCTGGGTGGCGTCCCAATTCAACTCGTAGCGCCGACCTTTAGAGCCTGCCCTGAGCGCAGCGAAGGGTCGGCAGATGCTGGCCTGAAGGCCAGCGCTACGCCCGAACCAGGACACTGCGTAACTCCTGAGTTTGGTTGCCGCAAATATGAGATAATTAGCAAGGGCAGGAGTGCGAGTATACTAAAGCCTGCTAACTTTCGATCGGCGGTTTCTATGCAGGATTCAACCATGCGCTGGCTTGTTCGGGACCAGGTCCCATTCAACTCCTACGATTATCTTCAGCAGACGCTCATTACTGCTAATGGATTCCGTGAATACGACCTCCGTTGGCTGTTGGGCAAAGAAATCAACCCAAACGGATTCTATGTGCTCGGACGAGCCTATGGATCGTTTGCGCAAATGCGCTACGGCGAAACGAAAGTCGTCGTCGGCCATGACTTCAGACAGTACAGTCAGGAATGCTGCCGGTCGCTCATCCTCGGTTTGCTTTCGAGCGGGGCCCATGTCCTCGACATTGGGTTGGCAACCACCCCGATGGTCTACTTCGCCCAACATTGTTTTGGCGTTAAGGCAGCGGCGATGGTAACTGCGAGTCACAATGAGAATGGGTGGACAGGACTCAAACTCGCAAAAGGTCTCTCGGCCACGTTTGAACCTGACGATATTGCATGCTTTCAGCAAATCGTCATGGGTGACGAGTTCAAATCGGGCAATGGCCACTACGAAGCCGTAGACGGGGTCTATGATCGTTATTCCGACGACATCCTGCAGCAGGGCGCACTGAACGGACCAGTGAAGGTTGTCGTTGCAGCGGGGAATGGCACCGCCGGATGTTTCGCCCCACGCTTGCTCAGCAGGCTGGGTTGTGACGTAATCCCCCTCGACTGCGATGGCGATTGGACATTTCCCAACCACAATCCGAACCCCGAGGACGTCGCATTTCTGCGAAGCATAAGCTCTAAGACTGTTGAGACCGGTGCCGCGCTGGGTATCGGCATCGACGGTGACGGCGACAGGATCGGCGTCGTCGATGGGCAAGGAAGGGTAATTTTTTCTGACAAGCTCGGGCTCCTAATGGCGCGTTGGCTCTGCCAAAGCGTGGGCGGCCGCCCCATAGTCATCGACGTCAAAAGCACCGGATTGTTTAATGACGACGCGATACTTCGGGCAGCAAAGGCGAACGTAATCATCTGGAAGACCGGCCACTCGTATATAAAAGCAAAAGTTGCTGAATCCGATGCGATAGCCGGATTTGAGAAAAGTGGTCACTGGTTTTTCAACCATCCCTTCGGCCGGGGTTATGACGACGCAATGCTCTCCTCCGTTCTTCTACTGCGCTTCTTAAGCCAGAGCAAGCAGCGGCTCGCCGAGCTGGTGGATTCATTGCCCGCCACTTGGCAGTCTCCGACGCTGGGGGCCTATTGCCCCGATCACGTGAAGTACGGTGTCGTGGACGAAGTCGCCAAGCAATACGAGGAAGATTACCGTTACGGCAGAACTATTATGGGACGAATCATAAAGGAACTGATAACGGTCAATGGAATTCGCTTTGTTCTGGATGACGACAGTTGGGGCCTTGTTCGGGCGTCATCGAACAAGCCCTCCTTGGTGGTGGTAGGCGAAGCCAGATCCTCCGCTGACGAGCTAGTCGCTATCATTGAGGATATTCAACGGCGATTGAAGATGACGGGAAAAGTCGGTGACTACGATCAGCAGTTATCCGCGCTCGATCTTACCACAACCGCAGGGGCGGTTCATGAACCGCCCCTACGCGACAAACTCCCCGACAAGTCGGAACTCCCCGAGGCGAATTAGCACTCCACCAAGCGGAGGGCCTATGGCTCCGCCCTTCATGCTATAATTCCGACTGCTGCGCGAATCGAATGCGAAGCATAACTGCGCAGACCCCGCCAGCGCGCTTGCCTGGCGGCCAGGGAGGAAGGAATGGCGCTCAACTATTTTGAGAAAGTATGGCACAACGGGGAATTTATCCATTGGAACGATGCCACGATTCACGTCGCGTCTCATGTCGTCAGCTATGGTTCCTGCCTATTCGAAGGCATTCGCTGCTACGACACTCCGGCGGGCCCGGGCATCTTTCGCCTCAAAGAGCACACGGACCGGCTGGTGAATTCCTGCAAGATTTACCGCATGGAACTCGACTACACGCGCGATCAACTCTCCCAGGCGATGGTCGAATTGGTGCAGGTGAACGCCATCAAGCATTGTTACATCCGCCCGGTGATCTTTCGCGGCTTCGGCGAAGTTGGCGTGAATCCCATGCAGAACCCTATCGAAATCTATTTGCTCGCCTGGGAGTGGGGGAAATACCTGGGCGACGAAGCGCTTCGGAAGGGAGTCGATGTCTGCATCTCCTCCTGGAACCGCATCGCCCCCAACACGCTGCCGGCCATCGCCAAGGCCGCCGCGAATTACATGAACTCCCAACTGATCAAGATGGAGGCGGTCACAAACGGCTACCTGGAAGGTATCTCGCTTGACGCCTCGGGGCATGTCAGTGAAGGGAGCGGCGAAAACCTCTTTCTGGTGCGAGGCGGAAAAATCATTACACCGCCGCTTTCTTCCTCGATTCTGCCCGGCATCACGCGGGATTCCGTCCTGACGCTCGCTCAGGAACTCGGACACACCATCGTCGAGCAGGTGATCTCCCGCGAGATGCTCTACATCGCTGACGAAGTGTTTTTCACCGGCACAGCGGCGGAGATTACTCCCATCCGCTCCGTGGACCGCATCGTAGTAGGCAAAGGCGAGCCGGGCCCGATTACTCGCAGCCTGCAAGCTCACTTCCTCTCGATCGTCGAGGGCCAGGCGGAGGACAAGTACGGCTGGCTCACCCTCTGTAACCAGCCCGTTGGCGCGGCTCACTGACGTACCAAGACCCCCTCACCCGACCCGCGCCCGCTGGTGAAAGCGCCGTCGCGGGCCACCCTCTCCCCCAAAGGGGAGAGGGCCTCTTCATGAAAAGTAGGGGATCGACCATGGCCAGTGAACGAGTGACGGTTGACAGTTTACTTCGGGTCGCCTGCGACGAGCAGGCCTCCGACCTGCACCTGAAGGTGGGGAATTACCCTTATATCCGTGTGGACGGCGAGCTTCGCCCGCTCGAGCAATACCCGCGCATCACGCCTGAAGACATGCTGGACTACGCGTTCAGCATCATGAACAGCCGCCAGAAGACCCGCTTCAAAGAGAGCACTGAAATCGATATGCCATATGGCATCGCGGGCCTGGCGCGCTTCCGCGTGAACATTTTTCAGCAACGCGGCAACGTCGGCATGATCTTCCGCGTGATTCCGACCGACATCCGCACGTTCAGCGAACTTTCCCTCCCCAAGGTCATGGAGAGGATCTGCCAGGAAACGCGGGGCCTGGTGCTGGTGGCCGGAACGACCAGTTGCGGCAAGTCGACGACCCTGGCGGCCATGGTCGATTACATCAATTCCACGCGCACCGAACACATCATCACCATCGAAGACCCGATCGAGTTCCTGCATCGCGACAAGAAGGGCCTGGTGAGCCAGCGGGAAGTCGAAGTGGACAGCGCCACTTTCGCCAGCGCCCTGCGCGCCGCGCTTCGCCAGGATCCTGACGTGATCCTGGTGGGTGAAATGCGTGATCTCGAAACCATGCAGACGGCTCTGCTGGCCGCGGAAACCGGCCACCTGGTGTTTTCCACTTTGCACACGACGGATGCCACGGAGACTGTGCTGCGCATCATCTCTGTCTTCCAGCCGGCCGAGCAGAAGCGGGTGCGGCTGCAACTGGCAAGCACGCTCAAGGCCATTGTTTGCCAACGGCTGGTCAGGAAGAGCGACGGCGTCGGGCGCGTGCCGGCGGTGGAAGTCCTGCTCTCAACCGAGTACATTCGGGATTGCATTCTTGTTCCCGAAAAGACCCGCCTGATCAAAGAAGCCCTGGCTGCCGGCACTTCCCAGTACGGCATGCAGACCTTCGATCAGTCGCTTTATGAACTCCACTCTCATAGGCTGATCACGCTCGACGAAGCCCTGGCAAACTCCTCCAACCCCGACGAGTTCAAGCTGCGCATCGCCGGCGTCCGAAGCACCGCGGATGCGGCGCGCGACGCGATGGAAAGGGCTATTGAGGTGGAAAGGTTTGCGCCGCGATAAGGAAGCCCCGCAAGACCCGCTCAACGCCGCCCTGCGCATGCTGGCGCGCCGTCCGTACTCGCTGGCTGAAATGCGCCGGGCGCTCGAGCGGAAATTTCCAGATTCAGACCAGGTCCGCACCGCCATCGCCCGCCTGCGCGAGCTTCATTACCTCGATGACAAGAAATTCGCCGAACAATATGCTTCCTCCCTGGTCCGCAACCGAGCTTTTGGCCGTCAGCGCATTCGCCGCGAGCTCAAAGCCAAGCTCGTCGATTACCGCCAGATCGACCCCGCCCTTTCACAAGCCTTCGAAGAAACCAGCGAGCACGCTTTGCTGGAACAGACCCTCGACAAGAAACTCCGCACCCTGCACCTGCCTTTGACCCGCGCTAAACTCGCTTCCCTCTGCCAGAGCCTTATGCGCCGCGGATTCCGCGGCGGGGATATTTTGAATGCGGTTCGCAGGCGCCCTGAACTTCACCCCGTTGCGGATGACGTCGCGGCGATAGATTTGGAGAGCGAGGAAGAGAAGTCTGGGGAATAAAAAGGGAAGGTGTTTCTCCGCCGCCTTTTAAAACCGGCGTTCCAGTCATGCCCCAGCCTGGACGGCAGGAATATTCTCAAGGACCACTGTAGGCAAAGCACCTTTGCCCAAGACTTGCTTGGCGTCCAGGATTTCGATGCCCACCAGGGTTTCCCCCTCGCCGATGTTCAGGCTCACCTCATCCGTCAAGCGCAGCGTCCGGCATTGGTATTCGCCTTCCAAGAGCCGGATGTAGAGGGCGTCAACCTCTGGGTCGTAGCTGATGCGCATGGCTTAGCTCCGTTCAAAAAAAGAATGTGTAAACCGTAACCACAACAATTTCATTTTGCTCTTCCACGATGATCGGCGCAACCTGCTTGATCGCATACCGCCGTCCTTGCCATATCGCATCAAACTGGAAATTATGGCGGCACATCCACCTGCCATGCTTCACGGGGTCGCGCGCACCAACCCTTATGGCGTGCTCGATTTCCGCTTCTGTGGCGCCTCGCTCTGCACACTGTTCGACCGCATGGGCCGTCAGCCTGATCGCTTTCAATAAATCCTCTTTGAACCTGATCCTGCCTTGCCGCAGGGTCCTTGTTTATGCTAGATGAAGTCCAATGCTTTGTTAATACCTTTTTCGAGAGCCCCTGAAATTCGTCTTTCACTATTTACGCTCGATAATTCATAATGACTGTTCTGGTATCCAAATATGAAATCCAACGAAATACGAGCCAGGTTTTTGAAATTCTTCGAGAAGCGCGACCACCGCGTCCTCCCTTCCTCATCGCTCGTACCGGCAAATGACCCGACGCTGCTCTTCTCGAACGCGGGCATGAACCAGTTTAAGGACATCTTCCTGGGGCGCGAAAAGCGTGACTATTCGCGCGCCACGACTTCCCAGAAGTGCGTTCGCGCGGGGGGCAAGCACAACGACCTCGAGCAGGTCGGACGCACCACGCGGCATCATACGTTCTTTGAGATGCTGGGGAATTTCTCCTTTGGCGATTACTTCAAGAAGCAAGCTATTCCCTGGTCCTGGGAACTGGTCACTCAGGGTTATTCCATTCCCAGCGACAAGCTCTACGTCACCGTCTTTCGCGAAGACGATGAGGCGGAGGAAATCTGGGCCAACGACGTTGGCGTGGCGCGCAGCCGTATCTTCCGCATGGACGAACATGACAATTTCTGGGCCATGGGCGATACCGGCCCCTGCGGCCCGTGCTCAGAGATTCACTACGATTTGGGCCCCGCCGCCAGCAGCCTGGGACACACCGATTGCTCCTTCCCCTGCCCTCAGGACTGCGGCCGCTACGTCGAACTGTGGAACCTCGTGTTCATGCAGTTTAATCGCGACGAACAGGGCGTCATGACTCCCCTGCCCCGCCCCAGCATCGACACCGGCATGGGACTCGAGCGCCTGGCTTCCGTGTTGCAAGGAAAGCTCTCGAACTTCGATACAGATTTGTTCCGGCCGCTGATCGACGAAGCCGCGGCGCTCGCCAACGTCGAATACGGCTCGAATCACGACACGGATGTTTCACTCCGCATCATCGCTGACCACGCGCGCTCGGCAACTTTCCTGATTTCCGACGGCGTGCTGCCCTCGAACGAAGGCCGCGGCTACGTTCTTCGCCTCATCATGCGCCGCGCCCTGTACCACGGCCAGACGCTGGGGCTGAATGAGCCGTTCCTTTACAAGATGTCCGGCCACGTTGTGCAGATGATGAAGGAGGCGTACCCGGAACTGGTCGAGAATGAGCAGCACATCGCCAAGGCGGTCAAGCTTGAGGAGGAACGATACGGCAGTACTACGCGGCTCGGTCTTGAGCGCCTGCGGGGCGAGGACGTAGTCACTTACCTGGGAGAAAAAATCTGGTTCCGGCCGTGGGAGACCTATTATCCGCAAATTAGACGATACCTTCCCGACAAGTTGGAAGAGATCAGAAATGATGTCGTGCATTCGCTGGCGCGGTTCGAACCAACGAACAGAGCGAGGCCCCCGAAGGGTGTTTGTTGGATACCTGGCGACGAGCTATTCAAGCTGCATGACACTTTCGGGTTACGGCCGGACTTTGTTGAGGACATCGTCAAGAACTATGGGTTGGCGATCGACCGTGCAGGCTACGAAGCCGAAATGCAGAAACAGCGCGAGCGGGCGCGGGCCAGTTGGAAGGCGGTCGAGAAGAAGGTAGCCTCGCCGGTGTTTTTGAAGCTGGCGGAAACGGGCAAGACGGTTTTTGATGGCTATGCGCAGACGACGTCCACGAATTGCCGAGTCTTGGCGCTGATTTCCAGTAGGGGCGGTTCGCGAACCGCCCCTACCCAACCACCGGCGACCGGCATCGGCGATTCGCGAACCGCCCCTACGCTGCCGGCGGCCAGCGTTGAGACAGTCGGCCCGGGGGAGCAGGTCGAAATCGTTCTCGACCATACCCCATTCTATGCCGAAGCGGGCGGGCAGGTGGGCGATGTCGGGCATCTCGTGGCGGCGGGCAGTGATCATGAGGTAGCCCACGTCACGGACACGTATTATCCTGTCAGCGGGCTGATCGTTCACAAGGCCGAAGCGCGCGACTCGATACGCGTGGGCGATGTGGTGACGGCAAAAGTGGATGAGGAACGGCGCAACTCCACCCGGCGCAATCACACGGCCACGCACTTGCTGCACGCGTCATTGCGGAAGACGCTGGGCACGCACGTGAAGCAGGCCGGGTCGCTCGTGGCGCCGGACCGTTTGCGCTTCGACTTTACCCATTACGCGGCGCTGGATGAGCAGGACCTGCTCGACATCGAAGACTTGGTGAATGAGGAGATCCTCAAGAACGAGGAGGTAGTCACGAAAGTCATGGATCTCGACGAGGCCGTGAACACCGGCGCCATGGCATTGTTTGGTGAAAAGTACGCCGACCAGGTGCGCGTGCTGACCATCGACGATTTTTCGAAGGAATTGTGCGGTGGCACGCACGTCTGGCGGACGGGCGACATTGGACTTTTCAAGATCATTTCAGAAGGCAGCGTGGCGGCGGGAACGCGCCGCATTGAAGCGGTCACGGGCACAGGCGTGCTGAAGCAACTGCGGCAAACGAGCGAAACGCTCGCGCTGCTCGCCGACTCGCTGCGTGCCAAGCCCGATGAACTGCTCCCCGCGGTCGAGAAGCTCACCGAGTCCGAGAAAAAACTCCGCAAGGAACTCGAGGCGCAGCAGATGAAGCGCGCCGCCTCCGCGGCCGGCGATTTGGCGAAAGAAGCGCAGGAAGTGAAGGGCGTGCGCGTGGTCGCAGCGCGCGTCGAGGTGACGGACCGCTCCGCCATGCGCCAGATGGTTGACGACCTGCGGGGGAAACTGCAATCCGGAGTGATCGTGCTGGGCAGCGTAGCCGACGGTAAGGTCAGCCTCATTGCCGCCGTGACCAAAGACCTCACCAACCGGCTCGACGCGGGCAAGATCGTGAAGCAGGCTGCGGCTTTGGTTGAGGGCAGCGGCGGCGGGCGCAAAGATCTGGCCGAAGCCGGCGGCAAAAACCCCGCAAAGCTCGATGAAGCGATTCAGGCCGTTCCTTCCATCATCGAAGGCATGCTCGGTTAACTACAGCTCATGTCATTCCGAGCGAGGCGAGGAATCTCACCACGGCACGGCAGTTCGCAGCGCGAAGATTCAGAGCGAGATTCCTCGCGGAGTTTACCCAGAGCAACCAGAGCGAGATCCTTCGCTGCGCTCAGGATGACAGCGAAGGGCTCGGAATGACAGGCGGCTTTTCGAAACCCGCTTGCTCGACGTGGCTCGGCAGAGTATCATGCGAGCAGAGACGCTTTTTCAGGAGACTGTTATGGGTTCGGCGAAAGAAGAGGTCCGCAGGATACTCGAGCAGATTCCCGATAGCGCATCCTTCGAGGATATCCAGTATCACATCTACGTTCGGGAGAAGATTGAACGCGGTCTCGAGGATGTGAAGCAAGAACGGGTTATCGACCAGGAAGAGGTTGAACGCAGGATGCGGAAATGGACCGCAGAGTAGTCTGGACTGAAACCGCCTGGGCTGATCTTGAGCAGATAGTCACTTACATTGCTAAGGACTCCTCGAATTACGCTGCCGCATTCGCGCGTGAGGCATTAAAAGCTTCGCGCTCCCTCGCACAATTCTCAAATCGAGGACGAGAAGTTCCCGAGTTCTGCGATCCCAACGTGCGGGAAATCTTCGTGCGCAGTTATCGCCTGATTTACACCATGGCCCTAGACGTTGTCCACATCCTTGGCATTGTTCATGGTGCGCGCGATCTCAGGGCTCTTTGGGACCGTGAGGAGCGGCACCTTGGCTAGGCGCTACCAAGAACTTCCAACCCGGCTATAATGTGAAGTTTTAATGACGCCCCATAAGGGAGGAGATGCATTCATGTACAAGGTCGTGTTACTGAGGCACGGAGAAAGTATTTGGAACAAAGAAAACCTGTTCACCGGCTGGACTGATGTTGGGCTGAGCGAGAAGGGCACGCAAGAGGCCATAGACGGTGGCCGCGAAATGAGGAAGCAAGGCTATGTTTTCGATATCGCTTTCACGTCGGTCTTGAAGCGTGCCATCAAAACGCTGTGGCTGGCGATGGAGGAGCTGGACCAGATGTGGATTCCGGTCTACAACTCCTGGCGGCTCAACGAGCGTCATTACGGCGCGCTGCAGGGGCTGAACAAAGCCCAGACCGCCGAGAAGTTTGGCGAAGCCCAAGTGAAAATCTGGCGGCGCAGCTACGACATTCGTCCGCCCGCACTGACCCCGGACGACGAGCGCTTTCCCGGCAAGGATCCGCGTTACGCAGATTTGAATCCGGAGGTACTTCCTCTGAGCGAGTGCCTGAAAGACACCGTGGAACGCACCTTGCCTTACTGGCACGAAACCATCGCCCCGACGGTAAGGTCCGGCAAGCGAGTGATCGTGGCCGCCCACGGCAACAGCCTGCGCGGCCTCGTGAAATACCTCGACAACGTTTCCGACCAGGAAATTGTGGGCCTGAATATCCCCACCGGAATCCCGTTGGTTTACGAGCTTGATGACCAACTGAAGCCGCTCCGGCACTATTACCTCGGGGACCCGGAAGCCATTGCCAAGGCCGCACAAGCAGTGGCCGATCAGGCGAAGCGGAAGGGGTAGCACGGCCACTCCAGGCTGTGCGTGTTGTTAAGTCCGGCGGCAATGTAGGGTTAAAGATTTTAGGCGCGAGTTGTTATCCGTGTGCGGCACAGGCCAGAGTGCCTGTGCTACTTCTTTACCACTTGACGTAAGTGTTATAATCTGTCTAACCCTCGGGAGAGGTTGTGCGCCGAGGTGGAAAAGACCTGGAGGGGATGAGTTCTCAAGGGCCGCAGCGGATGGCTCTGGAGTGATATGCCAAACTGGACCCAGTCGTGCCTGAAGGCTTCGGCGTGCGTGTTGTTGTGGGGTCTCGCGTTTTCCCTGCCGCTATGGGCGGACGAGATTGTTACGATCACGGATCAGAACGGCCGCCGGGTCTTTATTAACGCGGGTGAGACTCACGCCAAAGCCAGCTGGAAATCGAACACGCCCTCGGCTGCCAAGTCTGGCGCCACCACTCCTACCTTTGAAATCAGCAACCTGGTCGAGCAGACCGCCAACCGGCTCCAAGTTGACCCTCAGCTCGTTGACGCCATCATCAAGGTCGAATCGCAATACGATCCCATGGCCCTGTCGAACAAGGGCGCGATGGGGTTAATGCAACTCATCCCGGAGACGGCCCAGCGATTCGGCGTCGCGAACCCCTTTGACCCCAAGGACAACATTCAAGGCGGCGTCAGCTATTTAAGGCACCTCCTGGACTTGTTTGAGGGCGATCTTCCCAAGTCCTTGGCGGCCTACAACGCGGGCGAAGCCGCCGTCGAGCGTTCCGGCGGGATTCCTTCGTATGCCGAAACTAAAGATTACGTGCGCAAGGTCACCCGCATTTATCAGTCATCATCTCCGACGGGCGCCCATGCCGCGCCCATCGTTCGCTATGTTGATGAACGAGGTGTAGTACATTACTCCAATGTGGAATGATTCGGGTTAATCGAAGCTGGCTGTCCGTCTCACGGAGAAATGCATCTTACCCTGAGGGGGACGGCGACTTGAATGCCACGGAACGGTCTACATTGAGCGAATGGCCTAAACGAATCTGCTTCGCACTTCTTTTTGCCGGGCTTCTGGCCTTTCCCGAAGTTTTTTTCTCTGCGGTCCCTACTTCACACCCAGACAAAGCCGTTGCCGCGTACGAACACGCACTTCGTATGAAGACGACACTGGAATCCCTGCCCGAGAACAAGCGCACCAAGGCGGATTACCAACGGGTGATTGCAGCTTTCCAGGAAGTCGCGCGGCTGGACCCGGCGTATTCGAAGGCTCCCGCCTCGCTGGCTTACGTTGCGGAACTTGATGAAGAAATGGGGCGGCTTTTCGGCGCCGACCGCTATTACCTCGAGTCCGTCAAGAACTACAAGTACCTCGCGTCCCAGTATCCTGGCAGCCAAGCGGCCCGGGAAGCTCTGCTTACCATGGGTGAGGTATACCGAACTGACCTCGAGAACCCCGAGCAGGCCCGCCAGGTCTTCCAGCAATATGTCAGCGCATTTCCCAAATCCTCGAGGGCGGAGGAAGCTCAAGCCAAGATCAATGAGATCGATCAGTTGCTGGCAGAACGCTCCACCGCGTATTCACCTCCCCGTCGCGAAACCGGCGAAAGCCGCCGCAGCGCGAGACTGCCGGAGGTCAACGACGTACGTCGCTGGGTGGGACCAAACTACTCCCGCATCGTGATCGGAGTGGACGGCGACGTGAAATTCGACACTACACGACTTTCGAGGCCAGACCGCATTGTGCTTGACATCCAAGACGCTCGGCTGAGCCCCACCCTGGTGGGCAAGACGTTCCCCATCGAGGATGGATACCTGCATCAAATCCGCATGGGACAGTTCACTCCCTCCGTCACCCGGGTGGTGCTGGATGTGGAGAAGATCGAAGAATACTCAGTCGTGCCTCTGCCTAATCCCTTCCGCCTGGTGGTTGATATTCACGGCATCAGCCCATCCGAGCGGGCGACAGAGCGAATTGCGAAGCCGCCGGTTGGAGACCTGAGTGCGACGCACACGCCTCCGGCGGGCGAAAGCCGCGCCGTGTCCCAACCACCTGCCACCGGCGCCGGACTCGCTTCGCAACCTGCAAATGCCAGGCTCCGAACCAAGATCAGGCCCGCCGTCGAGACAACCGGCGACTCAAAGGTCTCGGAGGAAACTGAGGAAGTGGAGATGACCTCGGCGAAGTTCCCGGCAACGCCGCCGGCCTCCGACGAAACTGAGACCACATCGCTTGAAATGCCTCCGCCCAAGATCGTCCCGGGACCACCCAAAGTCGCTGCTCCCACTGAATCCGGATCACGAACCCTGACACGAGTACTCGGACTCAAAATCGGCCGCATCGTTATCGATCCTGGACACGGCGGCCACGATACGGGCACGATCGGACCAACTGGGCTGAGGGAAAAGGACGTGGTGCTGGATGTAGGATTGCGTTTGAGGAAGCTGCTCGAGCGCAAGGCCGGCTGCGAAGTGGTGATGACTCGAAGCGACGATACCTTCATTCCGCTCGAGGAGCGGACCGCCATCGCCAACGCCAAGGCGGCTGACTTATTTGTCTCAATTCACGCCAACGCCTCGAGCGATCGCAGCGCGCGGGGTATCGAGACCTACTATTTGAATTTCACCTCGAACCCCGAAGCTCTGCAAGTAGCCGCAAGAGAAAACGCGACTTCCCAGGAATCGGTGCATCAACTTCAGGACCTGATTAAGAAGATCGCGCTGACGGAGAAGATCGAGGAGTCCGAGGAGTTTGCACGCCAGGTGCAGAAGGAAGTACACCGTTCCACTTCGGAGTTAAGCGGCAATCAGCCCGACCGGGGAGTGAAAAAGGCCCCCTTTGTGGTGCTGATTGGCGCCAACATGCCGTCGGTTCTGGCGGAAATCTCCTTCCTGACCAACCCGCGGGACGAGAAGTCGCTCAAACGTGGCGACTACCGGGAGAAGATTGCCGAAGCTCTCTACGAAGGCATACTGGATTATGTGAACCATCTCGGCGGGGTCAAGGTTGTGCAGCGAGCCGACTCCGCAAGAACGGCATCGAAAACCAGGGCTGAATTCTGATATTCTAGGAAACGATGAGACGCCTCGCACTAGCCGTCGTGGTAACGACGCTCAGCGTGTTCTTGCCGCTGTTGTGCGCCCAGAATGTTTCCGTTATCCCTTTGGTTCCCGCTGCGAATTGGCAGCTCACCACTAAACAAGCCCTGAGCGTTGATGAAATCAAGACCTATGGCGGAGACCCTGCGGTGGAAAGCGAGTACGGCGTCAAGCCGTTCGAGTTGCGTACCTACCAGCTTGACGGGGCGAGCGTGCAGGTTGTCGTGGAACCTGCCTCTGATGTAAGCGCCGCATACGGCCTCCTCACTTACTATCAGAACGAGTCCATGCATCCCGACAAATCCATCGAGCTTACCATGACCGGTCCGGAGGGCAGCTTGATGGCGCGCGGCCGCAGCTTCATCCGCTTCCTTCGCCCCAAGGGCTCGCAGGTTTCGGACAACGATTTCCGCGCCTTGCTCGTGCTTGTCGGTGGAATTCGCCCGACGCGTGATTCTTTGGCGAACTTGCCTCCCTTACTTCCGGCATCGGGGCTGATCCCGGGCAGCACAAAGTACATTGTCGGTCCCGTAACCGCCGAGCGAGTTGTGCCCAACCTCCCTACAGATTTAATTGGGTTCGATCAGGGAGCGGAGATTCAGTTGGGCGAATATCATGTTGGGAACTCTCGAGCCACGATTGTGGAGTTGAGTTACCCCACTCCGCAGATCGCCCGCCTACGGTTCACAAAAATGAGCGACGCTCTCGGCCTGAATCAGGATCGTGGAGCGAATTCTCTCTACGCACGCAAGGATGGGTCGTTCATCTTCCTGGCTCTCAAAGCCAGTAACAAATCCGAAGCGTCGGAGTTGCTCGACCATTTCACCGTCAATCTACAATTGAGCTGGGACGAGAAATACCCCGGCGATAAGACGATCGGCCGCCAGTTGTTCGAGCTGATTATGGGGAATGTCTTCCTGACCCTGGTTCTGGCCGGAAGTGGCCTCGCTGGCGGTTTGCTAATCGTTGTTTCCAGAAGGCTTACGGCCAAAGTCTTCCCTGCTTGGGAGTGGGGGCACCCGGAAGGGGATCGGCTGATTCGATTGAACCTAGAATAGAACTAAGTCCTTTTTTTACAACCGCATACAACTAAGAAGGAACCACTAAGACCCTGCAGGCGGGTTTTTCTTTAACTCTCGCGCTCGCGAGCGCGTTGTCTCATCAAACCGTTTATAATCAATAACTTAAGAGGCAAAAAAAATCCTGAGAAATATCTTGACATCACTTCCAGGTTTTTCTTAGACTCGTTTGCGAGCTTAGATGGCGGGGCGCGTCCGCCATTCTATTCTCCTCAACGAATGCTCACCCGCAAGCTTGGCGGAAAGTGTCGCTGCGGCGGGTGAGCATTTTTCTATGTGCCGACGTAGCTCAGTTGGTAGAGCATCGGTTTCGTAAACCGAGGGTCACCAGTTCAAGTCTGGTCGTCGGCTCCAACCTCATCTGATCTTGCCGCGCGCCGCCACCCGCCACGATCCCACAACTTCCCCATCGCGCAATGTAAACACTTCGTCGTGCATGTTAACGCAAGTGCAAACGTGATTGGGAATCACGGTTAGGACTTCGCCGACATAGAACTTATGAGTTGATCGAGCGATGTCCAGGTGTCCGTGCTCCTCGTTTAACTTGATCAAGGGCGCATCGGGAGCTTCGACTATGTATCCGTAGCCCGTCTTCGCCCCTGAACCCAGGAGGTCCGAGGAAAGCGTCTTCGACCCCGAATCGATAATAGCGCGCCCCGGCACGGCCGTTGAGACCACCGTGGTTACCACGCGGGCGGCGCAGTCTTCGATGCGGCAGGCGCCTTGGTACAATGTGTTCAAGTCGTTGTAGACGTAAGTGCCAGGCCGGATTTCGGTGAGGCCCGGAACAAGATAAGAGAACTCTGCAGAGGGAGTTGAACCGCCGGAGAGTATTTCAACCTTCAGGCCGGAATCGCGAAAAGCCTCGAGCGTTCGTTCGACTTTCCCCGCTACCTGCTCCGCTTCGGCCCGACGTTCTTCTTTGCTTCCCCAGACGTTTCCGAAGTAAGTCATGAGACCGCGGAAGGCAAGCCCTGGCAGCTTGGCAATTCTGTGCGCCATCTCTACGGTGGCCGGTCCAGATTGCAAGCCGCAGCGGTGAAAGCCCGCATCAAATTCAACCAATACTCCCACGGTGCAACCTTGCTGCGAGGCGGCGCTGGAAAGCTCCTGCGCCGCATCCAGTGAATCGAGAGCCACGATCATGCGCCGCGTACGCGCCAGTTCAACCAACCGCCGGAGTTTTTCGGCGCCCAGGATGGGATAGGCAATGAGAATGTCGTCGAGACCCGCTGCCGCCATCACTTCGGCTTCTCCAACTTTGGCCACGGTCAATCCCACCGCGCCGTGGTCAAGCTGCCGGCGTGCGACTTCAGGCGTCTTGTGGGTTTTGGTGTGGGGCCTCAGACCCACTCCCTGTTGTCGGCAGGATGCGGCCATTTGTGCGAGATTCCGCTCCAGCACGTCCAGGTTGATCGTCAAAGCGGGAGTTGAAAGTTCGTTGTAACGCATTTGAACCTCGCAGCGCTGAGCTCTAAGTCAGCAGACTGAGTGCCGACCTGAAGGTCGGCGCTACCGAATAGTATTGTTGCCGGCCCAAAAGCCGGCGCCACCCGAAATATGTTGTCATTCTGAGCGAAGCGAAGAATTTCCGCAGTTGCTGACGGTCAGTTGAATCCAAGCTCTAACTGCGGAGATTCTTCGCCCTCTTAACAATCCCCTCGCCCCCTTGGGGGAGAGGGTGGCGAGCGTAGCGAGCCGGGTGAGGGGCCTGGCGGACACACCATGATTGTAAGGAATCGATCCGGCCACCGCACTAGCCCTTCACCGGCTTGCTCACGCGTGCGATGCAATCGATCTCCACCTTGATCCTGGGCAATTGCGCGCCTACCGTTGTGCGCGCCGGTGGGTCCACGGTGAAGAACTCGCGATAGACGGCATTCATGGCGTCAAAATCTTTGATATCCGCCAAGAACACCCCCACTCGCACAACGTCACGAAGTGAGCTGCCGGCCGCTTCAAGAATGGCCTGGATGTTCAGAAGCGTGCGCCGGGTTTCCGCTGCAATATCGCCCAGTTCCAACTGGTTTGTGCTCGGATCTGTGGGGCCCTGCCCGGCCACGAACACGAAACCATCGGCGATGATTGCCTGCGAGTATGGCCCGCGCGGCTGAGGGCCTTCAGATGATTTCACTACTTGACGCATCGTACCTCCTTCCGCAGCTCGTTTCATCGAGCCTGCTTTAAGGTCATGGGTGTCGCGGACCGGCGGCTTTCGAGGTCCGCAAATCTTCTCTCCGCGGATTTATCACGGACGGTTGGCCCGCCCCAGGCTAAGAAAATCAGCGCCGTCGCTCCGGCACAAGCGGGGACCCATTGTCAGTTCAAAGGATTCCCGCTTTCGCGGGAATGACGTACAGCGCGCGATTTTCAGGACAGCGGACCTGGATTGCAACAGCCGGATTCCGCCATCTGGAAAAAGATTCCTGTGTTTCAGAATAGTCCCTCAGTATAATGTTGGTTACACTTCGGGTAAAGCGAATACAGGACAGATTCGGAAGCGCTGTCATTCCGGGCGCATGTTCCCTGCTGCGTCGGCTGACCGCGATGGTTGAAGATGATTCCCCTCCTTGCTAAGGAGGGGCGAGGGGTGGTTGGTCGCGTTGCGATCCTCGCACCCACCACCCCTGCCCCTCCTCCCGTTGAGGAGGGGAATCATTGTTGTTCAAGCTGCCTGTGAGTTCAATGAACACGGCGACTAATCCTCCCGAACCCGCACACGAGCTTCCCCGCGCCCTTGGTTATACCGGCTCGACGGCAATTGTCATTGGCACAATCATCGGTTCCGGCATCTTCCTTGTGCCGCACGACATCGCTTTGCAGGTGGGGTCGGTCAGAGCACTGATGCTTGTCTGGCTGATCGGGGGTGTGCTGTCACTGGCCGGAGCTCTATCGCTGGCGGAGTTGGGGGCAGCCAATCCCTCGGCAGGCGGCATCTACGTTTACTTGCGCGACGCTTATGGCCGCCTGTTTGCGTTCCTCTATGGCTGGGCTTTGCTTCTCGTCATCAATTCCGGTTCGCTCGCCACGCTGGCCGTGGCTTTCGGAATCTACAGCACCAGCTTTCTTCCCCTGTCACCTCTCGAGCAGAAGCTCGTGGCCAGCGGGGTGATCGCGTTGCTGACGCTGGTCAATATCCTGGGAGTCCGCAAGGCATCCGCCGTTCAAACCCTCTTCACTGTGGCCAAATTGGCGGGCTTGGCAACCATCATGGGCGCCGCCTTTTTTTCCTCCCACGTCGCTCCCGCGCAAACTGATCGTGCTCTGCCCCTATCCCATGCTACTGCGAGTTCCTTCGGCGTCGCCATGATTGGGATTCTCTGGGCCTATGAAGGGTGGCATATGCTTTCTTTCGCGGCCGGGGAGGTCAAGAACCCCACACGAGTGCTTCCGCGCAGCTACCTTGTGGGGACCGTAGTCGTCGTGGCGGTTTATTTAGGTGCGAATCTCGCCTACCTCCGGGTGCTGCCCCTTCCCGAGATGGCCTTGCACCAGCGCGTTGCGGCGACGGCCATGGAACTCCTGGCGGGACCGCGCGGCGCGACTTTCGTTTCCGCTCTGATCCTCTGCTCGATTTTTGGCGCCATTAACGGCACGGTGCTCGGCGGTCCGCGCGCATACTTTGCCATGGCGCGCGACGGCGTCTTCTTTCCTTCCGTGGGGAAAGTCCACCCGCGCTACCGAACGCCCGCTGCCGCCTTATTGATCCAAGGCGTGTGGGCGATTCTGCTGGCCTCGAGCGGCACCTACAAGCAGCTTTACACTTACGTGATTTTCACCGGCTGGCTTTTCTACGCTTCGGCCACCTTTGCCGTGGTCGTCTTGCGGCGCAAGCGCCCCGATCTTTCGCGGCCTTACCGCGTTTGGGGGTTTCCCGTTGTACCGTTGGTTTTCAGCGCCGCGGCACTCGCCATCGTGGGGAACGCCCTAATTCGCAGCCCCCTCGAATCAGGAATCGGGTTAGCTTTGGTCCTCGCCGGAGTGCCGATTTTTCTGATCTGGCAACGAAGAGCAAAGCAGAAAGCAGTGATTCCCCTCCTTGATAAGGAGGGGTCAGGGGTGGTTGACCGAGGCGTCATCACCCCCACTGCCTCCTCCTGCGAAGGAGGGGAATCATCTGGGAACAAACGTGAAAGAGGAGATTAGCAGATGAGCTCGGAATCAGTTCACGCCTGGCTGGAAAGTTATCGCCAGGCTTGGGAGAACCGCGATCCCGAGGCTGTAATTAAGCTGTTCGCTGTCGACGCCACTTACCAGGAAACTCCGTTTAGCGATCCGATGCGTGGCCGTGACGCCATTCGACAGTATTGGACCAGGGCTGTAGTCTCTTACCAGGAGCAAATACGCTTCGGCTCTGAAATTCTAAGTGTCACCGAGGCCAGCGCCATCGTCCATTGGTACGCCGCATTTGTGCGTATCTCCTCAAAAGCACAGGTAAGCCTGGATGGGATTTTCCTTTTGAGGTTCGACGGGGCCGGGCTTTGTAGGGAACTTCGGGAATGGTGGGTCCGCAAAGATCAGTAGGCAGAAAGCAGTAGGCGGTAGGCCGAAGGCTGAAGGCTGGCGGCTAATCTGATTTCTAGTTTTGCCTGGCGCTTACTTCAGGTTTGCCGGGACCAGATACTCAACGACGACCACGTCGTGCCAGTGGCCGCCCACCTTGGTGTGTTTGACGTGCACCCCCACCTCGCGCCACCCGGTCATGCGGCAGAGCCTGCGGCCGGCATCGTTATGTGACAGAAACCGCCCCACGATCTTGAAGTGACCGGCAGACTCAGCGAGCGCCAGGACGGCGCGCATGAGTTCCCTTCCCACCCCATGCCGCCGGTAGTCACGGTCTATATAGATCAGGAGTTCGGCGATGCCGTCCATGGCGGGACGCACGCGGTAGGGGCTGAGCGACGCCCAGCCAAGAATCCAGTTATTCAACTCCGCCACCACGAGAGGGTATTTCCCAGAGTGTTCGTTCACCCAGTTCGCTCGCTCCTCCGGCGTAACCAGAAAGTTCTCAAAAGTGGCCAGGTTGTCTTGCGTCGCTTGGAGATAGATGCGAGCAATGTCGGATGCGTCCCGGAGCTCAGCCGGGCGCACGTTGAGCCGAAAATGCGGTCGGGTGGCGGTGGCTACGCTTGATGTGTCCATAGAAAAGTAGAAAGCAGAATGCAGAAAGTAGAAGGCAGAAAGCTAAGGTTAACAGTCAAAAGTCTAAAGTGTAAAGGCTAAAGTCTCAGTGATTTCACTTTCGGACTTCGCTTTCCAGTTTCCAGTTTCTAATTTCCATTTTCGAATATCCAGTTTCCGTCTTCTAAAATCGCTTACTATCCGCCCGAACCCGGTCTACATACTTGCCGGAGGCGACTTCAACGCGTATGGTTTCGCCGGGCTTGATGAAGTGAGGAACCATCAGTTCAAGGCCATTCTCCAGCGTGGCGGCTTTGAAAGTGTTGTCCTGCTGCTGGTGCACGGGCTGAGCGGTGGTCTGGACCTTCACCTCCACGATTTCCGGGAAAACGATGCTGACCGGTTGGCCTTCATAGAACTCCACCGGGACTTTCATTTCCGGCTGGAGGAACGTGGTTGCGGCGCCAATGGCTTCGAGCGGAATAGAGATCTGGTCATAGGTTCTCGGATTCATAAAAGTCGCAGAATCCGCGTCCGAGTACAGGAATTCCATATCCTGCTTCTCGAGTTGAGTCTCCTCAAGGCGCTCTTCCGGCCGGAAGCGTAGCTCCTTGAAAGTGCCCTTGAGGACGTTACGAAGTTTGGCGTGCACGCTGCCGGGCATCTTGCCTTGACCGATATGATATTGCGATTCGATGGTTTTGAAGAGGTCGTTATTTATCTTCAGAACGGTGCCCGGACGGAGCTGAGATGCGATCACCATGGGTACCTCGAAGGCAGGCGCTGGCAGGCTGCGCCGGCGCAGTCAGGAAAAAGCAAAGGTCCGTCGCCGTGAGATTCGTCCAGTTATTCTATGCCACCACTTGCTCAAAGAGTCAAGCCACAACAAAACCCTCGCGGACCGCTTATGGGGGCGGCCCTGGTGGCCGCCCTCAGGGACGCGACGAGAGCGGCCACGAGGGAACCCCTACGAGTGTGGCTTAGGACAGCCGCGTTTAAGACCGGCCCGAGACCCGCCGATAACAAGCGTGAGAAGGTGAAAACGTATGTCGATGACCAAACCAGAATACTCGCAGGTTCAGAATGAGCCGGCGCACTCTTATCCGGTGCTGAAATGGGTGATGTGCCATCCGGGAGTTCTGATGTTCAGTTCTCTCGCCCTGGGAACCATGCTGGCCACGCGACGCGAAGTCAAACGTGAGAAGCCTGCCGAGAGGCGCGTGGAAACCGAAGCGGATATTATCGATGGCGACGTGCCGTTGTTTATCTAAGTTGAAACTTCGGAAAGCCGGGCGTTTCTCTCACCCGTTCAGCGGCGGGCGGCAGACCTCCGCCGTCTTGACTAGCCGGGCGCCGGCAGCAACCATTTCCTCAATCGCCTTCCGTCCCTCTTCCTCGTTGATGGATTTGATGGCATCACGTACGACAGCGACCGGCAAATCACGTTTGCGAAGCGACAGCACGCTCGACCGCACACAATACTCTGTCGCCACTCCAAACACCACAAATCGGGGCTGATTAAGGGAGGCCAGGATAGCTTCGATATTCACGTTCGTGGTGAAGTCGTAGACTCGTTTTTCTACCACAATCTGTCCAGCCCACCCACGGGGCAAATGGAAAGCGCCTGGGGAATTCTCAATCACCGCGGCATCAGAAAAAAGCGTCTCGGGGATGTGCTTTTGACCTGGAGTCCCGGCGACGCAGTGGGGCGGCCACTGGCCGAACTCGGGATCGTCCGGAACGTGCGCATCCGAAGTTGAGACGATAGGAACTTTGCGGGCCCGGGCCCACAACATCAGTTTTTTCAGGTTGGAGATGATCTCCTCGGCGTGTGGCACATAGAGCCTTCCGCCCGGAAGCATGAAGTCCGCCTGAGTATCGACATCAACAAATACCAGGCCGTCGGGTTGGGTTTGGTCAATCATGGATAATCAGAAAGCAGAAAGTAGAAACCTGAAATTCGAGAATGGAAACTGGCAACTGGAAAATAGGAAGTTGTCTCCATCCTCCCGCTGGTTTCCAGTTTCTATCTTCCAATTTCCAGCTTCTATTTTCTAGTACTACTACGTTAAGTCAAGGCGGTCGCTTTCGCTTGCGAATTTTGCTACCACAATACGCACAATGTCCGGTCCAGGTGAACAGGAGGCGTTGGATCTCACGGCGCGTCTGTGGCAG
>JBEKLY010000099.1:0-23944 GCA_050010015.1 Terriglobia bacterium
CACGTTCCCTTCGGAATGAAACACTCTTCTCCCGCTCTCACCGGTACGCGCTTATCTCCGAAAATGAGCGTGTAGCAGCCCTGAATCACCACCATATATTCGTCGTAATCGTGCGCGTGCGGCGTTGACACCGCAGATTCCCGGCACGTCCAGAACGCCATCTGACTTCCATCCACTCCGTCAAAAACATAGCCTTCGACTCCCGGTGTTGCCTGGCTGCTGGTGGCAATCCTGTTGGCTGAACTCTTCATAAAATCCGGAAAATCGTCCACAGTTCCTCCTTGGGCGTGGGTATCAATTAAGTAGGTCGGGGTAAATTGTAGCCGCTCTGCAGAACTTCTACCAGAATCCGAAGAACTCGCAGTGGACCGTTACCGCAACCCCGAAGGGGTTAAAACTGAGTAGCCGTGGGCAAGGGCACGATCTTTGTGCCCGCCGCCCACGGGTCGTGTCCCATCAATGACCTCCGACCCCGCAGGGGTCGAACCGTTCGGCCCCTTCAGGGCCGAGACCATTTTCGATGCGAACTTTCCGTGGGTTCTACCCACGGCTACTCATGTAGCTTCCCCCTCGGGGAGCCAAGGCCGTCGGACAACTGCACGCAAGCACCAGGATTTTCAAAGCCCTAATTACCTCGTGAACGGCTTCGCGCTGATGGTCCTTCCACCTTCCTCGATAGTGTAGGTGGCGTTGGCTCGGAGGTTCTTGAGGGTATCCTTCTGCCCGCTGGGCCAGGTGATTTCCACGCTATCAGCTTGCGTCGCCTTTTCCAGTCCAAACGTCAACGTGAGTTCGCTCTGCGAGCAGTAGCTCGAGCCGGAGTGGACGGTCTGCCAGTTGGTGATTCCCCCTGAGGTGACGCGGACCTGCGCGCCGATGCCGTCGCGGTTCGAGCGCGTACCGACGGTCCTGATGCGGATGGCGTTGTTGCGGCTCCCGCCCACATTGCGGAAAAGGTACGCAGGCCCGCCGTTCGTCGTGATCAGGATATCCGGTGCGCCATCGTTATCAATATCCGCGTAGGCAGCGCCCCGCGCCACCATGCGGCGCGTGAAGCCGAGTTGCTTTCCCACTTCCTGAAACTTGTCGTGGCCCACGTCATGGAATACCAGGGGAAGCTCCGCGTAAGTCACCTGTTGCTGGATGCGGCCAATGTCCGGCTCGATGTGGCCGTTGGCGACGAACATATCCTGGAGGCCATCGAGGTCGTAATCGAAAAAGAAAAGGCCGAAAGAAAGCGAGAGCAGGCTGGCGCGGCCCACCGACGATGAAGGCGCGATATCAATAAAAAAGCGGTTGCCCTCGTTGTGATAGAGGCCGAGCATCTGGTTGGAGAAGTTGCCGATGGCCAGGCTGGGGTAGCCGGAGTGATCGAAGTCGTCCTCGTCAATCCCCATGGCGCCGCGCGCCACGCCATCCTCGCTGAAAGCGATGCCCGCTTGTACGGCTTGTTCGGTGAACGTGCCGTCGTGGTTGTTGCGGTAGAGCTTGTTTCGCTCCGTGTCGTTCGAGACCGCGATGTCGGGCCAGCCATCCATGTCGTAGTCGATCACCGCCACGCCCAGCGATTTGCTGGTGGGGTCGTAGATCCCGGCTTTTTCGGTGACGTCTTCGAAGCGGCCGTTGCCGAGGTTATGAAAGAGCCGGGGAGTGTCGCCTGGATACGCCTCTGGCGTGCAATAGGATTTGTGCTGGCCGTCGAGCGTACAATAAAGGTCTTCCTTCTCGGACCACTTCACATAGTTGGTCACGAAGAGATCCAGCTTGCCGTCTTTATCGTAATCGACCCAGGCGGCGCTGGCGCCGAAGCCGGTGTTGTTCACCCCGGCGGTCTTCGTGACGTCTTTGAATGTTCCGTTGTGTTCGTTGTGGAAAAGGTGCGCCTCGCCGAGCCCGGTGATGTAGATGTCGTCCCAGCCGTCGTTGTCGTAGTCGCCCACCGCCACGCCCATGCCATAAATCTCGACATCGAGGCCTGCCTTGGACGTCACATCGGTGAAGGTGCCGTTGCCGTTGTTGTGGTAGAGCTTCGGCGTCGCGCGCCGTGCCTTGTGGCCGGCAAAGTCCTTACCGTTGATCAGCAGGATGTCGGGGTAGCCGTCGTTGTCGTAGTCGATGAACGCGCAGCCCGGTCCCATGGTCTCGGGCAGGAATTTCTTGCCGAAGGCGCCGGTGTAATGAGTGAAATTGATGCCAGCCTTTTGGGTGATGTCCTCGAAATGAATGGGCCCGCTGCTTTCGCTGGGCGGAGCCTTGAGAGCGCTCGCTGAGGTCGCGGTGAGCTTTAATCCCACCATCAAAATCAACCCGCCAAACGCGGTCGCCAGGAGAAAGCTTGCGATTCTGAATTTTAGATTCTGGACTTTGGATTCTCGCGGCATCGTGCACTGATCCTCAGACGTAACCCCTCACCCGTCACGCTCCGGCTGATGAAAGCGCCGGAGCGCGACACCCTCTCCCCACGGGAGAGGGCTACCCATCCTCAGGGGAAGACGGCAACCCTACCGCGGGCTGTCATTCTGAGCGAAGCGAAGAATCTCGCTCTGGTTGTTCTTTCTGCTTTCTAACTTCCGCATTCTGAGTTTTGCCCGATTTTTTCTGTCTTCCGCTTTCTGCATACTGCTTTCTGCCTTCTGGTTCGCCGAGCACGATGGAAACGTGCTCGTGGATGGGCTGCGCTTCGTTGTTGTCCTCGGGATGCGCCAGCTTGTAGGGGCCGGTGATGGCGCGCGAGGATTCATCCGCCTTGAAGCGCAGGTAGAGCTTTTCTTCCCGAGCGGCTTCCGCATCGTCCCGCAAGCCGCGATAGCAGAGCATCAGGTCGTAATGGGCCTCGAGGTCTTCCGGATCGACCGCCAGGGTCTTATCGAATTCCGCCACCGCATCCGTGTATTTGCGTTCCAGGAAAAGCATGCGGCCCATCTGGTTTCGCACCACCCGGTCGCGCGGGTATAAGGCGGATGCCTTCGAAAACTCGTCGAGAGCGGCGGGGTAGTTGCCGTCGGCTTTAAAAGCAAGGCCGGCGAAGTAGTGTGCGCTGCCAAGCCGGGGATTAAGTTGGATGGCCTTTTCGAGCAGGGGTTTTGCCGCATCGGTGTTGCCCTCCTGAACGCGAGCGCGGGCCACGTTGACCCAGCCGTCCGCGTAGCCGGGGTCGAGCTTAATCACAGTTTCAAAGGCCCGCTCCGCGCCTTTCAAATCGCCTTGCAGCAACAGTCCGATGCCATAATCGTTCCAGCGCACGCGGTCCGCCGGATCCAGGCTCAAGGTCTCTGCGAAGGGTGCGGAGTTCTTGGCCAGCACCGGAAAGGTGCAAGTGTCTTGCGCGATCACCACGGTCGGCACATCGGGTATGGCTTTGAACTTCGCGGAGACGCGGCTAAGGTCACCTTGAAACACCCAGCGCCCATCGTCGTAATTCTTGGTTACATCGGGATTGGGCTGAGCGGGATCACGCACACCGGCAAATGCCCACTGGGTATTCCACCAGGAGAACTTCCGATAGTTGAGCTTCGCCGTGAGCGTGATCGAATCTCCGCAGTCCTCAGGAACCTTCATGCGGAAGTGCACGGTGTCTGCGGCGCCGGGAGGAATCAGGTGGGCGTACATGGTGGCGCGTGTGGACCAGGCATTGCGCTTGTTGATCGGATTGCCGTGCCCGTCAAGCTGCAGCGAGCGATAGAAGTGCGCGCCGGGCTCGACCGGGCCGTGGCCGTTATCGGCTGCTTCCCCGCTCCAGAAAATGATCCTCCCTTTGTTGTCGCGGGCCTGAAGCTCCAGCCAACAATCAAAAGCGTCCACCGTGCCGCCCGGAAAGAAATGGCCCAGCTTGCGAGTTCGGACTACCACTTCCACGCGCACGGTGTCGCCGCGCCGCACTTGGGCCGCCGCCCGTCCCAGCGGCGCCATCAGCTTCACAGGCGGAACGGCACTGACCCCCGTGGCCGCCAGACCCGCCGAGGATTCTTCGCCCACCGCAAACGTGCTGGCCAATTGAGGCGCCTCGCCTCCGGCTTTACGCGCCGGACCAGTCGGCTCTGTGGGCTCTTGGGAAAGAGCGAAAATATCGACGCTCAGTGCACCCTTCAGGAAACTCTCGACCTGCTGCACCTGTTCCTGGTCCCCGTAGGAAGTCGGGACCGCGGTGTTCGCCGCTGCAAACCGATGCGAATGCACGAAGCCGTGAATGTTGCCGAAATCCTTGGACGGAACCAGCGGCATGTGGCAATCCGCGCATTGGGAAGGATGGGGCGGATAATAGAACGATCTCGCGCCCAGCCCCGAAACCCCGCTGGCCTGCCAGTTGTCGTAGTCGTTGAAACCGCGAATCCAGCGGTAGCTGTTAACGGGCACATCCAAGTGAACCTTGTGGCAGGAGGAGCAGAACTCCGGCACAAGCACCGGGTCCTTGTGGAAGGGCTTCAGAAAGGCGTTGCGATGCGGCTTGGGATCGAGCTTCACGGCAAAGTCGTGGATGAAATGGAGCAGTGGATTCTTGCTCGAAGCCAGGCGGTCGAGCGGCGGATAATCCATTACGAAACCGCCCTGGCCCATGGTGTCTTTCACGCGCGAGATGGAATGGCAGGACATGCATCCCAGGCCGTTTTGGCCTTCGCGCGTGTCCTCGACCTCGCGGATGGGATGCGTCTGCATCTTGTTGGCGAAGACCAGCGCATGGTCGTGGCAGCCGCCGCACCAGAGCGAAGGCTTGATGCCGACCGTATCCTGCATGTATTCGATGGCCTTGCGGTACCACTGGTTATTGAACGAGGCCATGTGGTGCATCGAGCTTTGCCACTGATTGTAGATGTCGGTGTGACAGGGGCGGCAGGACTCGGAGTCCATGAAGAACTGCGACATGATGGGCTTGCCGTCGGTGGTGGTGGCGGAACTGGGGAAAAGCAGGCTGGATGCGCCGCCCCCTTCGTGATCCATGCTGAGTGGAGGCATGGAAGGGTTCTCGATCGTATAGCGCGGATCGTGGTGGACGTAATGGTAAACCGCCGCCACTGCGTAAAACGCACCCGCGGCCACGGCCACTCGCAGGCTCCAGCGCCACGCCGATGGCAGGCTTTCGGGTGGTGAGGCGACATGCGCCCATACGCGGCCTCGAAAGCGGATGAGCAGAAAGACCAGGCCCGCGATCGCCAGCCCCACGTGTGCATAAAGCGCCAGGCTGTGGGGCCGAGTCATGCCTACGAAAACAAGATAGAAGCCGAAACCTGCTGCCAGCCCCAACAGCCAGAACCCGCCGTTTCCCCAAACCCCAGCGAAGGCCCTTCGATGCCGGATTGCGAAGGAGATGAAGAGGACGCCGACAGCAATACCCAGCAGCGGGTGCAGCAATGCATTCGCGACGTAAAAAAGTGAAGGGGCGCCGAAGGCAGCGACATAGGCGCTGTTGCAAATGAGGACAGCCGCAGACGCGGGGAGGAGCCATCCTCCCCGCCAGCGGCCAGGACGTTTGTTTTCCATTTCTCTTTCAGTCTTGCCCTGAATCTGCCCAAGACCCGACGCAGCTTTCAGCTTAGCAAGCCTTGCCCGCAGGTTTCAACCGACCTACGGCGGGGCAGCGCCCTTTTTCTGTATTAATCATCCGCTTTCTTTGCATTACCGGCTGTAGGCGCGGTCCTTGTGGCTACCCGCTCCCCAATCCGGTGGCACAGCCCTCTCTTTGGGGAGAGAGCTTTCCATCTACATGAGGGCATTACTTTGGTGCCAGTGACACTCAGGGTGCCTATATATAGGATTCGCATATATGAAAGACCACACCATCAACATCGGCGCTCAAGTTAAACGCGGCAGCGCGGAACTGGCCATCCTCTCGGTGCTGTCCGACGGGCCGCTGCACGGCTACGAAATCTCGAAGCGCATCGAGCGCCAGTCGCGCGGTCTGCTGCGCTTCAACCTGGCCTCGCTCTACCCACTGCTCTATCGCATGGAAAAGCGCGGCTGGGTGAGTGGCAACTGGGAAGGGCCTGCGGGAGGCCGACAACGGCGTTACTACCGTCTGGGGCCTGCTGGGAAACGGCGCCTGGTCCCGCTGCGTGAGGAGTGGGGGCAGTTATTTCAAGCCTTGCACACTCTGGCCGGGGTGACCCATGCCTGATTGGCGCGCGATCGCGAGAAAGAAGTTAGGTCCGCTGGGGCTCGACGCGAAGCGGCAAGAGGAGATCGTCCTCGAACTGGCCGGGCATTTGGAGGACCTCTACAGCGACGCGCTCAGCCAAGGCCGATCGCACGCTGAGGCGCTCCATTCCGCGTTCGACGCCGCCTCCGACTGGAATGAGCTGCGCCGCGAAATCCAACTCGCCGCAAATGAGGAGGTCTGTATGAATCACCGTGTCAAAACACTCTGGTTGCCAGGAGCCTGCACGATCGCCCTCTCCGGCATGGTTCTGCGATTGCTTCAGAATCCGTCCGCGCCTGTTCCGCACGTCCTCGGGCCGTGGCACAGCACCGAACTGGTCATTTACTGCTGGTGGTTGGTGTCGCTGCCCGTGATCGGCGCCATCGGGGCGTACTGGTCCTGGCACTCCGGTGGAAGGTTTCTGGAGAGGGCGCTGGCAGTCTCGCTTCCCGCCTTGGGGATGGTTTGCCTGCCGCTGCTCATGTTTCCATTTGTTCTGGGCTACGATTTGATTCGCTTCCACAGCTTTCCATTCGTGCCCATGGCTATCCTGCTGTTCGGTTGGGGCGTGCTGCCGGAGGCTGCGTTGTTGGTGGGAGGTTTGCCATTCCTCCGAGGGCAATCTGGGCAGGTAGCGGCGTCGCATTAAACCTCGCCGCGCACCGGCTGATGAAGTGGCGCAGGCACTCTTGCCTGCGAGGAGACGCGCGTTTCGCCGGCCTCAGAGACAGGCAAGAGTGCCTGTCCCACTTCCTCTGCTCACAGCAGAGGGTTATGATCTGGCGATTTACAACCGCCGCGCGACGGCCTGCTGGGCGAGCGTGAGGGCGGAACGGATGGCGCCGAAGGTTTGGGCCTTATCCTCGAGGGAACTGAACTTGACGGGCGGGGCATTCTCCTTGTACACGTGTTGAACGATCTTGTTGACGGTGGATAGCATGAATTCCGGCGCACCCTTCGCAATGCCTCCCCCCAGAATAATCAAATCGGTATCAAGGACCGAGATAATATTGACGATGCCGACGCCCAGCATGGTGAAGATTTTCTCCAGAACCGCCCGAGCGTTGGGGTCGCCGTTGCGGAAAGCCTCAAAGACGAAGTAAGCGTCACGTTCCGCGGCGAGGCCGGCCGCTGCCTGGCCTGCCGTTGCGGGGATCGCCTTCCGTCCCTCGGCGGCGATTCCCATCCCGGAAACATAGGTCTCAAAGTGGCCTGAATCGCCGAAGTTCTCCGCCCAGCGGGGCCACTCAAGAATCATATGGTAGACTTCGCCGGCAGACCCGGTGCGGCCGCGACAAAGCTTGCCATCCACGAACACGCCTGAGCCGGTTCCCGTCCCGATGGCGATAAACACGAAGTTGTCGACCCCTTGCGCGACGCCGCGCCAATGCTCGCCGATAGCCGCCATGTTGGCGTCGTTTTCGAGGAAAACGGGCACGCGCAGCTTTTCCTCCAGTTCATGCCCCAGATGGATTTCTTTCCATCCGGGCAGGTTGTAAGCAAAAGCCACTACGCCGCGCTCCGCGTCGACAGGGCTTGGCACGCCCATGGCCAGCGCGCGGAGGCGCCCGCCGGACTTCGCCGTGAGCGAACGCGCCCCTTCGACGATCTCGCCGATCAATTTGTGCGGGCCATCTTCGGGGCGAATCTTCACGTTGGAATCTTCGAGGACCTTTCCGCGGAAATCCGCCAGCGCGAAATGCACGTGGCTGCCGCCCAGGTCGATACCGATCACCTGGCCGTAGTCCGGGTTGATCCCAACCTTTGCCCGGCCGTCGCTGAAGGCCAGGAGTCCTTTCTTCACCAGCGGACGGAGCTTGGCCATCGCGGACGCGGGACGAATACCAACCTCACGGGCGAGTTGGCTCACGGATGCCGTCTCGCGATTTGCGATTTCCTGAAAGATCCGCTGCTCAGTGCTTTGTGGTTTGAACATTTAGAACCCCTTGGTCCCGGTAATTACCGTGAAGATTGACGTTCGTTCAGGCGATCGAGCGGGAACCCTAGATTTCAGATTTGAGATTCCAGATTTCAGATACCAGATTCAAGATTTCAGATTCTTCGCGAGAATCAAGTCGGAATACGATTCTGCGACGATGTCCTTAGCTGTGATGCCGAACAGTTGTTGAAAGTGGTGCGCCTGGGACCTGATTTTCTTCACGTCACCCGTCCGCGAAATGGCTTCCACCTCGAGGAATTTGCCCAACCGGCGCACCCGGTCGAGGTGAATTTTCACATTCTTCACAAAGTAAATCTCACGGCGCTTATCGACCACGGCCAGCGTCGCGAGGGCGCGCTCGAGGATTGCCCGCAGGGAATTCCGCCTGGGAAGAGGCATCAGCTCAACGGCAGACTGGCGGGCGCGGCGAGCGTTGCTGCGCCGGTAGAAGATCAGGGCGTTCTCGATGCGGCCCTCCCGAACTTTCAGCCGTCCTGCCGGGACGCGAAAGTAAGTGTCTATCTGGTGGTCGGTTCCGACGGAGCGCGCGTTCAGCGTCTTCAGCGCATCGCGGACACGCTGCTCGTCCTTGATTCGTGCTTTAAACTCGAAGTTGACTATTTTCATTGTGGGAAGAAGTCACCGTGGGAAACATCCCATCCCTCAACCGGCCCGTGACGGCCGGTGGGAACGCCGTTGCATCGCAGTTGCCGCACAGACGCCTGGGCAATGGCCGCAGAGCTTCTATCATTGTTCGGAGACGGCGAGCAGGTTGTCCGTGTCAATGGCTATCCGCTTGGGCTTCGCAGCGGTTGTAAACCTGAAACGCCCCCCTACGTCGGTAACTGCCACGCGCCCCAAGCTCGTCTTCTTCTCTTTGCCGACCTCCGCTATGACAGGCACAAGCATCTCGAAATCGCTCGCTACCCCGCTCTCGATGATATTTCCCTGCACAAGGAATTTCTTCGGCGAGAGTTCCTTCACGCTCGATTCCAGCCTGTAAGTCGGGACACCCGTCTCGTACACCCACTCATTAAAGAACCAGTCGAGCCGGCGATCGTGCTCGAGGTCGATCGAGCGAGTCATGTATTTCTCCGCTTCGAGAATAAAGTCCTTCGTCGAAACGCTCTTTCCTCGATTGGCGACGATGAATTCACGCAATAGGCGGAAGAACTTCTCGTCGGAACCTGTAGACGGATCTCGCATCAAGCCTCTCAACATGTGCAGCACCCAGCAGGCTTTTTTGTACACGATCGCGTCATAACCGCCCGGAGTTACCGAATTCGAGAGGCGTTGGCCCAGCCAGATGGGGCCGCTCGCCTCGTTGCTGATTCCGTTCCTGCCCTTGTTGAGGAGATCGAGTTTGTAACTTCGCAACAGTTCGTGGAACCGGTGATCGCCGTCCTTTTGCCTCGACAAGTCGAGCGCCGCAGCGTAGGTCGCGAGGCCTTCCGAGAGCCACTGATCGTGGTAGGTCGCCCAGCCCAGCAGGTTGCCCCACCATTGATGTGCAATTTCGTGGGCCACCATTCCATGGCCAAGCAGGTCCTCGTCCTTTTCCCCAAACCCCAGTTCGGAACGCTCGGACTTGCGCAAGAACGAGAGGGTTGGAAGATAGACCAGTTCCGGCCAGCCTTGGCCAAAGTTACCGGGGATTTGGGAGATGGCGAGGCGGGAGTATGGGAATGGGCCAAACAGGCTCTCGAAATAGACAATCGCTTGCGAAGCGCTCTCGGCCACCGCTTGCAGCAATGCGGCTGGGGCCAGCGGAGGAACGGTCTCCGGAGCAATCGACAAGGGCGGGTCATGCTCTCGACCAATGTTGGGAATCATAAAGTGCGGAACCAACTTTTGCGAGTGACGCGCCTCGAGCGCCGCTTCCGCCTCGCGCGTCGCATACACTTCCACGGTCGTCTTTCCCACCCGGCGCTCGACCGAATGGTACGGCCCCAAATTGAATCCGGCTACCCGAAACACACCGTCCGAGCGCCACCGGCTGTGCTTTCTGCCGTTTGCAGTTTCCTCTTCGATCCGCGCTCCTGTCGCAACCAACGTGACGTTCTCCGGATAATCGAACCTAAGGTCGAAGGAAGCTGGAGCTGCCAGCCCAAGGTTCGGATACCAGCCGCCTCTCTCCTCCACGTACAACACATTATTCCCAACATTGGTGATAACGTTTCCCTGGTAGGTGAATTGGAGACGGAATCTTTCGCCCGCGGGGTGCGGGGCTGCCAAAACCACTTGGATCCAGCCTTTGCTGCGGTCACCGGTCTCGGCATCTTCCTCCTGGGGGTATGCATGGACGGGCAGGCTTTCACCGCGCTCGTTCAGGACCTTTGAGACGTTGAGCTGCCGGGCAAAATCAAAAGTCAGCACGCGGTCGGTGGCAGAGAGCGACTCCAACTGGACCTCCGCGCGCGCCTTCATGCTGTTGTCAGGCTCAAGATGAATGTCAATATCGTAGGCAAGAGCTTTCACCGTCCCGGGCGTGTGATAGGCGAAACGTGCCGCCGAGGTCTTGCTTTGGAATGCACACCAGCAATCTGCGAACACGCCGTCAGAATTGCGACGAGCCACAACCACCGTCACGGCCTCCGGGGACCGCTCGTCATCGACCACGTCGAACCACTTCAGGGTATTGCCTTCCAAGCGGGCGTGAAAAAACGGCATGGTGGCGTCGCCCAGCAAATCCTCGAAGATCCGCGGCGAGTCTTCGAGAGCCAATACACGCGGCGAGGAGTTCCATATTTGAGGGAACTCTGCCGGCCGCTCCGGGTCATCGGGCTCCGGTTTCTGCGCCACAGCCAGGAGTTCCTTAGCGGTTTCGTCGGTGAAACGCAGAACCGCGGCGCCGAACTGCTCTTCAAGAATGGGCGCATGAATAAACCGGGCCAGACTCTCTTTCTCGACTCGCGTGGGAGGGACTAACAGAATTTCTCCTTCGCCCACATAAACTGCGCCGGTGATTTTCCCGGCGGCCTGAGTAAAGAACCCGATATAGCCGCGGGTAAAAAACAACTTCACGCGGTCCCGGATCAAGTGGGCGCGGCGGAGTACGTAAACCTGGTCCGGATCCACCCTAGTATTGTGGAGTTGATCGAGGACTTGTTGCGGATCAAGCCGGCTTTGGGGCCAGGTTCGTTCTGGCATACCCAGCATGGCGAGCAGAAGTGCGCCCGCAAGCAGCGCAAATTCCTTCCTCGGGGTTGTGGCCAGATGAAAGCGTCCTGGCTGGCGGGATACGCTCGGCATCCTATAACCTCTGAAGTGATACTTTAGCTTGGTTAACCTCGCAGCACAACTCGAACTGGCTGAAGCTCAGGAAACTTCGCATAGTTGGGACCGAAATGGCGTAAGGCACCCTGTATGCGTCGGTCTCTGGGCCACGAGGAGGATGGGCGCATGTTGAGAGGGCAGAGAGGAAGGTGTGGAATGGCAGGATCAGAGAAATGCAGCTTGCGAGGCGACAAGGGTCGTGCGCACCCCAGGTACGAAGGCGTCAGCAGCCAGTGAAAACTCCCGAACCCAAAATGGTGATCCAAAGCCACTCTTGGAAGGTCGTTTCTCTCTGCTTCTGATCGCTCCGGTAATGAGTTTCCGTCACCTCCTCAAAATGTGGAATCCCGGTAGCGTGGAACTGTTTCAGGGGGTCCGTCGTTCGTCCCCCAACCAGCCGAAAAAAGGTGGACCTTACTGTCGCCGGCGCTGCCTCACTCATCCGCATTATTTGACCCGCCCTCTACGGTCACGGGAATCGCACAATCGCGCGTCAGCGTGCGAATTTGAATGCTGGTCTTTCCGGTACCGACGGCAGTCACTAAGCCGTCGGCACTCACGGTGGCGACGCGCGGATCTGCGGATGTGTAAGTCGTCTTGATGGATTTCGTCAGTATTTCCTGTGAGCCATCGTCAAATGCGCCGAGCACGCGCAAAGGAACTCGCTCTCCGGCACGCGAGAAGAGGATGGTTGACGGCTTGGCCCAAATTCGCGTGGGTTCTTCTACCTTCTCGACGTCCAGCACGAGCCGCTCGGAGACGCTTTCACCACCGGCGAGTGTTGCTATCGCCGTCACGTGATAGGCTCCGGGGCGGATGTCCGTCGGAATCCTGACCTGAAACTCGAACGGGCGTGCGACGCCAAGGCCCGGTGCGACAACCTGGCTAATAGGCAGCGGGTGTTGCCCGACGAGAGCGAGCTTTTCCACTGATGAATCCGCTGCCACCGCAATTGTGACCGTCTGCCCGGGCTGGACCACCGTCCCGGCCGCGGGCGATACAAAGTGGACCGGCGTTTGCTGCGCGCCGGCAGAAGCCGTGACAAATCCCGCTGCCAGGATCAAAATACCTACGATTCTCGACGTGTGTTGCATGATGCTCATGCCGCCCTCCCTCTGTTCGTCGCTGGTTGCTTCGTTCGCCGAGTCTGCAAAAGAAACCGCAAGTCTCTAATGAAAATCGCTGACCGTCGGCTGCTCATTCAGTAAACTGATGACCTCATTCGAAATGTCCGACGCCGGATCGAGCACCGACGGCCCTTTGAAATCCAGGGTCTCGAGGGCCGCGGTATGAATGACGCCGGAGAATTGCTGTCCCGAGAGGTTGTTCAAAGCGCTGTCCAGCGGCACGATGGTGTCATTGTTCTGCCCATAAATCGTGGTCCACTTCGTAGCCGTCAGATCCTTTGCCAAGGGATTGCTCGAACACAAGGCCCTTACCACCTCCGCGGTACAGAATATGCAACTCAGGCCATTCAGGTTTACGGAAGTCGCAATTCCCGCAATATAAGCCGTCTTGAATGGTTGCGTCTGTTTAAGATTAGTGAGCGCGGGGCTCAAGCTGCTGCCGAATCCATTACCTTGCAGGTCCCCCACTGCACCATTCGCCGTTTGCCCCGAAAACGTGATCGACGCCAGCGCGTAGTCTTGGTCCGAAGCCAGGACGCTGCGCACACAGGCGTTGTTGCTGGCCAGCAAGTCGGCAGCGACCGGTGTGCCGAGATGCGGCGTGGCGATCGTAATCAGTTTGTTGATGGGCCCGGCGCCAAATGTCGGAAACGTCGAATTGCTCAGAAAGTTCGGCAGCAAGAACATGGTGCGCGAAACGTCACCGCCCATGCTGTGCGCGACGATGTCAGCCTTGACCGCGGCCAGGTTCGCACTCGTCCGGTAGTTCGCAATAAAATTGTTGATCTGCGCCAACACGGAGGGGGCGTTATAGGCAAACCCCAGGGAATTTGCCTCGATGGGGTCACTCGCCGGGTACGAGGGCGTGGTGCCCGTGATGCCGGTAATCGCGTTGTCATAAGTAGCGTAGTTGATATCGAAAATTGTATCGGTAGTCAGAGGTGTGAAGTTAGAGAAACTCGACGCGCTTCCCCAAAGGCCGTGCACGAGAACAACGGGGGGCCTCGCAATCGTAACGCTGGCATTGCCCGTTATCGTGGGGGGCGGCGACGCCACTTGCAGAGTCACGCTGCGCGTCGCGAGCGTATAGTCGGTGGAGGAGCGCGAGAAATTCACCGGCGCCAGATAAATCGCGAAAGCTTCCGCTCCCGCGGCAATTGAGACTGCGGTCACCACGAGGGAACTGGCCGCGGAGCTAGGGCTGCCTCCCAGCGCAAACACTCCGCCATCGTTCGGAACCGAAGTGCTCGGAGAGTTCGCGTCATTTATTACAGTAACAGTGAACTGCTGGCCCACGTCCGAAGCAGGAATCCGCAGTATGACCTGTGTAGTGCCGTCTGCCGCTGCTCCCTTGACCACCCCAGTCGTGGCTGAGGCAATTGCCGTGGTGTTCGTTGTAACTGACGAGCCGCTGACCAACCCCGCCACCACGGGGTCGATCAAGTTGTACGTGGCAACCTGTCCAGTGGCATTCGCGGAAACGATCGCTGCGAGAATCAGCGCAAAAGCCAACCGCTTTCCCATTGATCCCCCTTTTTTAATGTTGTTTCTTCAGCCTCTACCTATAATACCAAGGTACACATAGTTCCCCCAGAACGCAATAGGCAGTAACATCGATCGGGTTCCTGACAATCAAGCAGGCGTCTGCGGCAGCCGGCGGAATTAGGCATGTGGGGATTGCAGTTCTCGGGTTACTTGGTTTCAGTGGTTGGCGTAAGTGTGAAGGTAACGTCGCGGTCAAGTCGCATACCAATCAACGAGCCCGCCGCTAGCGCGGCTTGCTTGCCATGAGGAAGGAGGATTGCCAAAGCAACGCCCGTGGCGGCCCCAGCGATGCCCGTGGCGAGCCCGCCGGTTGCACCAATCGCCGTGGTGCTGGCGATGATGGCGGCTTGCTTCTTGCGCGAGGCCCCGCCGCCCTTCAGATCGCCTTCCGGCCCGACGTTCGGATCGCCTCCGCCCTCACTCGAAAAAACTTCGGTGAGCGAACCGGTGATGGCCAACTTCTGGCCATTGGGCAGTTCGACGGTATCAAAAACCAGGGACAAGTCGCCGCCTTTTCCTCGGCGTCCGGCGGCCTTGACCTCGGCAATGTGTCCGTCAATCCGCGTGCCTTTGGCCAGGATATCCTGGTCCTCGACTGCCACGGGATCGAGCAATGTAGTCAGGATCCTATCGCCGGGTCGGGAAGTCTTTGAGCTGACTGAGGAGTGGAGTTGGAGTTTGAACTCCGTTCCTTCGGGAATGGTTAGCTCGTTCTCGTTCGGGGTGGGGTTGTCAGTAGCGCTGTCCGCCGCGTTGTCGGCCGGCTGTTGGGCCTCTGGCTGCTGCTGTGGCTGTGTCTGTTGTTGCGGCGGCGGCTGTTGCTGCTGTGGCTCTTGCTGTGCCCAGGCCGGCAGCGCTATAAGCAGCACGCTCAACCCCGCTGCCAGCATCCAGAAATACCTTCGCTTCATTAACAGACTCCCGATCCCCAACGCTATATTGGTTCTGCGACGTCCTGATCCCAACCCAACTTTTACCACTAAAGGTCGAGATGAGTCAAAGAGAAAATGGGCGCAAAGATCCCTTCGTCATCTCACCCTGAGTATTAGATGCATAACGCTGCTGCGGGTTGGACGACTTGGAACGTGTCATCCTGAGCGCAGCGAAGGATCTCTGCAGTCGTTCGCACGTCTTCGAATCACGGGAAACTGCGGAGATCCTTCGCTGCGCTCAGGATGACAGGCGGCTGGTTTCTTCTCGCCCGTCCACAGGAGAGGGCTGACGACTCAACTCTACCATCTCTCCCCAAAGGAGAAGGCTGTGGATTCCACTCTACTTCTACTCGCGCACCTCGGCATGGTGGCGGACTTCGACTCCCTCGACCAGGAACAAGACGTCTTCGGCAATGTTGGTGGCATGGTCGGCAAGCCGCTCCAGGGCGCGCGCAATGAACATCAGGTTGATGCATTGACGGACGCAGGTGGAATCCTGCTCCATCAGGGCAATCAGCTCTTCGTATACTGAGTCGCGGAGTTGATCGATGACATCATCGGAGGTAAGGATCGTGCGCGCCAGCTCGGCGTCCTTCTTCACGAAGGCGTCCAGGCTTTTGCGAATCATCGACTGCGCCAGGGTCGCCATATGAGGAATGTCGACCAACTCTTTGGGCAGGGGTTCGCGCATCAAGGGCAGTGTTCTGCGCACGATGTTCACCGAGATATCCCCCATGCGCTCCAGGTCGTTGTTGATCTTGATGGCGGCGGTAATAAACCTGAGGTCGGTGGCCATGGGCTGAACCCGCGCCAGAAGGCTGGTGGCGAGTTCGTCAATCTGGATCTCCATGCGGTTGATGCGAGCCTCGTTCTGGAGCACCTGCTGCGCCTTCTCCTCATCCTTCTCAATGAGCGATTGGATGCTGCGGTAGACGGAATCCTCCACCAGCCCGCTCATTTCCAGCAGGCGGTTTCTCAGGTTATCAAGTTCCTCTTCAAAATGCCGAACCATTTCTGTGGTCTCCTCCTCTAACCGAACCGGCCGGTGATGTAGTCTTCGGTTTCCTTCTTAGCTGGAGTCTTGAAGATTACCTCCGTCTTGTTGTATTCGATGAGCTTTCCCAGCAGAAAGAAACCTGTGAAGTCCGCCACGCGCGCGGCCTGCTGCATGTTATGGGTGACGATGACCAGCGTGCACTGGTCCTGGATAGAGAAGAGCAGCTCCTCGATCTTTGCGGTGGCGATGGGATCGAGGGCGGAGCACGGCTCGTCGAGAAGCAGCACCTCGGGGTCGACCGCCAGAGCCCTGGCGATGCACAAGCGCTGCTGCTGCCCTCCCGAAAGAGCAAACGCTGACTTGTGGAGCGAATCCTTCACTTCATCCCACAGGGCCGCACGGCGCAGGCTCTTCTCGACCTTCTCCCGCAAGGCGGCCCCGCGATAAGTCCCATTGACGCGCAGCCCGTAGGCAATGTTGTCGAAGATGGACTTGGGAAACGGGTTCGGCCTTTGAAACACCATTCCTACCCGGCGGCGCAGGGCTACCGCGTCCATGGCCAGAAGGTCTTCATTGTCGAACAGGATTTCGCCTTCGGCCCGGGCGTGTGGCAGGGTCTCGTACATGCGGTTTAGGGTTCGCAAGAACGTAGACTTGCCACAACCCGAAGGGCCAATCAGCGCAGTAATGCGGTTTGTCAGGATCTGAAGACCGATACCAAAAAGAGCTTGTTTGGGACCGTAGTAGAAGTCCAATCCGGAAACCCGCATCTTCACTTCGTCGGCGGCCACTGTCCCTCCTGGAGACTGCGCGGGGTAACTTGCTTGTTTCGCCGTAGCCATACTGCCGGGTGTTGAAGTCGTCATGCCGTTTACCACCTACTTAGGATTCCAGAATTAAGTGGAATCGCCCCCTCACTCCCCGGCCCCTCGCCCCCTTGGGGGAGAGCGTGGCGCGCGGCGCCGGGTGAGGGGGTTGGTCCGTCTCGACGAGACGCCTTCGTCACACGCGCTAATGCGCCGTTCGGCCGGAGACCGTCACCCTGGCGATCACGTTCGCTACCAACACCAGAGTCAAAAGAACCAACGCAGCCGCCCAAGCCTGTTTGTGCCAGTCATCGTATGGTGAGATGGCGTAAGTGTAGACCATCACCGGCAGCGAGGCCGTAGGCTGATTCCATCCGGGGCTCCAGAAGCGATTGCTAAAGGCGGTGAACAACAGAGGCGCCGTTTCACCCGCGACACGAGCAATGTCCAGAACGATTCCGGTTATGATCCCCTTGCGCGCCGCCGGAACAGCCACCGTGGCGATGGTCTTCCATTTGCTTGCCCCCAAAGCCAATGCGCCCTCGCGCAGCATCATCGGCACGGTGCGCAGAGCCTCCTCCGTGCTCCGCACGGCGATAGGGATCATCATCACGCCCAGCGCCAGGCTTCCTGCCAAAGTTGAAAAGTGTTTCATCGGCAAGACCACGATCGTGAAAGCAAAAATCCCCATTACAATCGAGGGCACGCCGTTCAAGAGATCAGCCGTGTAGCGAACCACAAAGGAAAACGCTTGGCCACCAAATTCAGCCAGGTAAACGCCGCCCAGGAAGCCAATCGGGATGCCGAAGACGGACGCCAACAAGAGCAGCTTCGCACTCCCCACTATAGCGTTGGCCATTCCTCCACCGGTTTCGCCCACGGGGGTCGGCAAGTGGGTCAGAAAAGTCCAACTGAGCGAGCTGCCACCATACCAGAGAAGGTAGCCCAGAATGAAAAACAAAACGCCCACGGTGACCAAAGCGCAAACTCCCGTCAAGCTGAACATGACGTAGTTGACGAGTTTCCGCCAGGCGTTGCGCAAGCCCATTAATGTGCCGATCCCTTCTTGGTAGTGGTAATTATGAGAATCCGCGCCAAGCCGTTAATTACGATAGTCAGCGCGAACAGCACCAAGCCAAGCTCCACCAACGACTGGAGGTGAAGATCGCCCGTGGCTTCCGTAAACTCGTTGGCAATGACGGCGGCGATGGAATAGGCGGGCGCAAACAAGGAAGCACTAATTTTGGGATCATTGCCGATGACCATGGTCACTGCCATGGTCTCGCCCAGAGCTCTCGCCAGGGAGAGAAAGATCGAGGCCATGATGCCAACGCGAGCGAAAGGTACAACGACCTGCCAGGTAGACTCCCACTTTGTGGCGCCGAGCGCCAAGGCCGCCTCACGTTGCTCCACCGGAACAGCCAAGAGGACTTCGCGTGAAATCGAAATGATGAAGGGTACGACCATGATGGCGAGCACCAGACCGCCCGCCAACATTCCCACTCCGTACATCGGCCCCTGAAAAAACGGCAGGAATCCCAAGGTGCGCTTCAGGAACGGCTCGCCATATTGACGGAGAGCGGGCACCAGGATGAAGATCCCCAACACGCCGTAAATTACGCTGGGAACGGCGGCGAGGAGCTCGATGACAAAAGTCATGGCATTTGAGATGCGCGGCGGGGCCAACTCCGAAAGGAAGATGGCCGCCCCCACTCCCATCGGGACTGCCACGAGCAATGCCAACGCAGAAGTGACCAGCGTACCATAGATAAAAGGCAGAGCGCCGAAGTCTCCGCTCACCGGATCCCAGGTGCGGCCGGTTAGGAATCGAAATCCAAACTTGTGCAGTGGGAGTGTGGAATTTACATAAAGTTGATGAACGAGGGCCACCGTCACCAGTAGGATGCTTGCCGCGCAAAAAAGCGTGAAGAGATGGGCGAGGGTATCTCCGCTTCGGAGGCCCTGGAGAAGAGCCGGCGCGCGACGCTTTGCCGTAGCGTGCCCGGTCGGAATTGGAATGCCTGCCATAATGATCGATCAGATTCCCCCCCTTCTCTGAGGAGGGGATTAAGGGGCGGTGAGCCAACCACCGCCGGTCCCACCTAATCCGGGAGGGGAGCGCCGACGCAGGTTCTTACTGAATCAGCGAAATCTGCTTCAACTCTCTCGCCACCACTTCCTTGGGAAGCCGCGCGTAGGACAGAGGTTCGGCAGCCTTCTGGCCATCGTTGAGCATCCAGATGAGAAAATTCTTGATCACCTGTTTCTTATTGGCATCCTCTATCCTTGTGGGAATGAGCAGGTAAGTGAAGCTACTAATCGGATAAACCGCTTTGCCGGGAGCGTTGGTGATTGAAATGCGGAAATCCTCAGGCATGCTCTTCGCGAAAGCCGAAGCAGCGGCGGTCACGCTGGCCAGGTCCGCTTTGACGAATACCCCGTCTGAATTTCGAACCCGCCCATAGGGAATATGGTTCTGGATGGCGTAAATTAATTCGACATACCCGATCGACCCTGGCGTCTGTTTAACCAATCCAGTGACCTCTTCATTACCCTTTCCGCCCAACCCAACAGGCCAATTCACGGAGGTGTTTCGCCCCACCTTGCTTTGCCACTCGGCTGAGACTTTCGACAAGTAATCGACCCAGACGTACGTGGTTCCGCTTCCCTCCGAGCGATGCACCACAACGATATCTGTACCAGGGAGTTTCACTCCGTTATTGTATTTAGCAATCTCCGGGTCATTCCACTTGGTGATTTTGCCGAGATAGATGCCCACTAGAGCATCGGGCGTAAAATTAAGCTCCTGCGATACGCCGGGAATATTGTAGGTGGGCACAACCGCGCCCAAGACCGTGGGAAAATGAAGAATCTTAGTTTTCGCCTGACCAAGCTGTTGGTCAGTCATGGGAGCGTCGGAAGCGCCGAAATCCACCGTCCCAGACAGGAGCTGCCGGATTCCTGCTCCAGAACCAAGGGACTGATAATTGATCTCAATGTCGGGATGTATCTTGTTGTAGTCTGAAAACCACTTCGAGTAAATCGGATACGGGAAAGTGGCGCCGGTGGCGCTGAGCATGATCGAATCCGGGGAAGGCGCCGGTGCGGCACTTGTGGGTGAAGACTCAAGTTGCACGAGGCACGTCAAGATAACAAGAGTACCGAGAAGAACAGTTGAGAGATACGGCAGTTTTTTCATGGGTGTTATCCTCCACTCGCACTTTGCCCCCGCTCTTTTACAAGAGAATTAAGCGAAGGTTAACATTGGGGTTAGCGTCACCTGCGAGAGCCATCCTCCGAAGCTGCAGGTTACTCAGAACAATTGTGTGGTAGGCAAGTTACCCTGGCGTGAAGAGTATGTTACAGAAATGTTGCGGCCTTTTGGGGTACCGTGTCATGGAGTGCGGCAGCGAAGCTGCCGCAGTGGAACACGAGCGAACGGCGGCAGCTGGCGCTGCCGCACTCCACGGTGCCTTCGCCGCAATCATTTTCAAAGCCGCAGTAGTGCTTCACCTTGAGGCCACGGTTTGTGCGCTTGCGGAACTTAGCTGTGTTGTGGCGCCAAGATGGTTCACATTCAGCTTCAGCGCCGCCTGGAATTCGCCCCGAGCTTTGGCTGCCTCACCATTTCCCAACTTCCCCAGGCCGATGAGATAATGGGCTTCAGCGAGGCGCAGGCGGCTGGAATGCCTCTGGCCGAACTTGGCGAAGTAGTCTACGTTCGAAGGCTCGGCCAGCGCCTTGTCACCTTTGTCGATCAGCTCGTCAAAGAAACGTGCTGCATCCACGGACCGGCCCAGCTTCTGCGCCGCCAGCCCCGCGAAATATAGCATTTCTGGTTGCTCTCGCGTTAGTTCAGGCCTCAGCGCGGCCATTGCCTTCCGGAACATCTCCTGGGACCTCTCACCGTCTCCCAGCTTGTCGTAGGCCATGCCCATCCAGTAGTCAACCTCCGGCAGGCGGCCTTCATGGTACGGCTTGCCGACCTCGAGATTCTCCGGGTATTCGAGAGCTGCCTGAAAACCTTTCAAGGCCTCGTCGTACTTGCCGGCGCGTAATTCTCTTTCGCCTGCGAGGAGGCACGCGTCCATGTACACATCGTGAACGTCGCCATAACCTTCCCAGTTGTGGAATCGGTGAGTCTTGAGCAATTGAAGAGCCTGCTCGTACCGGCCCACCAGCAAGTAGACCTTCGCTTCCTGGGTCATGGAATCCGAGCGTTTCGCAGCCAGCGTGGGGTTGGATTCAAACGAAGCCAGTCTTTTCTGCGGTGAAACGTTACCGGCCTCGTAGAGCATGTCAAGCTCGAACCGCAACCGGGCATTGTTCGGATCCAATGTGACAGCCCTTTCCATGGACGCAATAGCCTTGGGGGTATCGTTCTGCGCCTGCTCGTAGCCCAGCGCAAGATTTCGGTGCACGAGCGCGAAGGAACCGCCAATCGCGGCTGATTTCTCCCACAACTTGATGGCGGCGTCGGGCTGCCGGTCGTAAAGCAGATTCCCGAGGTAGTAGGGGGCGTGGGCATCGCCAGGATTGGCCTGCATGCCGGCCTCGAGCACTTTCACTTCTTCGAGCCGGAACGGGAAGACATAGTCAGGAGGTATCTGGGCGGCCGAGTGAAAGTACCCGGACGCTTCGGAGGGCTGTCCTGACTGCGTCGCAAGGTAGCCGAGGTCGTAGTAAATGAGTGGGTTCACTTTATTCTGAACCGGGCTCGCAGCCACAAACTGCTTGAGAACCTGTTCCGCCTCAGCCCCCAAGCCGGAGTCAAAGTAATCCGTGGCCAGTTCAAGATTGGCCTGCTCGCTATTTCCCGGGACGGACTGAGGCTGGGAGTTCGCATCCAGCAAGGCGAGCTCATGAAGGCCCCGGTAGTCGAGCGGATCGACTGCCAACGCTTTGCTGGCGGCTTCCTTGGCATCGCCTGGGCGCCCTAGGTGCCGGAGTACGGCGGCCTCGAGATCCCAGGCCCTGCAATTGAGCGTGTTGTAAGCCAGCGAATGTTCAAGATCGGAAAGCGCTTTTGGCCAGTCTCCGTTCTGTCCGTCCAGTTCCGCAAGCTGCTCGTAGCTCGCAGCGGTCCATGCTTCGCTCCACGAGGCGCGGTGGAAAGCGTCCTCGGCCTCGCGATTCCTGCCCTCGCCTCGCAGCGTGACTCCCAGGTAGTAATACGCTTCGCCATCCTTGGGCCGCGTGTAATTGCGAGTGGCCCGGTCGAGGGCTGCTGTGAGCCTCTCCTCTGCCTGCTTCCAGAGCTCGCGCTCACTGTAAAGGCGGCCCAGCGCGGTGTTAACCTCGTAGTTGCCGGGATCGCGGCGCAGGGCTTCTTCAAAGTACGCGTAGGGCTCGAGAGCCGCGTTATGGAATTGCTCGAGCCGCAGGCCGATGCGATAGAGCTCGTCGACGGTCTTGATTTCCTTGGGCGCCAGGGGAGGCTCTACTACTGGCGGCGTGCGCTCCGGATCAAGTTTCACCGGATGGTAGCTGAGCAGTTCCTTGCCTGCCGAATCGAGCAGCTCGACCTTGAGATCCTCTTCGTTGACCCCATCCGGCAATACGACCTCCTGAACAAATGCCTTAGCAGGAGAGATGTCGATGCTCTGTTCAAAAAGCGTTCGACTCCCGGCGGTTAGAATGGCCTTCGCGCCGCGAAACTCCTGGGTCGCGGAGAAACCGACTTTGACCCTTCGCCCCGGGGTCACATCCAGATTCACCGCTCCATTCAGGTTTGCGTTCTTCGCCCCGCCGATGCCCCGAATCGGGAACCAGTACGCCGTGGCGATCTTGGTTTCTGCAGGCTGAATCCAACTGTAGTCCGGCTGGTTATCCGAGAAGTTGCCCGACATGAGCTCGAGATAGTCGCCCTGGCTGTCCAAGACCTTGTCCCACAGTTTGCCCTCGGGGCCATTGCCCCACTCGAAGAACTTCGCGCCCGGCGAGACGTTGTGGTCCTGAACGCAGATGATTCCGGCCTGCTTGCCGTGATCGTACCCGCCGAAGAAATCTCCGTCGAAATTCCAGGCAAAGAAAGAGACGGGCGTGAGATGGTTCTTCCACCAACTCAAGTCCACTCCTCGCGTATAGTCCATGCTCTGGTAAACCTCGTGCGAAACCGGCCAGCGTGCGAAATCAACTTTGGCGTGGTACACCGCGAACTGCGTGTCCGGCGGGAAAATGACCTGATAATTCTCATTGGCGTGCACGCCGGCATTCGTGAAATCCAGAAACGAATGGACGTAGGGCGTGCGATTCACCAGGACCGTAGTCACCTTCATGTAGGACCTGCCGGGATAGAGGGTGATCCCCACAGCCCATTCCATGCGATGACGGAGTTCCAGCTCTCCGATCCAGATGGTACTGCTGCCATCCGGATTCTTCACAAGGCGGTGGTCCACAGGCAGATAACTCGTGGCGCGATGATGGTGGGGGATGTTCCATTCGACGCCGCCGGAGATCCAAGCGCCCAGCATTCCAATCAAGGCAGGCTTGATCTCGGTTTGACGATAGACGTAATCGTAGTTATCCGTCTTGTCCGTTGCGGAGAGAATGCGCCCGCCAAGCTCCGGAAGCACACAGATCTTCACGTATTGGTTCTCGAGAAAGTCGGCTTGGTAGGTCTTGTCGTGGTGAACATCCAGGAGGTTGTCATACAGGCGGTAGGGATAAATCGCGCCTTGCGCGCCCTGGTAGTCCCGGCCCGCATAAAACATGGGCTCAAGGTCGGCCGGACCCGTTTCGTAGGTGGGAAGCACCAGCGGCGCTTGCCAAATGTTAACCGGCTGCTGCGCGCCAATCGGTGAAGCAATTGCTAAAAGAAACAGGGATACAAGGGCTAATTGCAGAACGATCGTACTATTTTTCACTTTAGTCACTCCTAGGACGTCATCCTCAACGCGGACCTCATGATCTTTCGGCTCGCCACTTGTCGTGACAATGCCCTCTCCCCCTTGGGGGAGAGGGTGGCCCGCGACGGCGCTTTCACAAGCCGGCGTGGGTCGGGTGAGGGGGTCCTGCACCTGCTTGTAGGGGGACGGCTTGCGGTCCCCTCATTTCTGCAGGCCCCGACCGGGGTAGGGCAAGCCCCATAAGCGTTTACTTAAGGCGCCGGGACTTCGAAAGCCGCGGAGCGGCGCCAGAAAGTAGCCCACGGCGTGAGCCGTGGGACGGAACGTGGCGTTAATATTCACAG
>JBEKLY010000100.1:0-24267 GCA_050010015.1 Terriglobia bacterium
CCGTCAAGCGTGTACCTTCGGGAAGTTTTGCGATCGTACGAGCCATCTGCGGTCCTCCTCTCATTTGAATGAGAGCAGTATACCGCGTATTTACTTAAGTGAACAGTATTGGGCTTTAGCCCTGCCGCTGATCACGGGAGGTAAGTAAGGGGCTTTAGCCCCTGAAGCGATCTGGTTTCAGGGCCTAAAGGCCATTCTAACCCTGGACCACAAGGCGGCGGGGCTAAAGCCCGCCCTTCCGACGGCTATTTGAAATTGCGCTTAGTAAACCAACTAAACGCTAGCGGCACCAAGAAATATCGAGAATGAAGTGTCATTGCGAGCGGAGCGATGAATCGCGCTCTGCTTCAGGCGTGTCGAAGGATAAAGACCAGGACGAGATTCCTCGCGGAGTTTACCCTGAGCACACAGAACGAGATTCCTTCACTTCGTTCAGGACAGGCTCTTCGCGGAGTTTACCCTGAGCGGCAGAGCGAGATTCTTCGCTCCGCTCAGAATGACAAGCGAAGGGCTCAGGATGACAGCGAAGGGCTCGGGAATGCGCGATGGCCCGTTTCGCGGCGGCCAAGAGCGAATGGGCCAGGAGGGTTCACGATGAACAACCGTCACTTATTTGCAATTCCCTTAGTCGTCGCGCTTGCCGCGACAATTCCTGCCGACTACGGCTATTGCCAAAACTCCCAAGCGAACTCGCCGCAAACAAATGCGCCAGCCGCGCCGACTCCCCGGGAGATTGCGCCAACCACGCCCGCCGGGGCCGCGCTGGTGGTGCCCGCCGAGACCACGATCCCGCTCCGGCTCATGAACACGATCAACTCTCGGACAGTCGAACCCGGCCAGGCGTTGTACTGTGAAACCATCTTCCCCATCACGTCAGGCAACCAGATCGTGATTCCGCGTGGAAGCTCGGTGAAGGGAACGGTTACACAAGTGGTCCGGCCCAAGCGAGGAAAGCACAAGAAGGCGCAGATGGGACTTCGCTTTGAAACTCTCATCTTGCCCAATGGCACCACGCTCCCTTTGCGCGCCACGCTATCCGGGTTCGGATCCGCTGGACGTGAGGGATTTCAGCCCAAAGAAGGAACGATCGAGGGCGCCTCAACCAAGGGCGAAGATGTAGGCAAGGTTGCTGAAACAACGGTTACCGGTGCGGAGCTTGGCACGATCGTGGGAGCGGCCGATGGGAGTGTTCTGAAAGGGCTTGGAATCGGCAGCTTGGTCGGCGCGGGAGGCGGATTGGTCTGGATCCTGGCTAGCCGCGGAAAGGAGATTGTTCTCCCGTCCGGAACGAACTTTGACCTGCGCTTAAGCGCGCCCCTCACCTTAAACCGGGACGATCTTAACGCTCACTCCACGTACGACCAGGGGCAAGCGCCGCCGCAGTAATCCACTGGCCTGCTAACTGCTACTACCCATTGGCTTGCCTTTGTTCCTTGCACTCGCGGCACAGACGCGACCAGGGCACCGCGTCCAGCCGCGTGGCAGAGATCGGCTTCATACAAGCCTGGCAGACGCCGAAGGAATTGTGTTCGATTCGCCCCAGGGCTTCGTCGATCGCACGCAGAAGCTTGCTGTCGTTCTCGCGCAAGCGCACTTGCAAATCTGCTTCGTGTGCCGCCGACGCATGATCCCCCAAATCGCCTTTGTCCCCGCCTGAGGAAGGGGCGGGGCTATCGATACCGGGCTTCGCTGCGGTCAAAGCCCGCCGCTTGGCCAACAGCAGTTCCTTATAATGAATTAGATTAATGGCATTCATGAATGGACCTCCACAGCAGGAAGGAACAAAGTCGAGCCCTTCGCTCCTGATGTTACCACCTCATGGGAAACTTGGTGCTGTTGCTGCGAGGTTATTGCACCAAATCGTCAGTTGCATTCTGCGCGCTCTAAACTGAGATTGCAACCCTTTGGTGAAAGTCTGGAACTCATCGCGATTTTGTTGTATAAAAGCGGTGGGCGGCTTAACCTCGCGAAGGGCTGAGAGTTTGTCAAGTAAGGGCTCCTCCTTGGCTGCAAGGAGGAGGATGGCGGACCGCAACACCGGCGTCCTAAGGGAGACACCATGCAGCTTCGAAGGGATCCCATTACTCAAAGTTGGGTAAATTTGGAGGATGAGAGTGAGGACCGCGCCGGCCACGAGGACGCCCGCTGCTCGCTTTGTCCGGGGCAGACCAGCGAGTCTGCACAAACTCTGTACGAGTACCCGGGTGGGGGATCAAGCTGGCAAGTCCGGGTGACGCCCCACCTCCATCCGATCTACCGCATCGAAGGGCACCCTCATCGCCATGCCGAAGGCATCTACGACAAGATGCGCAGCCTGGGGGCGCACGAGATTGTGGTGGAGAATCCCGACCACAATGTGCAGCTCTCACACCTGTCAGACGAAAATGTGGCCCAAGTGTTGCGCGCTTATCTCGCCCGGATGAACGATTTGAAGAAGGATCGGCGCTTCAGATACGTCACCGTCTTCCGCAACCACGGAGCCATGGCAGGCGGGGAATTCGACCATCCGCACTCCGAGGTTACCGCGACGCCCTTCATTCCGCGACGCGTCGGCTACGAACTCCGTTCCACCTCGCGCTATTTCGCGATGAAGGAACGGTGCCTGCTTTGCGACATTGCAGAACAGGAAATCTCGCAAAGGACGCGGATTATTGAGCAACTCGACCGTTTCGTGGCATTTTGCCCCTTCGCCGCACGCGTGCCCTATGAAACCTGGCTGCTTTCCCTAAAGCATCACTGCGCATTTGAAGAGGATCTGACCGCATGGGACGATCAGCTTCAATTTGCGCGCTTGCTGAAATCAGTTCTGACGCGGCTGGAAGCCGTCAGCCCCGCCTACCACTTAGTGGTGCACAGTTCGCCGAATGTTAACGCCAAATTCCAGAAGAGCGATACATGGCGGACGCTGGCAGATGACTATCATTGGCACATGGAAATCCTTCCGGTCATCCCCTCCAAAGCCAAGTCGTACGCCCTTAAAGAGGTCTATTACAATTCTTTACTTCCGGAAGCGGCGGCGGCGACTTTGAGGAACGTTTAGGGCTATAAAAGAACTGCAACCACCCGTTACCTTTGGCCGGAAAGCGCATTTAGGTTGTTGGCGGAGCGGGTGCCAGACGAAGGGAACCCCGCTCCTCCGAGGCAGTCGCTCGTGCCCGTCGGCTGACGGGCACCGAGAGACTATGAAAACAACTCCCCTCCTTGGCCAAGGAGGGGGCAGGGGGTGGTTGGTCCCGTCGTGGAACCGGCCCCCACCACCCCTGCCCCTCCTCCCGCTGAGGAGGGGAGTTATTTTCAAAGTGGAGAGGCAATTCGTGAGAGGTGACTAATGGTGGAAGGAAAACTACGCTTAACAATGCCGGAGGGCGAAGGAATGCAGTTTGTCGCAGTGTCAGGCTCGGGTCACGCCATCGTCGTAGATGACACGCAAGGCCACACGGGGGCCAAACCAATCGAGTTAGCCCTGCTGGCGCTCGGGGCCTGCACGGGCTTTGACGTGATCAGCATTCTTCGCAAAAAGCGTCAGACGGTCACCGGCTACGAAATCGAGCTGCATGCGGAGCAAAACACCGAGCCGCCTTCTTATTTCACTCGGGTTGAAATCAAGCACCGGCTTCGTGGCCAAATCGCTCCTGAGGCTGTTCAAAGGGCTATTTATCTCTCCGAGACGAAGTACTGCGCTGTCGGAGCGATGATTTCTAAGACGGCAAAGATCGAAGCTACTTTTGAGATCCTTCCGCCTATTCCGGCATGATGGCAGCACGCGTAAAGGCCTGAAAAACATCCCCACATGGGTTAGAATGAATGTGCGCTGCGGCAACCTCAATGCCTGAGGCGAAGTCGGCGGGCCGGAGATTCAGGGCTCGACTGCAAAGGAAAAGGAGTAAAGCGGAATGGAAAAGGAAACTCTCTCCTTGCTGGACAACCGGACGGGCAAGTCCTGTGAAGTGCCACTTTTTAAAGGCACTCTGCGGGCCATGGACTTGCGACAGTTCAAGACTCAAACCGATGACTTTGGAATGATGACTTACGATCCTGCATTCATGAATACTGCGTCCTGTCAAAGCGCCGTGACCTTCATCGACGGCGATAAGGGCATTCTTCGTTATCGCGGTTATCCGATCGAACAGCTCGCCGAGAACTGCACCTTTCTGGAAGTCTCTTATTTGATCCTGTTCGGCGAACTTCCTACGGCCGCCCAATTGACCGAGTGGAAGAACAAGATCACTCACCACACGATGTTGATCGAGACTACCAAGAAGTTTCTCGAGGGCTTCCGTTACGACGCCCGCCCCATGGGTATGTTCGTTAGCTCCGTCGCGGCGCTTTCTACAATCTATCCGGAGTCCCGCAGCGTGCGCGACCCCGAGGTTCGGGCCTTGCAGATTCAGCGGCTCATCGGGAAGGTGCCGACCATTGCCGCTTACACTTATCGTCACAGCCTCGGCTATCCCTACATCTACCCGGACAACGACCTCAGCTATACCGAGAACTTCATGAACATGCTTTGGAAGATGGTCGAGCCGAAGTACCACGCCAACCCTGTCTTGTCGAAGGCTCTGGATATCCTGTTTATTCTGCATGCCGATCACGAGCAGAATTGCAGCACGAACGTCATGCGCGCGGTCGGCAGCTCCGAAGCGGATCCGTATGTTTGCACGGCTGCCGCTGCGGCCGCTCTTTCCGGACCTCTGCACGGCGGCGCCAATGAAGAAGTTCTGAGGATGCTGGATGAGATCGGTTCCAAGGACAATGTCCCCTCTTACATTGAGCGCGTTAAAACCGGACGCATAAAGCTGATGGGGTTCGGCCACCGTATTTACAAGAATTACGATCCGCGCGCCAAGATTATCAAATGGGCTGCCGATCAGGTCTTTGAGGTTACGGGGCGTAACCCCAAGCTCGAAATCGCGCTGGAGCTCGAGCGCATCGCGTTGCAGGATGACTACTTTGTAAAACGCAAGCTCTATCCTAATGTGGACTTCTACTCTGGCATCATCTACCAGGCGTTGGGCTTCCAACCGGATATGTTCACGGTTCTCTTTGCCATTCCGCGCACGGTTGGCTGGCTCGCCCAGTGGGAAGAGATGCTCCGGGACCCCGAGCAGAAGATTGCTCGCCCGCGCCAGATTTATATGGGTTCTGAATGCCGGGATTGGGTGCCCGTCGAAAAACGTATCGCGCCGTCCACTGCGGCCGCGTGAGCGTGGTGTGGAAGCGCAGCGCGGGCGCCTTGCCGGCTGGCGCGGGAGCGTCCCGCTCGCGCTAACGAGGAGCGCGAAGAGAGTGAGAGTATGCAAAGCCTCTTAATATACGTTCTCTTTCTGGTGATCTGGTTCCTGGTCCTGCCACGAATTCCCGGAATCCGGCGATTCACGTGAGCCAACCGTTGGGCCTCCCCGGCGGGGAAATCCGATCAAAAAAGCTGTGAAATCAAGCTGAAGGAGTAAGTACTTCTATCATGCCGATCTTCGAGTATGCCTGTTCCAGCTGTGGACACGTCTTCGAGAAACTTGTTTTGACACGAAATCAAGAGCCACCGGTGTGCCCGAGGTGCGGATGGAAGAAAGTTGATCAGAAGTTTTCGACCTTTGCTACCGCCGGCCCGGCAAACCGCGTTGCCTCGGGCGCGTGCGCGCCTTCTGGCGGCGGCTGACGCATCTGAGCGGAAGCAGGCTGCTTCCTACAGTTAATGCTGTGGACTCTCACCGCGGATATCCAGTCTAACATTTGATGGGATTCTCCATTTGGAAGGCGGGGAATCGTGGGCACGGACCCGCGCCGCGTAGTGTCCTAATTTCGGCGTAGCGCTGGCCTTTAGGCCAGCTCCTGCCGACCTAAAGGTCGGCGCTACCAGTTAAATTGGGACACTACCTCGCGCCGCCATGTTTTGTCAAAGCATGCAGGATGGGGTATTCTATTCAACTTTCGTCACTAATCCTCGAAAAGGCGGAGCGATGAGTGAACCTCTTGAGCAAGCTTCCAGCGCGGCGCCGGCCGGCGCGCCTCAACCGCAATTGCAGAGGCGCCTGGGCATCTTGAACGCCACTTCCATCAACATGTCGAACATGATCGGCATCGGGCCCTTCATCACGGTCCCGCCGATTCTCGCCACGATGGGCGGGCCGCAGGCGCTGCTCGCCTGGTTCGTGGGAGCGCTGCTGGCTATTTGCGACGGGCTGGTGGTTTCCGAGTTGGGCGCCGCCTTGCCCGGTTCGGGGGGACCGTACGTGTTCCTTCGCGACAGCTTCGGGCGTGAGCGCTGGGGCAAGCTCATGGCCTGGATGTTCATCTGGCAGTTTCTGTTTTCGGGCACGCTGGAAATCGCTTCGGGAAGTATCGGCATGGTGCAATATCTGAGTTTCCTGTGGAAGGACCTGGCATTGCATCCCTGGCGCATCAAGTTCCTGGCGGCGGGGATTTCGGCTTTAGTTATGTTTTCCTTGTACCGGAAGATCCAGGACATCGCACGGCTGATGATGATTCTTTGGATCACCACGCTCGTGACCACCGGCTGGGTGATCGTATCGGGCCTCGCGCGCATGAACCCGCACTTGGTCTTCGACTTTCCTCCCCACGCATTTGCTATGAATTGGGCATTTCTACTAGGACTGGGCAATGGGACGGTGCTCGTGATTTACAACTACCTCGGCTACAACCAGGTCTGCTACCTGGGCGGGGAAGTGAAGCGCCCGGAACGAACCATACCTTACGCCGTTATTCTCTCCATCCTGGGTGTGACCGTCATCGACTTCCTTCTATCCTTCAGTTTCGTCTCGGTGGTTCCGTGGCGGGAAATGATCAAGGAAGGATCGCTGGCCTACAACGCCGTGGCTTCGGTCTTCATGGGAAGAATCTACGGCCAGTGGGGGGCGCTCTTGATCTCAGCGATGGTGCTTTTCACGGCCTTTGCCTCCGTCTTTGCGTTGATGCTGGGCTATTCCAGAGTACCTTACGCCGCCGCGCAGGATGGCGCTTTCTTCCGTTACTTCGGAGTGCTGCACCGCAAAGGCGAGTTTCCCCACCGCTCGCTTGTCCTGGTTGGGTCGCTTTGCATCATCGCCAGCTTCTTCGGCCTGGTCGAGATCATCACGGCACTGATCCTGGCTCGAGTCCTGGTGGTATTCATCGGCCAGATCACCGGATTGTTCATCATGCGCAAGTACCGGCATGAAATAAAGCTGCCGTTCAAAATGTGGCTCTATCCTCTCCCCGCGGTATTGGCCCTGGCGGGTTGGATTTACGTGTTCGTCAGCCCTTTGGGCCAGCCGGGTGGATCGAGCTTCATGCTCTACGCATTCGGAACCATCGTCTTTGGTTTGATCGCCTTCCTTGCGTTGGCCGCCCGAAAGCACGAGTGGCCGTTCGCCGCTCGGACGTAGCTCGGGCGTCTTGTTTGCCTTTAGTGTCTCAGTTTGAGGTAGAGGCGGCTTTGCGCCGCCACGTGGCGAGGTAAACTCGCCGCTACGAATTCAAACTGAGGCGTTACCCGCCCCGCATCTCGATTCTTTTGATATAATAGGACCACAGTGTGTAAGGGCCTCTTTTCTCGGCACACATGGACGCGGGAACGCGTGAACTGGGGGTATTTTCAGGATTACTATGGCAACCACGCATGTTGAGTTGAAAGATAGCGAAGTACCGGCGGAACAGAAGAGGATCATCAATGATCTGAGCATACAGGTGGCAACCGTAAATGGATCGGGGAGCCAAACGGCGAACACCGTTCTATTAAGGTCAATTTTCCAGATGGGGATTCCTGTCTCCGGCAAAAACCTCTTCCCGTCGAATATTGCAGGACTGCCCACTTGGTTCACCATTCGCGCTTCCAAGGATGGCTACATTGCCCGCCGCCAAGACAGTGAGTTTCTGGTGGCGATGAACCCCGAGAGCGGCGATGAAGACGTACTGACGCTGAAGCCGGGGGCCGTGTGCGTTTACGATGAGCGCCTGAATCTGAAACGGCTTCGCGACGACGTCATCTTTTACCCGGTACCGTTTGACCAGCTTGTCGCGCCTGTCTGCCCCGACGCCCGCTTACGCAAATTAGTACGGAACATGATTTACGACGGCGTGCTGGCCCGGCTGCTGGGCATCGACATGGAAGAGGTCCACATTGGTCTGCGCAAACAGTTCAGGAAGAAGGCCAAGGCGGTAGACTTGAACTTCAACGCCGCCATGGCCGGCTTCGACTACGCCGCCAAGAATTTCCAGAAGAAAGACGCTTACTACCTGGAGCGCATGGACGCGACTCGCGGGAAGATCATCATTGACGGCAACTCGGCGGCCGCGCTGGGCGCAATGTTTGCCGGTGTTACGGTGGTGACGTGGTATCCGATCACTCCGTCCTCATCCGTCTGTGAAACGCTGATCGAATATATGAAGCGTTACCGCATCGACAAAGAAACGGGGAAGGCCACGTTCGCCATCGTGCAGGCTGAGGACGAACTCGCCGCCGTCGGAATGGTGATGGGAGCAGGCTGGGCGGGTGCGCGGGCCATGACGGCCACTTCCGGCCCCGGAATTTCCCTTATGTCGGAATTCACGGGCTTTGGCTATTACGCAGAAATTCCCGCTGTGATCTTCGATATCCAGCGCGTTGGACCTTCGACGGGGTTGCCGACGCGGACCGCGCAGGGCGACATCCTGAAGAATGCCGTCCTTTCCCACGGCGATACCAAACACATCTTGCTGATTCCGTGCTCCGTACAGGAATGCTTCACGCTGGCCATCGAGGCTTTCGACTTGGCGGAAGAGTTCCAGACTCCGGTGTTCGTCATGAGCGACCTCGACCTGGGAATGAATAACTGGATGTCCGATCCCTTCCCTTACCCGGAAAAGCCCATGGCGCGCGGCAAGGTGCTGGGCGCTGAAGATGTCCGCCGCCTGGGTGGTTTCAACCGTTACAAGGATGTGGATGGCGACGGAATCGGGTACCGCACTCTGCCCGGTACACCCGAACCTCTGGCCGGTTACTTTGCCCGGGGGAGCGGCCACAACGAGAAGGCCATTTACAGCGAGCGCCCCAACGATTACGTCAACAACATGGACCGCCTGACGCGGAAGTTCGAGACGGCTCGCGCCAAAGTCCCCAAGCCGGTGATCCAGGAAAACGGCAAGGGCGAGGTGGGTATCATCGCTTATGGCACAAGCCATTGGGCGGTGCTCGAGGCCCTCGACCAGCTCAAGAAAGAGCAAGGTATTGAAGCCGGTTATTGCCGTTTGCGGGCTTACCCATTCTCGACGGAAGTGCGTGACTTCATCCGCAGCCGGGCTCGGGTTTATGTGATCGACCAGAATCGCGATGCGCAGATGTTGAGCCTCTTCCGGCTCGATCTGGACCCCGAGGAGATCAAGAAGTTGCGCAGTGTGCGGCACTACGATGGCTTGCCCATCGACGCGCGTAGCATCACGAACGAGATTGCTTCCCAGGAAGGACAGAACTGAAATGGCTACTGCTACAATTCCGCCGGCATCGCCGGCTAAGGTTAACCGCGTCGGCCTCGAAATCGCCGATTACAAAGGCAACAAGAGCACCCTCTGCGCCGGGTGTGGCCATAACGCTATCTCCGAGCGCATCATCGAGGCTTGTTACGAAATGGGTATCGAGCCGCATCGGGTGGCCAAGCTTTCCGGCATCGGCTGCTCCTCGAAGAGCCCGGCCTATTTTCTGCGCACTGCGTATGGCGTGAATTCGCTTCACGGGCGCATGCCCTCCATCGCTACGGGCGCCATGCTGGCCAACCGGGACTTGATTGCCCTCGGGGTGAGCGGCGACGGCGACACCGCCTCGATCGGGGTCGGCCAGTTCGTGCACCTCATGCGCCGGAACATGCCACTGATTTATATCATCGAGGATAACGGCGTCTATGGTTTGACCAAGGGCCAGTTCTCCGCCACCGCAGATATCGGCTCGAAGCTCAAGACGGGTGTGTTGAACGACCTGCCGCCTATCGACACTTGCGCGCTGGCAATCCAACTCGGCGCCACCTATGTGGCCCGGTCCTTCTCGGGCGACAAGAGGCAATTATCCGCCTTGCTCAAAGGCGCCTTGGCCCACGGCGGGACTTCCATGCTGGATGTGATCTCCCCTTGCGTGACCTTCAACGATCACGAGGGATCAACCAAGAGTTACAGCTATGTGAAGGATCACGACGAGCCTCTGGCTGACGTGAGCTTCGTGCCCTACTTCGAAGACATCGCGGTGGATTACGACCCGGGCTCCACGATGGATATCACCATGCACGACGGCTCGCACATTTTTCTGCGTAAGATCGAGGAATCCTACGATCCTACCAATAAGATCGAAGCGCTTCGCCTGCTCACGGAATCCCATGACAAGGGGGAAGTGATCACCGGCCTGTTCTATGTGAATACCAAGCAGGAGAATTTCCTCACTTTACTGAATGTGGTGGATGAACCGCTGGCCACTTTGCCGGAATCAAGAGTCCGCCCACCCAAAGAGGTACTGGACGAGGTCATGCAGGGGCTGATGTAAAGATCTGACACGCTTGTCATCCTGAGCGCAGCGAAGGATCTCCGCACTTCCTATTTCGATTGCTCACAAAGCGTGAAACCGTGCTCCCCGGAGGGGAGCACATTGAGTAGCCGGGGGTGAAACCCCCGGACGCGACCCCACACCCTGCCTTCGGCACCCCTCTCCCCGCCTGCGGGGAGAGGGGAAAGTGGGTGAGGGGGCGAGGTTTCCGGGGGCGTTGCCCCCGGCTACTCATCTCCAGCCCCTGTGGGGCTGAGCGCTCGGGCGGTGTCCGGGGATCCTGGGCGACATTCAGTAATCTCTCCTCTTGCCGGGCGGTTTTGAAACGGCCTCTAGTTTCCTTCGTATGCCTGTTTAAGAGCCTCTATATCAAACTTCTTCATCTTAAGAAATGCTGCGGTCACTCGCGCCGACTTCTCCTTGTCTTTGAGTATCTCGCCCAGAACCGTGGGCACGACTTGCCACGAGAGTCCGTATTTATCTTTCAACCAGCCGCACTGCTCTGCCGCGGGGTCGGCGGAGAGTTTTCCCCAGTAATAATCGATCTCCTCCTGAGTCTCGCAATGCACCATGAACGAGATTGCCTCGTTAAAGGTGAAGGCGTGAGGGTAAGCGCTGTCCATGGCCGTAAAACGCCGGCCCGCCAGCGTGAAGGCGGCGTGCTTTACGGTCCCCGCCCGGTCGGGCGAATCGCCCTCGCCGTAGCGGACGATTCCGTCAATTCTTGACTCGTTGAACATTGTGCTGTAAAACTCCATCGCCTCTTCGGCTTTTCCGCACTGCCACCCGACGAACAAGAGCGAAGGAGTTATTTGCTGCTCGATGGCGTGGCCGCCCATGAACATGACCTGCCACGACAAGCCGTATTTATCCTCCGTCCATCCGTACTTTTCACTGAACGGGTACTCGCCGAGCTCCATGAGCGGCCGGCCGCCCTCGCTGAGCTTGTTCCACAACTCCTCGGTCTCCCCTTTCGTTTCGCAGGCTACCAGAAACGAAACCGCCGGGGTGAACTTGAAAAACGGGCCGGCGACGAGAAGCGTAGACTCCATGTCTCGAAGCCGCACGGCAGCGACCTCAGCGGTTCCCGAGGGCGTATTTCTGAGCGTTCTGATGTTTTTGACTTCCGAACCCTTGAAGATCGAGGTGTAGAACTTGCATATCTCGTGGGCGTCCTTCTCGAACCACAAGCACGGAGTGATTTTCTGCGACATGGCGATACTCCTTGGGAACCTACCTGGGCCCGTTGGCGAATCCTAGCTCCTTCCAGAACTTCTCCCAACGCCAGATTGAAGCGTCGTAAGCGGGCAAGGGGTAGCCGAGTTGGTTAGCAAGCGCGATCACCTGGCCACGGTGGTGCGCGTCGTGGGCGAACATGTAAGCGAACATCGTCGCGCCGGCGGGCCAAACAGGCATCCAACTGTCGCGGAAGAATTTCGTGACGCGCCGATCAGGATTCTCCGAAAGCGCTTCCTCGAGCATGGCCAGGCAGCGCGCGGCGCTTCGCCGGTGAGCGGCGGCCGTCTGCCGCAGCGTGCAGCGATGGGGATCGAGGCGCGCAGGGCATTTGAGATGAGGCGCTGAATGCTTCAACCAAACTAAACGGCTGTTGTGCAGATGGGCAAAGATGGCGGCGATGGTGCGGCCTCCGCGCTTTTTCAGCCCGGGCAGTTTGGCTCGCCAGGCGCGCGGCTCAAGGTGCTCGAGCAGGACCTGATTCATTCGATCGTTGGCCGCATAGATTTCCAGCAGGACTTCACGAACGTCTGATTGGCCTTGTGCCTCGTGCGGCATAAACGTACCTACTGAGGATTGCAGAACTAAGTGACATCACCCCTCGCCCCCGACCTCTCTCCCCCGAGGGAGTGAGGGGAGAGATGACCCGAGTTTATGCCCTTGCCCCCTTGGGGGAGAGGGTGTCCGTTAGCCGACGGACAGGTGAGGGGGTTGGCAGGTCACAAAATCATGCAACCCTTGTGGCCGCCCTGGGCAACCACAAGGGTTGCCCCTACAGGTCTTTCTCCACTGGAAATCCCGAGCCGATCCAGCCGCGCCAGCCACCATCTACCGAGACAACGTTGCGGTAGCCCATTTTCTGTAGATTGTCGGCGACCAGCGCGGAGCGGAATCCGCCGCCGCAATAAAGTAGAATCTCCGCCTCGCGGTTCGGGAACTTTTCCTCAATGTCGCGCTCGATAATTCCTCTGGAAAGGTGTATCGCGCCGGGTATGTGTCCTGCATTCCATTCGTGGTCCTCACGCACATCAACGAGATGGAATTCTTCCTGCGCGTCGAGACGTTTCTTCATTTCCGGGATTGTTGTCTGGCGAACGTGTTTCTTCGCATCATCGACAAGCGCCAGAAATGCGGGAGAATGTTGTTTGGCCATAGTATTAGTCCACCCAGTCTGCCATCATTTCTTCGCGCAACTAAACGCGAACTGAAACGCGGCGATGCCGCCGCCGGGAACCACATCCGCCCGCTCGTCTTGTTTTGGGCATCCGTGGCGTTTAAGAGTCACAAAATTTCGACCGGGAATGATGGTGAGCGCCACCATGCCATCCTTTCCGGTCTGACCTTTCACATTATCCACAAGGTCCCCATTCGCATAGGTTACATCGATGTCAATACGATCCATTGGAGTCCCGGCGTTGTCCGTAACACGAAAGAGAACGGGCTTGTGTAGCATTTTCTTGGGTTCGTAGACTTCCTCCGAAATCAGCACCAGTTGCTGAGTCAGCGAAGGCGTGGAACTCGTCAATTCAACGTGCCGGAACACCACCGTAGCCTCAGTGGCGCGATGCCGGCGCGCCGTAACCCAGTAAAAGCCGGGCGGAAGCGAGGAGAAAGAATATTTGCCATCCGGGTCGCTTTCAGTCTGGTCTACCAGACGCTCAGCCTTGTCGGAGAGGGAAACTAAGGCTCCGCCGATCGGCACTGAATCCGGCGTATCAACCGTCCCGGAAACATCGCAATGAGAATCGGGAGAGGGCGGCTGAAGCTGAACCTCGATTGTGTTACTCGAGACCACTCCCTGCCAGAGAGCGGCTTTCAGGTCGCGCTGGATTTCATCGGCGTTCGAGTACTCGGCCTTGTACGTAAGCGTCAGCCGGTATGCTCCCCAGAACGGTTTCTGGATTTCAGAAAGCGCAGGGGTAAGGCGGACGGTGGCCTTTTCTTCGTAGTCCTCGCCCGGCGCCAATTCGACCAACGCCAATTTAGGAAGGCCAATGCTGTCGAAAACTTCCGCCTGCGCCGGGCTGGAGACAGTATCCTGACCCGTGCTAACCGGTTCGAGCCGGACCGCGAGCGTCGACCCGCCCGAGGATTGTGGTCCAGTGTCCTCGTCTGAGAAGCGCAGGGGGGGCGGAAGCTTGGCCCGCGCATGCCGGTAAAGCCAGAGAGTTTCGCTGCCGCTGTTGTGGAGATGCAAAGCGAGACGTGCCGGGTAAGGCGCTGCGATGGACTGCTCCTCGACCGAGACCACGAGCTTGAGAGGCGCATCAACCGCCGCTGCGGAACTCAACCCAGAGATAGGCGCCAGCGCGAGTATGAACGCTACCACTAACCAAAATCGCAAGTCCTGGATTCTCCCCATTCTCATCGCGCATGCATTTCTGCCTTGCCCCAACCTGTCCGATACTTTCCATGATACCACGGGAGCCATAGGAACTCTTGGCCTTGCCGCCTAACCGTCGGCGACACCTCGCAGGCGCGAGAGAAATATCAAATCTCAAATTTCAAATTACAGATATCAAGAAGGGATCACGAAAAATCAGATGACGCGCAGAATCAAACACTTTAAATAATGCGTTTCAGGCACCGTCAACAGGATCGGATGGTCCCGCGACTGCGTGCGCCGCTCGACAATTGTCACAGTGCGGTGCGCGTCGAGCGCCGCAGCGGCGATGATCTCGAAGAAGTCCGCCTCGCTCACATGATGAGAACATGAGCAGGTGATGAGAAACCCGCCGCGGTTCAGCATCTTGAGCGCGCGCAAGTTCAGTTCCTTGTAGCCGCGCCACGCCCCCTCCAGTTGGGATTTCTGCCGGGCAAACGCCGGAGGATCGAGTACGATGGTGTCGTAGCGTCGTTTCCCGAGGTCGGCAGCCTTTAAGAAGTCGAAACAGTTGGCCTCCTGCCATTCCAGGTTGGTCATGCCGTTCAATTGCTGGTTGCGACGCGCCAGGCTGAGCGCTTCCGGCGAAGAGTCGATTCCCAGGACGGAATCGCACTCTGCCGCCAGATGCAGCGCAAACCCGCCCGTATAGCTGAAACAGTCAAGCGCGCGGCCACGCGCGTATTGCCTGGCTGCCAGTCGGTTCTCTCGCTGGTCGAGAAAACCGCCCGTCTTCTGCCCGCCCATCAGGTCGAAGATAAATCGCAGCCCGTTTTCCTCCACCTCGACTTCGCCGACGCCTTCGCCGGCCAGCGTCCTCTTCTGCTCGGGCAAACCCTCCAGGCCCCGGACTGCCACATCGTTACGCTCCAGGATAGAGCGCGGCGAAAAATCGTGCTGGAGGATCTCGACAATCTGCGGCTTCAGCCTGTCCATGCCCTGGGTGAGAGTCTGGACGACGAAACACGGCCCGTAGCGGTCAATGATGAGCGACGGAAGCAGGTCGCCTTCCGCAGAGACAAGGCGGTAAGCCTGCGCGCCGCCTGCCACTTGTTGGCGAAGACTCGCGGCCGTGGCAATCCTCCCAGCGAGGAAGGCGCCATCGAAGGGGCGCTCGTCGCGCGTGAGCAGGCGCAAGGCGATCTGAGATTGGCTGCTGTAAAGCGCCTGCCCCCAGAACTGCCGCCGTCGGTCTTGCAGACGAACTACGTCCCCTGGACCCGCGTCGCCTGCGTCAATCACGTCCGCACGGTAAATCCATACGTGGCCGGAAGACACTCGGTCGGCGCCGCGCTGCGAAATAGTGACCGCCGGGGAAGGCATACGAGAACTTTATCACAGACTGCTGCTACAATTCCTAAGCGATGCTTGTCGACGAGTTCGATTATCACCTTCCGCCGGAGTTAATTGCCCAGGGCCCGCTGGTTCCCCGCGACGCTTCGCGCATGATGGTTCTAGAGCGCGAAGCAGGGGCCTTCACGGACCAGGTGTTTCAAGATCTCGCTCAAGTCCTCGAGGCCGGCGATCTTTTGGTTCTCAACAACACCAAGGTATTTCCGGCGCGCTTGTTGGGCCGTCGGCAGGGCCTCCATTCGCAACCGGTTGGCAATTGCAACCCAGCGGCGCGGGAATTTCTGAAGGGCGAAGTCGAGTTGCTGCTTACGCGGCAGGAGGGCGGAGACGTTTGGGAAGGGCTTGTCCATCCCGGCCGCAAGGTGCGAACGGGCGAGCGACTTCTCTTCGGCGAAGGAGAATTAGAAGCGGAAGTCATCGGACGGGGCGCTTACGGAGTGCGGCGCGTGCGTTTGAGGGCGCCAAAAGGCCCCGTTGAGGACGCAATCGACTGCCTGGGCCATGTCCCATTGCCGCCCTATATCCGGCGCGCCGATGAATCGCAGGATCGCGACACCTACCAGACGATCTACGCCAAAGTTCGCGGCGCAGTTGCCGCGCCCACCGCGGGCTTTCATTTCACGGAAAGAATTATGAAGTCGCTGTGCGGGCGCGGGATTGAGACCTGCGAGATTACTCTCCACGTGGGGCTCGGAACATTTCAGCCGGTGCGCGTCGAGCATGTGGAAGATCACAAGATGGACGCCGAACGCTTCGAGATTTCGGAATCCGCCGCCGTCGCTCTGAATGCGGCGCTCGACGAAGACCGGCGCATCATTGCCGTGGGCACCACAAGCCTCCGAGCACTGGAACATGTGGGGCGCGAACACGACGGAAGGATTGAGCCGGGGAAGGGTGAGACCAGCTTGTTCGTATACCCAGGATACCGATTTCGTGTGATTCGCGGGCTGCTCACCAACTTTCACCTGCCCAGGTCCACGCTTCTCATGCTGGTCAGCGCCTGGGCGGGCCGCGACCTCACCTTCCGCGCCTATCGGCATGCTGTCCAGGAGCGCTACCGCTTTTATAGCTACGGGGACTGCATGTTAGTGCTCTAGGATTCCCTCAACACAACCCAGGCGACCGACATGACATCCAACAAAGTTCAGGCGCTTGAAATTTTCCAGCATTGGTGACCAAAATTTGGGTCAAACGTCTAAACCTTTGACCAGGAAATCTGGAAGTGAGGGTTCTCAAAGGCAAGAGTGGCCTTTGCTGGGAGGTAAGGGTTTTATGAAGAAAGCCAAACTACCATTGCCGGTTCTGGTTCTTATTTCGGCCACCCTTTTCTTATTCTCCAGCAGTTTCGGGGAGTGGATTGCAAGTCCATCGACCTCGCCCATGCCTCCCCGTGACACTCCGAAACAGCAAGAATCTGCCATCGTCTATGTCCGCGCGATGTCCTGGGTTGCGCAATTGACAAACCATCCCAGCGCGCACTCCGAGATGGACGCCGAATCCGCGCAAACTGACGACGCCGCAACTCGCGCAATGCCTGCCCACAGGGTCCAAATCTGCGCCTTGAGCAAGCTTTCCCGTCCGTCAAGGGTTCTGTGCAAGTCGTGGCAATTCATGCTTCAAGAGTCTCCCCGCTCTCTAACGCGGCTCGTGACCGTACAACGCACAACAAACAACTGACTCGCTCTCCGCGCAAGGTTTACCACTGCACTCGCACGCGGTACTTGAGTACGGATTCTGCATTGGCCGCTACCGACACCTCGAATTGCGCCGCGAATGCCCCGGTCTTTTCATACTTGTAGTTTGAATCGGCCATCGTCCAATCGCCGCCGATAGGCTCATTAACGATCACGGTAATGGGGTCGGGTTTGTGGTTGCGAAGTGAAATCTCGAAGGCGAACTCGAAGGCGCGGCCGAAAGACTTGAAGTCCGTCTGCTTTCTTTCCGCGACCACATCAAAAGCATTGCCGATGCGAAGATCGAGCGTTTCGTCATTGGGCGTATGGCCGATGCGGTCTTCGCCGATAAACTGTACGCGCCCCTTCGAATCGCCTTGATAGACACGTACGGTACCGGCCGGCAGCGGCATGCCGAGAGAATTCTCCTGCGAGTTCTTGAACTTGATGTGGACCTGGACCGGTTCCTTGATGGGTTCCCCGGGACGCTGGGCATTGTGGTAGTAATATTGTTGTCCGTCCACTTCGAAAACCTTGCTGAAACCGACTCCCGTGGCCGCCAGCAGGCTGATCTGTTTCGTTTCTTTGTCCTGGAGGTTCGTGCGGCGCTCGAGCGAATAAAGGTGATACTCGGAGATGGGCTCCTGAGCAAATTGGGCCGCGCCGGTCACGGCAGCCTTCATCAGGGCCCGCGGCGCCGAAGGCGGCGCTTCGGTAACCCTGTGAACTTCGCCGGCAACAAGCTGAACTTGGGCGTTTCGGAAATCCGTGCCGCTATTGTTGACGACCGTCACCCAGCCGTTCAAGTCCGCCCCCTTCTGGTTCGAGCCGATAGTGAGCACGTAGTCGGCGTTCCAATTCATTTGGTTGGTCAGGTAGGATGCCTCCACCGTCTGCTCCCCACCCCGGGCAATATCGAGTAACCAAATCAAGGTCGGTTTGCTGTACAGGTTTTCGGGCAAGTCGGGGAAAACATACCGGTCAGTCCCCATTCCCGTGACGATTTCGTTTGCCACTTTCCACACCGGCCCCTCGTTCAGAGCAAGCAAAGTTGCTTTTACGGAAACTTCCTTGGTCGAATTGTTTTCAGTCTCTGTACGCACCAGGGTTAGTTCTTTTCCCACATACTTCTGAAGAAGCTTCTGCGGACTCAGGAGGTCGTACTCGTAATTCTGCTCAAGAACGCTCAGGTCCTTTGGAGCTGTCAGCGAGACGATGTGGACCGTCGCCGGGTTCACCTCGGCCGCGATGTCCATGTAACGCAGGTCCAATGTTCCCGCGGGCAGTCGCAGCCTGCGCACATCCCGCACCAGCGCCACATTGGAGTTGTAAACCGTCACCGCCAGATCTTTCTGATCCTGCTGCGTGGAAGTCACGGTGGTTTGGGCGAACGATTGACCGCCTGCCAGGACCGCCATGCCCACGCCGCAAACGAGCCAGCGCCACACGTCTCGCTTGAGCATATGTCACCTTCCATTTCGAAGAATGTCATTACAAACTTTTGGAAGCACCAAGCTTAGCGTGTGTTGCCTTAGAATGAAAGGCGAATTCCCTGTGGTCAGCCCACTTGACTTGCGGTCGAGGTAATGCCTTAATGAGTTATTAAGGAACAGGGTAATCCTTCACGAGGTGAACATGGCTAATAAGAAAACTATCGCAGTAGTAGGGGCTACCGGGGCGCAGGGTGGCGGCTTGGTCCGCGCCATTCTGAACGACCCGCAAGGCGGCTTTGCGGTGCGCGCTGTTACGCGCGACGTCAACTCTGACAAAGCGAAAAAGTTGGCACAATTGGGTGCGGAGGTAGTCGCCGCCGACGTTGATGACCTCGAGAGCCTCGAAAAAGCGTTTCACGGGGCCCATGGAGCATTCTGCGTCACGTTTTTCTGGGAGCATTTCTCGCCCGAGAAAGAGTTGGCTGAGGCCACCAACATGGCTCAGGCGGCCAAGCGCGCCGGAAACCAGCATGTGATCTGGTCGACTCTCGAGGATACTCGCAGGTGGGTTTCCCTCAGCGACGACCGCATGCCGACACTCAAGGGCAAGTACAAGGTGCCGCACTTTGACGCCAAGGGCGAAGCCGACAAAGTCTTCACTGATCTCGGGTTGCCTGTAACACTCTTGCTGACGTCGTTCTATTGGGACAACTTCATCTACTTCGGCATGGGTCCCAAGAAAGGCCCGGACGGCAGACTGGCTTTGACGTTGCCGATGGAAGACAAGAAACTTCCCGGCATTGCGGCCGAAGATATCGGCCGGTGCGCATACGGCGTCTTTAAGCGCGGGCACGAATTCATCGGCAAGACGGTCGGCATTGCCGGAGAGCATTTGACCGGCGCGCAGATGGCCGCTGCATTCAGCAAGGCGCTGGGGAAGGAAGTTGTTTACAGCGCCGTTCCCCACGCGGTGTACCGTAGCTTCGGGTTTCCAGGCGCCGATGACCTAGGGAACATGTTCCAGTTCAACTGTGACTTCAACGGATACTTCTGCGGCGCGCGCAGTCCCGAGACCGCCCGGGCCCTCAACCCCTCGCTCGAAAGCTTCGAGGACTGGCTGGCGAAGAACAAGTCCCGCATCCCGCTGGGCGAATGATCAATTTGAAAACCAACCAAGGCTTAGAACCTCCAAGCCCTGTCCCTGCGGAGGCGGTGTCCCGCTGCGGCGCTTTCATCAGACGCGGCGGGACAGGTGAGGGGTCCTTCGCTCAGCCCCGCATGTTGTGGCGGTCTTCTTTTTCCGCGGCTTCTGTCGGTCGACTCTCATTGCAACTGATGCGCCCTCTCTTGACCACCTGCTTGGAGATTTCGTGCTAAACTCTCCCCCCTGGCGAAAGCGAAGTCCTGAGGAAGGGATCCCAAACAAGATGCAACAACTGATCATCAGGCAGGTATGGAGGACCGTTGGACGAGCACTATTTCTTGCCCTGCCTTTGCTTTTCGCTTCCGTGGAGTGCCGTGCGCAGGAACTGCGTGCCGGTTACGCGAAAGTCGACGTCACCCCCTCCGGGCCGGTATTCATGGGCGGATACGACCTGCGTGGGGAGCCTTCAGACGGCGTTCATGGGCACGACCGCCTGTACGTTCGCGCCCTGGTTTTCGAAGCCTCCGGCGTCCGCGTAGCTTTTGTTGTGGCTGACGTGATCGAAATTCAGGGGCACGATATATTCCGCCGCAGAATCGCGGAGGCCACGGGAATTCCGGAAGCGAACGTCCTCGTGGGCGATGTTCATAACCATGCCGCTCCCTCGCCGAATGCCGAGGCAAAAACTGACTGGGACCGCCTGTTTGCGGAGGGTGTGATCACGGCCTCGCAGCAAGCTGTGGCCGACTTGCAACCCGTGCGCATCGCCGCGGCCACGGGGCACTCGCGGATCGCCATGAACCGCCGCCAGGCGCGTCCTGCCGATTCGGTCTCGACCCTGACCTTCGACGAGAACGACGCCAGCCAATCCTTCGGCAAGCACAAGACCGATCATCCGGCCACGATTCACGAGTTCGGCGGCGTCGTGCGGCTGGGCGCGAACCCTTTAGGTCCCATCGACGATGCGGTCCAAATCGTGCGCGTCGATAAGGCGTCGGGCGCACCGCTGGCCATCATGATTCACTACGCCTGCCACGGGACTTCGCTCGGGGGACGCAACAGCAAAATTTCCGGCGAGTGGATGGGCCGCATGCAGGAATACGTTGAAAAGCAATTCCCCGGCCTTGGCTCGATCTACCTGCAAGGGGCTGCCGGAGATATCAACCCGCGTGTCGTGGGCGGACTGGATGGTTACAAAGACAACGTGGAAACGACGTGGGCGCTCGGCGAAGAGATCGGGCGCGAGGTGGCCCGAGTCTACCGCGGGCTCTCGCCGGAGCCCTCAGTCAGCCCTCGCGTTCAGTTAGAAACCGCTGACATACTCTTACCTCGAAATTATCGCGAGCTGTTTCAGGATTTCAAGGCCAGCGCCATCACGGTTCCTACCACCATCGTGCGGATCGGAGACCTGATGTGGACCACATTCCCGGGCGAGATGTTCAGCAACATCGGGAAACAGGTCAAAGCGTCTTCTCCGGCCACTTTCGCGCACTTGATGGGATACACCAATGGCTACGTCGGCTATTTCCCGGAACAACAGGCCTACGCTGAAGGAGGGTATGAAGTGGCCGCTACCCACTTCGACCCCCAGGCCGAACGCATTTACCTGAAGGCGATCGCCGCCATGATGCAACGATTCCGCTGAGTTGCGCGACGCCCAGTCGCGTGGTGCAGCGTTGCGGTGAGCACTGAATTGATTTGCCGTGTGAGAATAGCCAAAGGAGCGTCCGCCGTAAACGGAGAGAGCCTTTCCGCGTTTTCCGATTCTCCCCAGTCCTGAGCCCCCGGCCCAAGCCCTCAGAATGCAGTGGGCGCGCCCCAGCGATCTGGCGCGCTGTGCAAGCTCGTAAGCCGAGACGAGTGCCCAGTGAAAAATTCGCTACCTCAGACTGAATAAATTACTCAGCAAAGCGTGTTTCGGGCTTGTCCCATATGAATGACTCAGCCGCAGTTTCAACAGATTACAGCCAGGTCCCACTTCCTGGTCATTTAGTTGCTTGTGGTCAGATAGGGCAGACAGTGCGATAGCAAGGTTGAACGCAGGGCGTACGGTGGCAGGTCGGTCACTGGCGGTCCAGGACCCGCATCGTGAGAGCGGCGGATCGCCCTGGAGATTGATGGGAAAAGGAAGGCACTGCTATGTTGATGACAATCTTTATATTTCTCTTAGCGCTCTGGCTATTAGGTATGATCAGTTCCTATACCCTCGGTGGCTACATCCACCTGCTCTTGATCCTTGCAATCGTGGCCCTGCTCATCCGGCTCATCCAGGGGCGGCCTGCGCTGTAGTGTGCCCCGGAAATTAAGGGCCAACAGATTGCCCAACGGGCTTCCATGCAAACTTACCAACCCAAGGGGGCAGGAAAGGCCAGCGACATCGAAATTCCTGCCCCTTCCCGCCTCCTGATCACCGTGCATCGTCGCGCTCGCAGGGAGCAGCTCGAGCAGATCTTGAGCCCCATGAAACTCGTTGATGTGGGGATCCACGGCCCCGGAGATCTGAGTCCTCCTTACCATAGCCTTCCCTTGCCTCCCTGGTATACGAGCGCCAGGCAGAGACCCGTCACCACGGCAGGCATTGGGGAAAACGCCCCCGGCCTCAGCATCCCGAACACGAAGTAGGAATATTCTCCTACTATCATTATCGCCCACACACCTGCCAGCATCCAGAAATGTCTCATACGCTCCCCTCGATGAGTGGTATAGGGCAAGGCGGATTGACGGCAGCACCGACCTCGATCGCCTCGATGTAATTGTGGCTTAGCCTCGCATCAGTCGCGCCCCGCGCGAGGAAAAGTTCCGAGGCCAGGTGGCAGATTTCAATCGAAGAACGGGTGAGGAAGCTTTCCACGAGCCGCATATGGTTAGGGGAAGCGCTACCACGATCCACGAGCCTTGCTCCGGACAGCACCACCTGGATTGAGATCCATAGCCTTGTCGCAAGGTCTGCAAACCTCGCCGCTTCGCATTGGCGGCTTGAGACCAAGCCTGTCCGCAGGCGTTCCTGCAGGATTTCCTCTCGCACCAAGCGCACGCTCTCGGAAGCAAGCTGAAGGGCCCGCCAACCCGGTCCCCATAGGGAATTCACGGAGCCACGGTGCGGACCCGCAGGAACTTTCAGGCTATCGAGGTGCGGAAGAATATCCCCCGTGTCGACACGATCCTGGTCCAATAAACTCGAGGCGATGGCTATCCGCAGAATCTCAGACGCTCCCTCTCCAATGGTTAACAGCCTCGCGTCGCGGTAATTCTGCTCGACCTTGTAATCCCGCATGTAACCGTAGCCGCCCATGATTTGGATCGCCTCGTCGCAGATTCGCAGGGCGGTTTCGGTGGCGAACACCTTTGCCATGCATGCTTGTACCTTGAAAGGCTTGAGCGCATCGGCAAACCGGGCGGCGCTGCGCACGCCTTGCCATGCCACCCACAGGCAATCTTCCATGCGGGTCAGCTTCTCCTGTGTAAGCGGCTGGTCAAAAAGCGATCCGCCCGCCACCTTCCGTTCTTTGGAGTAAGCCGCAGCGCGCTCGAGCGAGTCCCGCGCCAGGCCCAGGGCAAGTGCAGAGATTCCTACTCGACCTCGCAAGAGGACCTGGCGAGCTACTTTGCCTCCGCTTCCAAGCGGACCCAAAATGGCGTCACCGGCGACAGGAACATCATCGAACTTCAGCGCCGCCGTATCCGAACGCAGCATGCCCATCTTGCCATGGAGAGCCGTTCGGGAAATGTGGTCCTCGTTGTCGCGGCTTTCCACTACGCACGCGGTGATGCCGTCGTCCGTGCCATCCGCCCATAGGGCACGGGCAAGCACGACGAACAGGCCGGCATGGCGTCCATTCGTAATGAAAGTCTTCTCGCCGTTCAGCTTCCAGCCCTCGGGGCCCCGCTCGAGCCTGGTCCTCATATCATGGAAAATATTGCTCCCTGCCTGCGGCTCGGTGAGACACCACGCGCCAGTATCTGCGCCGCTCGTCAGCCTTGGAAGGTAATTGTGTTTCTGCCTATCGTTGCCACCCAGAAGAATCTGCGTTGTCGCCAGAGATTCGTGGGCGGCGAGTGTGAGCGCGAGCGAACCGTCACACGCTGCGATGCCCTCGATAATGGAGAGTATACCTTCCAGCGTTCCGCCCTGGCCGCCATACTCGGCGGGGACGGCTGAGCCGACAAATCCATTGTTGGCTGCCAGCCGAATGAACCGCGCTGGGAATTCCTCTTCGCCGAGTCGGCTGAGGTAGGGTGCTAGTTCGCGATCCCCAAACTCGCCTACAGACTTGGCTAAGAGAAAGAAGTCATCATCCTCGTGGAGTTCCGCCAACATTGGGCGTCCCGTCATTTTATCCTCAGCCCCTACTTAATTTAGAGCCCCATCGCGGCCAAATGGTTCGATGTAGGAGGACGGCTTGCCGTCCCCGCATTTCCGCCGGTCCCGACGTGGGTAGGGCAAGCCCTCATAAGCGTTCACTTAACGCCTCAACTGGTCAAGTGGTGGCAATTTGGGTCTCGTTCGCCACTAAATTCAGGCCCGGAGGGCCGACAGGGAGTAGCCC
>JBEKLY010000101.1:0-23470 GCA_050010015.1 Terriglobia bacterium
GTGGGCTACTCCCTGTCGGCCCTCCGGGCCTGAATTTAGTGGCGAACGAGACCCAAATTGCCACCACTTGACCAGTTGAGGCGTTAAGTGAACGCTTATGAGGGCAAGCCCTACCCCTACGCGTTTTCAAACAGCGAAGGATGACAAATTCCACTCATCGTCCGGTCTCGGCAAGCTCTGTCACTTTCCATACTCGTTCTTCACCACCTCGCCACCTTTCATCACGAACTTCACACGCTGGAGCACGGTGATGTCCCGAAGCGGATCTCCGTCTACGGCAATGATGTCGGCCCACTTGCCCGGCTCGAGGGTTCCGATCTTATCAGACCAGCCCAGGAGATCAGCGTCGTTGACCGTTGCCGTTTGAATCGCCTGGAGCGGACTCATTCCAATGCTGACATAGACCGCCAGTTCATGGGCGTTCAGCCCGTGGGGATAAACGGCGGCGTCGGTGCCGAGCCCAATCTTTACGCCCGCCTCGAATGCCTTCCTGGCGTTAGTCTTTCCAAGCTCCGAAACCATATCCATCTTGCGCCTGGCGAAGTCCGGCAGATTCGCGGTACGAGCATTTTCCCGCTGCCAATCCATCAGGTAGAGCGTCGGCACAAGATAAGTCCCGTTCTTTTTGAGGGTGGCGATGGCGGCGTCGTTCATCAAATGCCCGTGCTCGACGGAATCCACGCCTGCTTCCGAGGCCCAAATCACGCCCTGCGCGCCGTGCGCGTGGGCGGCAACCTTCCGTCCCAGGCGGTGCGCATCGGCCACGATGGCTTTCATTTCCTCGAGGGTGTATTGCGCGGCGTTCGGGTCATCTCCTTTCGAAAGCACTCTGCCAGTAGCGCAAATCTTGATCAAATCGGCGCCGTACTTGATGACCTCGCGAGTTTTGTGCTGCACGCCCTCCACGCCGTCGGCCACGCCGTCGGCTGTGAAGTGAAACTCGAACGGGAGCAGATTCTCGTCGCAATGGCCTCCCGTAATCCCAAGCGCCGGACCGCTTACCAGCATGCGCGGCCCCGGCACATCGCCGGCATTGATCGCGTCGCGCAGAGCCACGTCGGCGTAGCCGCTGGCGCCCACGTTTCGCACGGTCGTGAATCCGGCCTCCAAAGTGACGCGGGCGTTGCGCGCGCCGATCAGCGCCTCGCGCGGCACAGAGATCCCCAGCGTTTCGTAGCCGAAATTCGTGCCAAACGTCAGGTGGGTATGAGCATCGATCAGGCCGGGGAGCACCGTGGCGCCGGGCAAGTTGATCACGCTTGCACCGGCACTGGTTGACGCGCCGGAGGCCGGACCCACGCTCACGATTTTATCGCCCGTAATGACAATTGCCCCGTCGCGAATCACCTGTCCCGTCTTCACATCCAGGATGCTCGCCGCACGAATCACCGTCTGTTTTGCCGGAACCGGTAAAGGGCCTTGTCCAGATGCCGAAGGGGTCACCAGAGTCATCAGGAGCAAAGCGAGAACATCCAATCTAATTGCCCGCATCAAGATTTTCCTCCCTCCTACTGCTTCATCAAATTCAATACTGCGCTGGTCATGGCTTTCACGCCCGTGCGCAGCGTGGGCTCGGGAACGGGCGCCCACAAACTCGAATGTAGTCCGGGCACGGGCACGCCCGTACGTCGGCTTTCCGCAAGCTTTGCCGGGTCCACAGCGCCCAAGGAAAACTGGCAGATGGGAATCTGGCGATCCTCCAGAGCAAACCGGCAGAAGTCCTCGCTGGCCATGACGGGAGGTAGTTCCGCAACGTTTTCCGCGCCCAGTGCTGTCTTAAAGACCTGCGCCAGACGCGCCGTAAGTTGGGGGTCGTTATACAGCGCGGGGCTGTGGTCACTCTCATCTGCGGTCACAATAGGGGAAAGAGACGGCGGAATTCCATGAGCCGCGGCAATACCCTGTGCGATTCTCGCGAGCGCCGCCAGAATGTGCTGCCGCACCTCCTCCTTGTAGGTCCGTATGGTGAGCTGCAAATGCACCTCGTCGGGGATGATGTTGGGGCGTGTGCCGCCGTGAATCGAACCGACCGTGACTACGGCTGGATCAAAGGGCGAATCTTCGCGGCTCACGATAGTCTGAATGGCCAGTATGAATTCGGCGGCTTCGACGATGGGATCTTTGGCCACTTGCGGTGCAGAGCCATGCCCGCCGACGCCGCGCAGCGTAACCTCGACGGAGGTGGAACTGGCCATCGCGTAACCGGGCGTGAACCCGACTTTGCCCGCCTCGAGCGCGGGCGTGTCGTGCAGTGCAATGACGTAATCGGGACGCGGAAAGCGCGTGTAGAGACCGTCGTCAAGCATAGCCTTAGCGCCGCTAATGGCTTCCTCCGCGGGCTGGCCTAGCATGACCAGCGTGCCGTGCCATTGGTCCTTCATTTCAACCAGCATTTTCGCCGTGCCCAGTAAAGAGGTGATGTGAATATCGTGGCCGCAGGCATGCATCACTCCCACTTCGCGCCCCGCGTCATCCTTGGTTCGGACTCTGCTCGCGTAGGGCAGGCCCGTCATCTCTTCCACGGGGAGCGCGTCAAGCTCGGTTCGAACGTACACCGTCGGCCCTTGGCCGTTCTTCAGCATGCCCACCACGCCGTAGCCGGCCCACTCGGGATGGCCGGCGTATTTGCCCACATGCTCTGTGACGGTGTATCCCAGGGCGCGCAGTTCGCCGGCAACAAAAGCCGAGGTCTTTTGCTCGTGATGAGAGAGTTCGGGGGCGGCGTGGAGCGATTTATAGGTGGATACGAGCGAAGGCATTTCACGGTCGACCAGCCCATCCAAATTGGCTTGCTGAGCGCCCGCCGGTGGAACCCGCAGGAGAGAACAGAAGACGAGGCAAGCCAATGCAGAATAACCGCCCACCACACGTTGGCGCAGCAATTCAAGATTCGGGATTCTAGATTCCAATCGACGCACAATCGCCTCCGTTTCGGCGATGGAAACCGCCAGTACGCGCCTGTGCGAAACCTCGTTTGTGCTGTCATTCCGAGGAGCCGCAGGCAACGAGGAATCTCGCTCTGCCCTTGAAATCATTCAGGGCGAGATTCCTCGCGGAGTTTACCCTGAGCACCCAGAGCGAGATCCTTCGCTGCGCTCAGGATGACAGCGAAGGGCTCGGAATGACAGCCGTAATGAGGTTTTCACACCGACTCGTTCCGCCCTACGGGCGATGCATAATCACGACCACCGGGCAAGGCCACATCGGGCTCCAAAGAGTATCAGGCAAGCGGGCGGCGCGAGGCAAGGGCAAGTCTCAGTGAGACGAAGGCCGAGTAAGATCCGGAACATTGTAGACACCTGAAAGCGAGATTGCTACGCTATGAATCTCAAGGGGCCCGGATGGCGGCGAGGCGGTGAACCATGAAGGTCAGGCTCTGGGGTGTGCGCGGCTCGACGCCAACCCCTGGAAAAGAGACGGGGCGGTACGGCGGCAACACCTCGTGCATCGACGTCAGGCTCGACAACAACACCCTTATCATTCTCGACTGCGGCAGCGGAATAAGAGTACTGGGAAAGAGCCTTGTAAAAGAATTCGCCGGCCGGCCCATCCTCGCTCATATTTTCCTGACGCACTTCCACTGGGATCATATTCAGGGTATTCCATATTTCGTCCCCTTTTACGAGAAACGTAACACCTTCTTTTTCTATTCTCCGTTGGTGCCGGCCGCCCGCTTGCGGCGAACTATTGAAGGCATGATGGGAAGCCCATACTATCCGATCGGCATGGCGGCGAAGCGCCGCTTTATCCACTTGGGAAAGACCGGCATCAATATTAAGGGAGCAGTGATCAAGACGGCGCGCCTCAATCATCCGCAGGGATGCGCCGCCTACCGGATCGAAGCAGACGGCGGCGTGTTCGTCCTGGCAACCGACACCGAGCCCGGCTCTCCGGCCCACGACCGCGCGCTGCGCTCTCTGGCCCGGGATGCCGACCTGCTGTTGTATGATTCCCAGTACACGCCCCGGCAGTCGCAAGGCGAAAAGAAAGGCTGGGGGCACGGCTCATGGCAGGAGGGAGTACGCGTTGCCCGGGAATGTGGAGTGAAGCAACTGGTGTTGTTCCACCACGATCCTGACAGCGACGACGCATTCGTGGATAGCCTGGTGGCGCGCGCTCGGACGAAGTTTCCCAATACCGTGGGAGGAGCCGAAGGGCTTGAATTCTGTCTAGGCTCTGGTGGGTCTCCCCTTCGGGGCTGAAGATGTTCGCTGTGTAGAGCCCGGGTACCCTTGCCGAACCCCGGAGGATCGATTATCTTAATTATAAATGGGCATTGAAATCGGGCAAACGGTGGGAGGCTACCAGGTCATCGCGCTCGTGGGGCGGGGCGGCATGGGCAAAGTCTACAAGGTTCGAAACGTGATTTCGGACCGCGTGGAAGCCATGAAAGTGCTGCTGGACGACGCGACGGCAGCGCCCGACCTATCGGAACGTTTCCTCCGCGAGATCAAAGTGGTGGCCGCCCTCGAGCATCCCAACATCGCGTCGCTGCGAACGGCATTTAAGGTCAATGATCAGCTTATTATGATCATGGAACTGGTCGAAGGCTCCTCGCTCGACGAGAAGCTGCGCGGCGGCAGGCTCAACCCCCTTTACGCTTTGGACTGCACTTGTCAGGTGCTCGCGGCGCTCTCCTACGCGCACCGGCTGGGCGTGATTCACCGGGACATCAAACCGGCAAACATCCTCATTACCAGCAGTGGCGTGGTGAAGCTGACAGATTTCGGCATCGCAAGCAAGGCGGGGGATCCCAAGCTCACGGCCCCCGGAACGGCGCTGGGCTCTCTTTATTACATGTCGCCCGAACAGCTCAAAGCCGAGCCGCTCGACGTACGTTCGGACCTCTACTCGCTGGGCGCGACGCTTTATGAGTGCGTGACCGGCCGCCATCCTTTTCAGGGGGATAGCTTCTACGCCATTATGCGAGGGCACCTCGACGAGAAGCCGCTGCCCCCGATACGACTGAGTGCGGACATCCCAGAAGGGCTCTCGCGGATCATCGAGAAGGCGCTCGAGAAAGCGCCCGACCACCGCTTCCAAAGTGCCGAGGATTTCCGCAATGCGCTTGTTGAACTTCAATCGCAGCTCGCCCCGGCGCCTTCCGGACTTCGATTGGTCACTCCACCGCCGGTCCCAGTCTACACCGCGCCGGGCCCCGCGGCGATTCCTGCGGCCGATTTTGTTGAAACGGCCCCCGCCCCTGCCGTGCCCGCGACGGCCGGGGCCCTCCGAGCGAGTCAACCGGTGAAACCTCTGGGTGAGCCTGACCTGGAAAAGCTCAAGAAGGATCTGGCGGTGTACATCGGTCCTATGGCCAGAATTATCGTAGCTCGCGCGGCAAAGCGGTCCGGCTCATTGCGTCAACTCTACGAATCCGTGGCCGCGGAAATACCTTCTCCGGCCGACCGCGAGAAATTTCTGGCCTCGCGCGTGTTTTGACCTAGCTCGCGCCGCCTGCTACGCCTCCTCAAGCATCTTAATAGCCTTCGCGAGACTCACATACATGCGGTTAAAGGACCGGGCAAGCTGTGAGATTTCGTCAGAACCCGAGGCCGCAAGCTCGGGCACATTCAGGTTGCCCTTGCTGATTTCGCCGGCTGCGGCCGAGAGTTTTGATACAGGGCGGATGACGACGACAATGAGCGCAAGATCAAGCAGCACCAGGGTGGCGAGGAAAACCGATCCCAGAGAAATCATCAAAGCCTTGAACTCGCGGGCGGCAACCGAGAGGGGTAGCGCCATGGGCACGCTCACGATCTGCGCTCCCACTACGTCGCCGACTTTCCAACCGAATCCGTTGTCCCTGCCGTATTCCGCCAGCAAGGCCTTGGGCGCCTGGTTGGGTTCGCCATGGCAATTCAGGCAGCTTCCGTCAACCTTGATCGGGTGGGCTAGATACAGAGACTCGCCTTCGGGAGTGGGGCGCGTGCCGATCACCTGGGTCTTGCCGGGATGATTGCTGAAACTCTGAATGATATCCGCCTCCCAATCCACCGCGCGATCGCGAAGGTTGGTCGGATTCAGAGCGGCTTCTTTATACGTGTAAGCAGGGTAGGTCTTTCGAAGGTAATTGAACACCTCCGTGGCGCTGTAAAACGGAATCGTTTGGGGAATGAATCGGCGGGAATGCTGCTCGCTGGCTTCGAGCAGCGGGTCGAGCTGCTCAGCGGTGTAGGACCGCATGCCGCCCGCCGCCCCGACCATCAGTTCGGCCTGTTGAATCACCTGCTGGCGAGCGTCCCGATCCAGGAAACCGTGAGCAATGTAGCCGGTGATGGCCACAGCGGCCGCAAAGATGACGATGAGAACAAGATTAAACTTCGCCAGAATACGCATCTGCGCCTCCCGTTGATTTTCTTGTCTGTCCCTGTGGATTTAATACCAGCATAACCTAACTGTCTTCGGGGCGATAATAAAAAGTCGGAAGGTGTCATCCTGAGCTAAGCGAAGGATCCCCGCAGTTGTTCGTAGACCGCTGCAGCATAAGAAACTGCGGGGATCCTTCGCTTCGCTCAGGATGACAATCGTCGGGTCTCTTACACCTTCGAAGCCTTCCCACAAAGCCGGTCGGCGGAGCCGCTGGCCGCAAGCAGACGCGCCTGAGGCGGGAAAAATTGAGGCTATTTTCGAACAGCCCAAGCGAGCCCGTCGGGCTGTCCTCCGGCGGAAATGCGGCCGGTGACTTCAAGGCTCTTCAGGTCCACGACCGCGACGTAGTCCTTCCCACTCACGGCGACGAACGCGCGCGAACCGCGGGGATCCATCAGTATTCCTGCGGCGCCCCCGCCCAAGTCGAAGCGCTTAATCTCCTTGCGACTCGAAGCGTCGATCACCACGAGATCGCTGCCCGACCTGCCTCCGAAGCCGAGGCCGGAGACAAAGACCCGCGCGCCATCCGGCGTGAACTTCAGGCGATTCGCGCCGTTTACCGAAATGTGTATAGTCTGGGTGGCGCGTTTGGCGGCGAAGTCGATAATAGTCACCGTGGCATCGTGAGCATTGGCGGCCCAAATCTCTTTTCCATCGGGTGACACGTCAAATCCCTCTGACCCATTGCCCGACCGCACAGTGGTTACTTCCCAGGTCTTTCGCGGCCCGCCGGGCGGTGGACGAACTCCGGGCGGAGGTCCGCCACTGGGTGGCCCGCCCGGCGGAGGCCCGAACCCGCCACCAGGCGGTGAAACTCGCTCGATGATGCTGAGGGTGCCGGAGCTTACGTTGGAAGTGACGAGCTTGTCCAAGCTTTCGGAGACCCAAACCATGTGCGTGCGGTCCTGTCCGGTCCCCAAGATCCAATCCACTTTTCCCGTAACCGGATCGAAGCGCCCGATGGCCTTGTTCGTCTCCACGGTGAAATAGAGCTTGCCGCCGGCGAATGCCAAGCCGTGCGCCGAATGTAAGGCGCCAAGGTCAATCGCCGGAAGGGCTTTCTGCGCAACCAGGTCAACCACAGAGATGGTATGGAGATCGCTGTCCGAGCCGCCGTAATTCGAAATGTAAGCGAGCTTGCCGTCAGCCGATGCGATAACTTCATGCGGGTCCGGACCGGACGGCGCCCGCCCAACCACGCGCAAGCTTTCTGGATCGACAATGGCGAGCGATTCGTCGCTCTTGGCCAGCACCAGCAGCGCTTCCGAAGGTGTTTGCGCCGAAGCACGCACCGCCGCGAGGAGCGCTATGCCTGCGCAGCTAACCATCCACAACGAAAACCCCCGCACTCTCATGGTGTCACCTCGATTTGTCTGAACGCAGGCCCCGGGATTAGCGTAGCACACAGGCACTCTTGCCTGTGGCCCCGACTTGCTCAACGCCCCAATAGCACAGGCAAGAGTGCCTGTGCTACCCACTCAAACTGACACGAGACCATGGCATCGGGCGTGGGCATGGCGTGCGAACTGCCGATGGTCGGCCAAGTCTGCGAGTTTCTTGCCCGTCAGTTCCTCGTACACTTTCCCGATCTGCGAGGGGAGGGAATCGTCTGCTCCGCGGTCGCTGACGTAGCGCGCGATCTGCGCGTTGCCCCTCAGCGTGGCGCGGATGGCCTCAATCTGGCCCTTGGCCTCATCAGGAGCCTTGTTGGCCATAAGCGCGCCGACCTGGTCCCGGAGCGTTTTGAAGAACGCCTGCTGATCGTCCAAAACGGTCGCCACGGAGCGCGGCCCATGTCCCGTACAGACAATCTGCGGACGAAGGTTCTTCACTGCATCCAGCGTCACCACCCACTTGCCTACATCCCCGTCGCCTACGAAATTATAAGGCCCGTTCACGCACACATCGCCCGTGAAGAGAATGCGCTCTTTCGGCAGCCAGGCAACCGCGTCGCCGTGCGTGTGCGCGACTCCCAGGTGCATCAGCTCAACCCGATGCTTGCCGTCGTCAAAAAACAAGTCTTTCGAGAAAAGCACGGAGGGCGGCTTGAGCCTGGTGCCTTTCAGATCGGCGCGGCCTTTGGCAGCGTCTTCCCAGGCCCCGGGCTTGCTGTCGTAGTAGCCCGTCTCGTGCCGCTTCATCTCTTCGATGACGCCCGTGTGCGCCACCGGCACCGCACCGTTTTCGACGTAGACCTGATTACCGTAAGCATGGTCGCCGTGGTGATGGGTGTCGAAGGCAAAACGTATTGGCTTGTCGGTCATCGATCGAATTTTGCTGATGATCAGTCGTGCCCCGGCGGGGAAATTTGCGTCGACGACTAACACATAATCTTCGAATATAATCCAGCCGTTGTTGCAGACGGCATCGGCGTTGTCTGCCACGCGTCCTTCGTGAAAATAGATGTCGGGAGCTATCTGATCGGCCTTGCCGGCCTCGGCAGTCCCTTCTGGAACCGGCCCGGCCAGTAGCTCCGCCTCCGCCGCGATACTCAAGAATGCGCTTCCCGCCGCCAGAAAACCACGCCTGTTGACTCCGCTCATGTTGCCCCCCTATTCGATTGTTGGCTTCGCTGCTTGCACAGAATTCTACACGAAATCAGGCTGATTTAACCCGAATTTCGAAGTTGCAAGGCTCGACGGAAAGAAACCCCTCACCCGGCTCGCTACTCTCGCCACCCTCTCCCCAAGGGAGAGGGCCGTCGACGACGAGTGTTTTAAGCCCTATCCCTTGGGAAGAGGGCATGATCGTGGAAAACGGCGCATCAACTGCCCTGGGGAAAATATGGGGACAGCTTATCGTAGGTAGTAAGGAGGTCTTCTGGCAATATGCGAGTCTCCCCTACGGTGGTGACGAAGCTGGAATCTCCTGTCCAGCGGGGGAGGACGTGCAAGTGCAGGTGGTCTGCTACGCCGGCGCCGGCGCACTTCCCAAGATTCATACCGAGATTATACCCTTCGGGATGATAGCAATCTCGCAATGCCGCTTGCAGGCGGCGCGCCAACTCCATCATTTCGGAGAGCGCGGCGGGTGCGGCCTCTTCGAGGCCGGCGATGTGGGCGTAAGGGATCACCATCGAGTGGCCGGTGGTGTACGGAAAGAGATTGAGAAGGACAAAATTCGAGCGGCCGCGATACAGAAGCAGGTTCTCCCGATCGCGGGAGGGATCGGCCGCGCTCTTTTCACAGAAAACGCAACCCCCCGTCGCGACGGGCTGGCTGACGTAGCGAAACCGCCAAGGACTCCAAAGGTAGTCCATAATCGGGATGCCTGTGATGTTGCAGGATTCGACCCGCCTGCGGGCGGGCCATAACCAAGTCGGTCTAAGTGCCGCCGCGGCGGAGCGCCGGCTCACTTCGCCGGTCCACACATAAGATCGCCGCTTGACTAAGGAGTGGCTGTGCCCGAAGGCTCAGGTGCGGGAGCAGCCGGGGGTGGGGGAGGCGTTGCGGCCGCAGCCCCACTATTGACAAGATCCTTCAGCTCCTTGCTGGGGTTAAAGTAGGGAATTTTCTTGGCGGGCACATCCACGCGCACGCCGGTCTTCGGATTGCGCCCGATGCGGGGCTTGCGCTGTCGAGTACGAAAGCTCCCAAAGCCCCGGATTTCGACCTTATCGCCCACGCGCAGCGACTTTACGATGCTCTCGAAGATCGTTTCCACGATGATCTCGGAGTCCTTGCGGCTCATCTCCACGGCCCGCGCAACATCCTCAATCAGTTCTGCCTTGGTCATGTTTAGCTCCTGGTGCGAAGTGTCGGGCATAACCGGTACGACAGGTTACGACTCAACCGCCGAGGGTGAAGACGAGTACTCCAGGGCGTTGATTCCTGCCGAAGAAAGCGCCTCCGCCATAGTGGATTGCCTCACCGGCTCTTTGGGCTTCTCGATTTCTGCCGGAGCGGGCTGAACTACCGCTTCCCTCTGGCTCAAGGCGATTTTCCGCTCTCGGGCGCTGAGGCGAATCACGCGAAACTCCAAATCGCTCCCCACCTCGAGCTTCGCGCCCTCATTCCGAGCATGGCCATTCTCAAACTCCGAAACATGGCAGAGACCTTCAATTCCCTCCGCCAACTCGACAAAGGCGCCGAAAGGCGCTACTCGTGTCACCTTCCCACGCAGCATGTCTCCCACGTGGACCCGGGAAAAGAATGCCTCGCGAGGATCTTCCTCAAGTTGTTTCAAACCCAGCGCCAGCCTGCGATTATCCGGGTCCACGGCCAGCACCACAGCATCCACTGTCTGGCCTTTCTTAAGGACCTCGGACGGGTGTTTCAGATTCTTATTCCAGGACATATTCGAGATGTGAATCAAGCCGTCGACACCGTCTTCGATTTCGACGAAGGCGCCAAATTCAGTCAGGTTGCGAACCCGGCCATGCACCATCGACCCCACCGCAAATCGCTCGCCTACGAATGTCCACGGATCCGGAAGAGTGCTCTTCAGACTGAGTGAGATGCGTCGCTTTACAGGATCGACGTCCAGCACGCCCACTTCGACACGCTCATCCAGCTTGAGAATCTTGGACGGATGGCGCAGTCGCTTGCTCCAGCTCATTTCCGAGATATGGATGAGCCCTTCCACGCCGGCCTCCAACTCAATAAAGGCGCCGTAATCGGCAAGACTCACCACGCGTCCTGAGATTCGGTCTCCCGCATGATATGTCGCCGCCACCTGCTCCCAGGGGTCAGGCGTGAGTTGCTTCAAGCCGAGAGAAATTCGTCCCCTTTCGGGATCGTGTTTGAGCACCTTCACGCTGAGTTCCTGACCCACCTGGACAACTTCCGAGGGGTGCCCAATTCTTCCCCAGGAAAGATCGGTGATGTGAAGAAGACCGTCAATCCCGCCCAGGTCAACAAAGACGCCGTAGTCCGTGAGGTTCTTGACCTTGCCCACAACTTCCGCGCCTTCCAGCAGGCGCTCCGCCAACTCCTGCTTGCGGCGGTTCAGTTCTTCTTCAATGGCCGCTTTGCGGCTGACCACAACGTTGTTCTTCTTGCGGTTGACCTTGATGACCTTACAAGGGAATTCCTGACCCTTGAGTTCATCCAAGTTGGCGTGCACTCGCACATCAGCATGAGAAGCTGGTAGGAAAGCCGGAACCCCAATATCCACCATCAGGCCGCCCTTAATTCGATCGACCACGCGGCAGGTGATATTCGTCTGATCCTGAAAAGCGCGTTCAACTCCATCCCAGGTCTTGCGCCGTAAAGCCCTTTGATAGGAAACGCTGACCGTGCCGGAAGGCTCATCATAATTGTCGACCCAAAGGTCGACCGTATCACCCGGGCTGATTCTCAGATGCCCATCCAGAGCGAGGAACTCGCTCCTCGGAACCTGAGCCTCGCACTTCAACCCCACGTCGACCACGACTTCGGTGTCCGTGATCTTAAGCACGTGCCCCTGAACGATCTCGCCCGCGGCAATCGTGGGAGTGGACAGCGCCTCCATCCCCTCCATCAGATTAGCCACCTCGCTGATCTCGGGATTCTTCGCTTGCGAATCCGTCAAATCATTTTGGGCTTCGAGGTCCGTCCCTACTTCCTGTAAACTTTCAATCCCAGCCGTTTGCAAACTACTGCCCTTTTCGTCAGCGGACATCCGCCGGCCTCCTCTCCAGGTACCCGACGCAGGCCTACAAAGGAAACCCTATTCTACCGTCGCGCGGAAAGCGAAGTCAATGCGAACAGCAACCTTTGAGGAGTGGACATCCAGTCCGAACGTGGACAAGAATCGGCAGGCAGCTTTTCGAGCGCGTCGGCACTGCCGGCTTGCTCGAATCGCCGTGACGTTCGGCGTGCCATCGGCTTTGGAGCGGGTAACGGCGCCACCGTGTTCTCGACAGGCGCCGAGTGGAGCGCCGGCCTTTAGGCCGGCAGATGCTGACCTGAAGGTCAGCGCTACAGGCAAACGCATTTCCCGCATGTAACGCCAGGCTGGGTAACGTTTACGCCGTTGGGAACTTATAGGCCGCCTGTTTGATGGCTTTGCGGTAGTCGTCGGAGCTCATCTCGACCAGCTTGCACATTTCATAGAGCCGCGAGCGGAGAGTGACTCCGAGCTGGTTCAGAGTGAGCTCCACGTTTGGCACGACGTCTCCCGAGGGTGTGCGGACTTCACGACGGCCTGCGGATTCGCCTAAAGGAAGCGTTGTAGTTATGAGGGTAACCTTTTTGTGGTTATAACGTGAATTGATAATATGCTGTAAGGTCTCTTTTACCCAGTCACTGGGGTTCCACGAGGCGAGTTCATCCAGCAACAAGACTTCAACGTCCAGCACCGGCTGGAGAATGGAAAGCTCGGAGTTTTGAGAAATGGGATTGTAACTATCCCGAATGGCCTTCAGCAAATCGTGGAAATCATAGAAAAGACACTCGACCCCTTTGCGTAAGATCAACTCCCGCAGCACCGCGACAGCCAAGTGGGTCTTCCCCACGCCCGTCGTGCCGACAAAAAGCAGGCCGAAATCCGCGGGGTATTCCTTAACAAAATTCTCAGCGTTCAGTTTCGCCCATTGCAGGCTCTGGTTGCCCCGGCGGATATCAAAATTCTCAAAGGCGCAGTGCTCGTACCTCTCAGGTATGTGCGCCTGGCGAAGTAGCAACTCCGCCCGCTCCAAGCCGTAACAATCACAGCGGGTCATTCGGCGGACGCCTTCGACCTCGACCGGCTTCCAACCTGTTCCATCGCATTGTGGGCAGTCTTTTCGCGGCATCTCAGATTCCTGTCGATCTGGGCGGTTATTTCCCCGCGTGGCGTTGGCTTCGGATCAAATACGGCGGGGCAACGCGCACCAGGGCATTTTGGATCCGCTCCGGGTCAATCGGCGGGTGCGTCAAGACTTCCTCCTGCACGTACGAGACGAATGCCCGCATTTCCTGCTGCATCTTCTGCATGCGCTCGCGCATGTTCAGGATGATCTCGATTCCCGCCAGGTTGACGCCCAAGTCGCGCGTGAGGTTCAGGATGGTCTCGAGGCGCTCCAGGTCTTCATCGCCATAGAGGCGGGTGTTGCCGTTGGTGCGTAAGGGCACCAGCAGCCCTTCCCGCTCGTAGAGACGGAGGGTTTGGGGATGGATGTTGTACATTTCAGCCACGGCGCTGATCATGTAGCCGGTCTTGCCGCGAGTTTTTCTGCCACGGGGACTCATAGGAAAAGTCTAAAGTTTAAAGTCAAAAGTCTAAGGTCCGAGGTCGAACTTAGATCTGATGGCATCCAGCTCTTCTCTTTCAACCTTCAACCGTTAACCTTCAAAGGTACTTTCTCAAATCCCGCCTCGGGTCTTCGGGGTTCAGGCGAGCGAGTTCGCGGAGGATTTCTTTGGTCCTTTCATCCGCAACCCGAGGAACCATCACCTGGACCTCCACAAACTGATCGCCGCGGGCGTCGCTGCGCAGCGAGGGCGCGCCCTTCCCACGCAGTCGAAGTTGCTGGCCACTCTGTGTGCCGGGAGGGATCTTGATTGTAGAGGGCCCGAGGAGAGTGGGCACTTCCACCTTCGCTCCCAGCGCCGCCTCGGCCACGGTCACGGGGACCTTAACGTAAATGTTGTCGCCCTTGCGCTCGAAGATGGGATGGGTTTCAACTTCCGTAACAATGTACAAGTCGCCCGCAGGACCGCCGCCGGCGCCCGCGTTTCCCTTCCCTGGCACGCGCACGCGAGAACCCGTATCCACACCAGGAGGAATGCGCACTTCAAAAGTCTCCGGCACCCGCACGGAGCCGGACCCACCGCAGGTTGGGCAAGGGCGGCGCTGCCGGCCGGTCCCGCCGCATTGTGGGCAGGTCATGGTGAACTTCATCGTTCCCGCCTGGCGCGTTGCCTTGCCCGTTCCCCCACACATCGTGCAGGTAACGGCTGCGCCACCGGCAGAACCGCTGCCTTTGCAGGTCGAGCAGGTCTCTTGCCTCCCGACCGTGATCCGCACCTGCGTGCCATGAATGGCGTCCCAGAACCCCAGGTGCATGTGATGTTCGATGTCACTTCCCTTTTGCGGGCCTTCTTCCTCCTCATCACGCTGGCCTTGGCGATTGAACAACTGCGAGAAGATGTCCCGGAAGCCCCCCCCGAATCCCGAGCGCTTTTCAGTCTCCGTATCCCCGTTCTCAGCGTTCGAGAAATCGAAGCCCGAGAAATCGAATCCCGGGCCGGGGCCGCCGGCGCCCGTCGAGGCGCTTGGTCCGGGGCCGCCAGGGGGAATGTTGTTGGAATAAAAGCCGTATTGATCGTAGATCTGGCGTTTTTTTTCATCACCCACGATCTCGTAGGCTCCCGAGATTTCCTTGAACTTCTCTTCAGACGCTTTGTTGCCCGGGTTAACGTCCGGATGGTACTTCCGCGCCAAGCGGCGGTACGCCTTGCGGATCTCCTCCGGCTTGGCGTCGCGGCTCACCCCCAACGTCGCGTAATAGTCTTTTTGTGTGGCAACGGGCATGGTGTTAGTTCTTCATCTTCTCCATAATCGCGCCCAGATGGTCTGGGCAGCGCGAGCGCAGCCATTCCTCTAATTGGTGCTGGATCTCCCGCGCCGCCGGGGAGTCCATGATGGCCTGGTCCAATCCCAGCTCCATGAATTGCTTCCAGTGGCATTGCGGGCATTCCACTCCGACGAGACCTCGAAGTTCCATAAGGCAATTAAGAGTCTACAGTCGAGAGTCGAGAGCCATGACTCTCTTGCTCGTGCCTTAAGACTGTTCCTCTGTTCCTCCTTCCAAACGCCAACTCGCGTCGAATCGGTCGCAGCGCTGTTATCTACCAAGAGTCCGCTCTCAACTTTCGACTCTTGCCTCTCGACTGTACTTCTCAGTTCTTCTTCTTGTCATCGCTGTCCACCACTTCTGCGTCGATCACTTCGCCGTCACCCTTACCTTTCCCGGGCTGAGCCGGCTCGTCGGAAGGCCTCGAAGGCCCGGCAGAGCCGCTCGGGTGCTCTTGGGCAGCTTGCGCGGTGGAGGCCTGCTTGTACATCGCTTCCGCCAGCTTGTGCGACGCCGATGTCAGTCGTTCGACCGAAGAGTTGATCTTCGAGGGGTCGCCGTCCTGAATCGCTTTCTTGGCTTCGTCCAGGGCCGATTCGATGCCCTTGGCGTCGCTGTCGGAGATTTTCTCGCGATTCTCCTTGAGCATCTTCTCAACCGAGTAAACCAACGAATCCGCCCGGTTCTTGGCTTCTATGTCGTCTTTATGGTGGCGGTCTTCCTCGGCGTGCAACTCGCCGTCTTTGGTCATCTTTTCGACATCTTCTTTGCTTAAGCCGCTCGAAGACGTTATGGTGATCTTCTGTTCCTTACCTGTGCCTATATCCTTAGCGGAAACGTTTAAGATGCCGTTGGCGTCGATGTCAAACGTCACCTCAATCTGCGGGATGCCCCGTGGCGCAGGGGGTATGCCCACAAGGTGGAACTTGCCGAGTGTCCGGTTGTCGCGCGCCATCTGACGCTCGCCTTGCAGGACGTGAATCTCAACCGAAGTCTGGTTTTCCGCCGCTGTCGAAAAGGTCTCGTTCTTTCGCGTCGGAATCGTGGTATTGCGCTGAATGAGCGGAGTCATAACGCCGCCCAGGGTCTCCACGCCCAAGGTCAGGGGGGTAACATCCAGCAAAAGCAGGTCCTTGACTTCCCCGCCCAGGACTCCCGCCTGCACCGCAGCCCCTACAGCCACCACCTCGTCCGGATTGACGCCTTTGTGCGGGTCCTTGCCAAGGAAAAGGTCCTTGACGATCTGCTGCACGCGCGGGATGCGCGTCGATCCGCCCACCAGCACGACTTCATCAATCTTGTCGGGGGTCAGGTTAGCATCGGAAAGCGCCTGCTTCACCGGGCCAACCGAACGCTGGAAGATGTCTTCGCACATTTGCTCGAAGCGCCCGCGGGTCAGCTTGAGGTTCAGGTGCTTGGGGCCCGAGGCGTCAGCGGTCACGAAAGGCAAATTGACGTCGCTCTCGAGTACCGTGGAAAGCTCCATCTTGGCTTTCTCCGCCGCTTCCTTGAGGCGTTGCAGCGCCATGCGGTCCTTGGAAAGGTCGATCCCCTGGTCCTTGCGGAACTCGTCCACAATCCAGTCCATAATCCGCTTGTCGATGTCGTCGCCGCCCAGGTGGGTGTCGCCATTGGTGGACTTGACCTCCACTACTCCTTCGCCGACCTCCAGGATCGAAATGTCGAAAGTGCCTCCGCCGAAGTCGTAAACGGCGATGGTTTCGTCCCGTTTCTTGTCCAGTCCGTAAGCTAACGCCGCCGCCGTAGGCTCGTTCACGATGCGCAGAACTTCCAGGCCGGCGATCTTCCCCGCGTCCTTGGTGGCTTGGCGCTGAGAGTCATTAAAATAAGCCGGGACGGTGATGACCGCCTGGGTCACCTTCTCGCCGAGGTACTGCTCGGCGGCGTCCTTCATCTTCTGGAGGATCATGGCGGAGATTTCCGGGGGCGAGTATTCCTTGCCCTGGGCCACTACCCGCACGTCACCGTTAGGTCCAGCTACCACCTTGAACGGGACAGTCTTGATCTCACTCTGAACTTCATCGACCCGGCGGCCCATGAACCGCTTGATGGAGTAAACGGTGTTCTCGGGGTTGGTGATGGCTTGGCGCTTCGCCACTTGCCCAACCAACCGTTCGCCAGACTTGGCGAACCCAACCACCGATGGTGTGGTGCGCCCTCCCTCGGGATTAGTGATGACTACGGGATCGCCGCCCTCCATGACGGCTACTACCGAGTTGGTGGTGCCCAGGTCGATTCCAATAATCTTGCCCATGTTCCAAATTCCTCCTCGCTGAGTGGGAACCCCAAGTCAGGGTTCAAAACCACATTCAAGACTTTTAGATGCGCAGGAGCATCTATTAGTTTCATAGCATAATAAAACTTGAGTGAAGTCGTGTCAAGCGTATTTCGAATGGCCTTGGTGGTTTTTTCCTTAGGCCCTGCACGCTGTATATGTACGCACTTTGACGCGGGTTGGCTCGGATATTGACAAATAGTCGCAATTCGGATGGTTTTGAGCCTAGTTTCGAGGTCCTTTGTGTTCAGAACCCAGTTCGGTTTGGGCCGTTATTGACTTATAAGTCATTTTTTTACAACAATGAAATGAGGCTAGCGCATACGGCTCGCCTCCGCACTCGTCTCTATGCCCTTGGGCCTGCCTTCCTCGGGTATCTCGCTTCGATTTTAGTTCGCATGCCGCCGCGAGCAGTGAATTCACCGCGCACCACAGCCCACTTTGGGTGGCAAGCATTGGCCACGTCATCCAGGATGCGATTCACGGCGTTCTCATAGAAGATGCCCAGGTTCCGGTAAGAGAGTATGTAGTACTTCAACGACTTCAATTCCAGACATAGCCTGTTTGGAAGGTAGTGAATGGTAATGGTTCCGAAATCCGGCAACCCGGTACGGGGGCAAATGGAAGTGTATTCCGGGATCGATATGGTGATTTCGTAATTCTTATATTGATTGGGCCATGTCTCGATTTGAGGCAGCTTTGCGCGAACTCCGGAGCCGGCGTGTTCAGAAGTGTACTCGGGCGGATGGCTCTTGCCGGGCATTGGATCTCCTTTTGGGGCCAGTCCTGAATGGCCGGAAGTGTCTGGTCGACAATAAGCGGATGGCGTTTCTTAGCAATGGGACGATGCAGAAGCGCGACCCACCTCAGTGCGCCGAGCGCCGGAAACAGCCTTCAGTCTTCGGGCGGTTCGGCAACGGCAGCAGCGCTTCGGTAGGGTGGCCGGGGTTTCTTGGGCGCAGTCACGTAGGCATACGGATCTTCTTCGGGTAAGCGCGGTCCTCTTTTGAACAGGCGTTTGGCCTTCTCGACCGCCACTCTTATCCATTTCTTCCCTGAGCTCGCCACAGTCCTTGCTCCCCGCCACGAAGGAGATTCCGCCGCGGCCTCTCAATCCAAATCAATATCCTTCAATGGGGGCCCGGTAGGAACGTCCTTGGTTTTCTCGAAGGCCTCTTTGAACCGGCGCTCCAGCAGTTTAGACTTTACCTTTTCGTCTTCGGCGCTTTGTTTAAAGAGGCTCTCGCGCCGCTCCGCTTCCTTCTTGAGGAGCTGGGAAGCTTGATTCAAGTCGGGAGCCTTGGAGGTTTTCGGCGGCGGTTGGTGGAACAGAATCTTTCCAAGCTCCGTGTCCACTCCGATGCGCGCTCCGCAGCAGGGACACACTACTTCAACGGTTTTGCCCTTGTGCTTACTCATCACTAAACTTTCCAGGTGTCCATGATATACAGCACAACGAGGAGAGTCAATTCAACCCTCAGCTTTCAGCTATCAGCAGGCGACCAGCGGGATTTTCGCAGGCATTTGGCCCCTTCGAAGGAATGAAATTTAGCCATGTCGTCCCCGCGAAAGCGGGGACCCACGGTCAGTCCAATGGATTCCCTCTTGCGCGGGAATGACGTGAATTTCGGAGGGATCGGGTTGCTGAGAGCTGCAAGCTGATGGCTGAAAGCTTCTCCTACAACACAGGCCTGCCTGCGATGCGTTCCAGGACTCTCACCGGAGACTTCTCGGGCGAGATCATGGCATTTTTGGAAACGATGAAAGTCTGTTCCAGAGCGAACCGTCCGGAGAGAACCGCGTGGCTGACCATATCCGTAAAGACCAGCCAGGCGGATCGGGGCGGGAACTCCCATCGCGATCGCGAACTGGTGTTTTGGAACTCCTGGTTCGCTTTCAGAAAGTGATGGAAGCGCAGCATCCAATCGTCGTACGGAGGTCGCGCCAAGCTGTGGAGTCGCGCCGCTCGCGCAAGTTTCACCAGGAGTTTCTGTGGACCGGAGGCCACGCTGCGTGGAAGCGGCATGCCGCCGCTTCCGGCGAACCGTTCCGCGAGCCGGTCGAAGGTGTCGGCAGTCACCCATACCCGCGGCTCAGTTGGGTTGATATTGGTAAATACGCGCAGGATGCGGTTGCCGTGGGAAGGCCGGGTTGGGAACGAATCCACATGCAGGAGGTCGTTGCGCGCCCGCTGGCGGATCTGCCGCCCCGCCTCCTCTTGCGGCCGAAAGCTGGCAAAGTCCACGACCAGTAAGCCGGCATAAGGAGACAAGAGCCGCTGAGTAAACTCAATCGCCCCTTGGGAAAACTGCTTCATGACCGCGTGCAGCCTCGCTTTGTCGCCGCTCGTCGACTCACCATAACCCGTGAGCCGGTCGGAGAGCGGGCGATAGGCAATGTTCTTGTGATAGCCTGCCTCGCTTTGCCGCTGGCCCAGCAGGAACTGGACATCGTCCGGGGGCAGGCCGAAGGGAGTCTCCTCGAAGGAGAGGATGTTCCCTTCTTCGAGGCGGGAACAACACCACCGTCCGCGATCTTCCGTGGGTACAAGCTCCAGACCCTTTGGAAGCTCGATGCGCTGAGTCATCGTTTTCCCCCAACTGAAATGCAGTGAAAACCTTATATGTAATTCTAAGGGATAAAGGCTCAAGGATAAAGGCAGCGCGGTGGACTGATCGAGGCCGGCAATCCACCTCGCGGAATGATGTGGCCAGCGGGGTAGTGCGGGTGCGATAGGGGCGGTTCGCGAACCGCCCCTGCGTCGCGCGACCATCGCCCATCCAGGGGTAGCGCGGAGTCCCTGTTGTTGGGACTCCGCGGCTTTTCCGTGGGGGACAGCTGAGACGCGCGGTTCAGCAGAAGAACCGCAGAGTCCCAACAAAAGGGACGCTGCGCTACACGCTAGGGCAATCACGAGAATTGCCCCTCACTCGTAGCGCAAGGCCACCAGCGGGTCCACCCTTGCGGCGCGGCGAGCGGGAATGTAGCCCGCGATGAATGCCACGAGCGAGAGGACGGCGGCCGCGAGCGCCATGGTCAGCGGATCCCTCGCAGCCAGCCCGAAGAGCAGGCTCTGAAGCAGTTGAACGCTCAGCAGCGTGATCCCGGTTCCTATCGCTACGCCTGTGACCAGCATGATCACGACATCACGGAGCACAAGGCGCAAGATCAAACCGGGCGCCGCGCCGAGCGCCATGCGAACTCCCAGTTCCGTTTGCCGCAAAGTCACCATGTAACTAATGGCGCCGTACAGTCCAACCATGACCAGCAAAAGCGCCAGGCCCGCGAAGAAACCGGAAAGCGTGGCCAGCACCCGCTCCTGCACCAGTGAATCATCCACCTGCCGGGACAGGGTGTCGAATTGCAGCGAAATCGACTTGTCCACGCCCGCGACAGAGGACTGGATCAGCGAAAGTATGGCGGAAGGCCGCACCGAAGTTCGGATCAGAAAGTTGGGGCCGCCGCCGAATCCGGGCGCCTGAGTAATAGGAAAGTATGCGCAGGAATAACCGTCCTCGCGGAGCGAAATGTACTTGGAATCCCGGACCACGCCTACAATCTGGATGGGGTCACCGAACTTCCCCTGGTCTCCTGAGAGGCGAAAGGTTCTGCCAACCGGGTTCAGGCTCGGATAAAACTTGCGAGCCATGGTCTGGTTGATGACGGCGATTTTGGGCGACATGGCGGTGTCCTGGGGCATAAAACCGCGTCCTGCCAGAATCGCGATGCGCAGTGTTTTGAAGTATGCGGGCGAGATGCCGTTCAGATATACATCGGAGGCCTCGCCCGACGGAGGGTTCGGCGAGTCGGCTTGAGCATACTGATCCCATTCACCTCCGCTCACCGGCGTGAGGAGACTGCGGCCAACTGAAACCACGCCAGGAAGCGAGCTCAAGCGGCGTTCAATTTCGTCCCAGGTAGCCATCCACTTTTCAGGCGGGATGCCGGCCGTCCTCGCTTCGGTGTGCATCATCAGGACGTTGGCTCGTTCGAACCCGATGTCGAGCGTCACCAGCTTGACAAAGTTGCGCAGGAATAGCCCCGCGCCTACCAGTAAGACCAGCGAAAGCGCCACCTGCGCGGCGACGATCCAGCGCCGGGGTCGGAAACGCGCGTGGCGTTCAGGATCCATCGCCAGGCTGCCCTTCATGGCGGAGGTTAGCGAGACACGAGTGGACCGGAACGCCGGCAGGACCCCGAAAAGGACGGCGGTCATGACGGCGGTTACGGCGGTGAACCCCAGGACGCGCCAGTCAAACGACAAATCGAGATAAACCTGGTCCCGGTTGGTTGAAATGAAGTGGACCAGCAGCACGCTTCCCCAATGCGCAAACAGGATGCCAAGCAGCGCGCCGGCCGTCGACAGCAGAAGGCATTCGGTGAGCAACTGGCGAATCAAGCGCACGCGAGAGGCCCCCACCGCCCGCCGCACGGCCATCTCCCGCTGGCGGGTTGCGGCACGGGCCAGCATGAGGCCGGCGATGTTGGCGCAGGCGATCAGCAGGACGATGCCGACCACCCCCATCAGGATCTGGAGTGGGTGCTCGAACTGCCGGCGCAAGCCCGATGTGCCAGTTGAGACGGGCGCGGAGGTGAGCACCCACTTCTGATAGTTCTTTTGGTTGCCAACGTCCCAGTTGGGCGGCACGGTGGCAGCGAAAACGCGCGGCGAGATCAACTCCAGGCGGGCTCGCAACTGTGCGGAAGTGATCCCCGGCTTGACGCGGCCAAGAATGCTCAGCCACCACCACGAGCGATGGTCGAGGCGCGGCCGGGCGCCGTCGAAGATGACAGTGGCGCAAAAAGGAAGAGCGACGTCGAATTCCGTGCCGACCTCGACGCCGTAAAAACCCGGGGCCGCCACGCCGATGATTGGATAAGTGTGATTGTCGAGCGAGATGGCGCCACCCACGGCGCTTGCCGCGCCCCCGAAATGATCCTGCCAGAAACTGTAGCTCAAAACGGCAACGCCGGAGCACCCGCGCTGGTCATCGGCGACGTTAATCAGGCGGCCCGCGGCGGCGTGAACGCCCAGCGTGCGGAGGAAATCTCCGCTGACCCAAAGGCCTTTGGCGTAATGCGCTTCGCCGCCCTGCGCGAGGTCAAACTGCTGCGCGCCAAAGGCCAGCGTGCCGGAGAAAACGTCCTGTTGATCGCGCACCTGCTCCCAGATGGGGTTAGTGAAACTGGGGACGCCTTCGTGACCGGGTTCCGGACCCCGCCGGGTGATTTGCACAAGTTGTTCAGGCTTCTCAACCGGAAGAAAGCGCATCACGACGGAGTCCAGCAGGCTGAAAATCGCGGTGTTGGCGCCGATTCCGAGCGCCAGCGTCAGCACCGCAACCGCCGAAAAGCCGGGATTCTTGCGGAGCATACGTGCGCCATAGCGAATATCCTGAAGCAGCGTTTCCATCCCGGGAAGGCCACGCCGGTCGCGATAGCGTTCCTTGGCCGATTCGAGGCCGCCGAGCTTGATGAGGGCATCGCGGCGCGCTTCTTCCGCGGTCATGCCGCGCCGAAGATTGTCCTCGATGTGCATCTGGAGGTGGCTTTCAAACTCCTCAGCCAGCTCGCGCTCCTGCCGCTCCTTGCCGAACAAGCCGCCCAAGCGCAAGAACCACGCACGTAACTTCCTCATGAGGACTGCTCCTTCACGGTGAGTGTGAAACCTTGACCCTCTCCTCCTTGGGGGAGAGGGTGTCCGGCGACGGCGTCTTCGTCAGCCGGCGGTGGACGGGTGAGGGGGTCCAAACGTAAATCGGCACACCTCGCCATCGCAGGGCGTCACACCGACTCCTTGGGGGCCAAGAACCGCCCCACGATCGCCGTGGCCTGCCCCCATCCCTGAATCTCTCTTTCCAATTGCTTTCGGCCGGCGCGGGTCAGCTTGTAATACTTGGCTTTGCGTTTGTTGTCGGAGAGGCCCCATTCAGAAGCGATGTAGCCTTCCTGCTCAAGCTTCAGAAGGGCTGGATAAAGGGTTCCGTAATTCACCGATAAGAGATTCTCGCTGGTCTGCTCGATGCGCCGCGCGATGCCGTAGCCGTGAAGCGGCCCGAGCGTGTCGAGCGTCCTCAGGACCATCAAGGCCAGCGTGCCCTGCCAGACATCTGCTTTGTCGCCCATATCGCTCCTATTGGCCTCCCATAGGAATTGTGCCACTGTACCTATGGGAAAGCAATAGGTGGCAGGCGGGCCCTCTGGGTGCACGTCAGAAAAGTGATGGAATCCATCAGGCACTCCTTGGTGTGGCTCGGCGCTCCCAGAAATCCTGAAATCGTCCACTTAATTTGCAGCAGCGAAGGGCGATAATGGCGTTGGAT
>JBEKLY010000102.1:0-23385 GCA_050010015.1 Terriglobia bacterium
TAGATGTAGACGAATCAACTGCCGAGGCCATCGCCGACTGGCATTATTGGGTGGCCCAAGGCTACTGCTTCTGACTCACCACCCAACCCCACCGATCTACGCAGCCCTACCGAAAGCTCACCCTGCATTAAAGGGCACTTCCATCCCGTGTGAGCGTTCTCATGGATTACCGGAAACGAGTCATCAACACCACAGAAGATGCAAGAGATGCTTTCCAGATGAGTGAGGCCTTTGCAGGGACTTAGGAAGGTTAGGTTGTCTCACTACTCAACTCAGTAAGCAGCACTGTAAACTGCCGCGCTTACGGCGCCGCTGGTTGCAGCCAATACCGCGGGGGAGGCTCGCGCGAACACGGATTTGATGACACTGCCAGGGATATACAGAATATCTTCTGTCTGGAGTTGGACGTCCCCTTTTTGGCCCTTGAGCATCTTACTCAGTTCGATATGAATATCCGTGTAGCCGGAAGGTGTATTGCGGAGAAGCCTCGAACCATTCATGCTGGAAGTGTGCGTGGTCCCACCCGCCATGGCGAGCGCTTGCAATAGAGTCATTTTCCCGTCATTCTCCATCAAAAACCCGCCTGGGCGGCCAACGTCTCCCAGAACATACACCAGACCGGCGCGCGGAATGAGGACCTTGTCTCCGGGATAAAGCCGTACGTTGGAGGAAAGCGAGTGGTGGGCGTCTTTTGATAGAAGGACGCTCAGGGTGGATCCGTCGCCGGCGCGCTGGATAGTGATTTCGGACCCTGCCACGGGTGTTGTTCCACCTGCGGCAGCCAGGACATCGAGCAAGCTCTGGCCCCCCACCACTGCGTAGACTCCAGGTGTTTTCACCTCGCCCAACACTGATACCCCCTGTGTACTGTACTCACGAATGATTACCCCCACTTGGGGAGCAAGGAGGTAGTTACCCTCCTTCAGTTTGCGTGCAATGAGGGCCTCAGCTTGCTCGGTGGTGAGCCCGGCAAGGTGCAGGCTGCCTATGAAGCTGAGGGTTCCGTCTCCCACATCGTCGAGTCGAATGGTCTGGTGCAAGTCCGCCTCGTCATAGACATTCACCTCAATCAAGTCCCCCGGTCCGATCTTCATACTAGCTCCGCGCGCTGTTCCCTCCGCGGGACCATTTGCGGCGGGACTCGCATTCACGCTACCGGCAGGAAGCGGGGGTACCGGTGCTTGACCTGCTCCAGCAGGAGCGCCCGCAAGGCAGGCAACCGTGACGGTGAACAAGAAGGAAAATCGGCACATTAATCTCGGTAAACTCATGAAATCCTCCTCTTTTCGTGCGTAGTGTATTCCCGCTTTCGCGGGAATGACCGGTGACCATGCGATGAAGTGGTTTTAGTTGACATCTGCGTAGTACCCGCGCCCGTTCTTCGGATTGGACTTATACCCCAGGTAGACGTAGTGGTCGACCGACTTCAGATCGAAGGCATTCATGACGACGCCGGCGATCCGTTTGCGCGATCGCATGAAGAGGTCACGGACACGAATAAGGGATTGTTTCGTTGTTACACCGGCGCGGACAACAAGAATTACAGCATCGCAATGGGCAGAAACGACCACCGCATCCGTAACAGTTAGTACCGGAGGCGTGTCCAGGATGATGAAATCATAGTTCGAGCGCCACTCCTGGATGAGTTCCGCCATGCGTGGCGAGCCCAGCAATTCCGCTGGATTCGAGGGCCGCGGGCCGGCAGCAAGCACCGACAGGGTCGGCAAGAAGGGGAATTTCACTGGAACGGTAGAGGATGGTCCAGCCGGGATAAGGGCGCTTAATCCTCCCTGGCCATTGAAATTCAACTTACGTTCCAGAACTGGCCGCCGCATATCCGCCTCAACCAAGAGTACCCGTTGATCTTGCTGAGCCAGCGCCGCCGCACAGTTCAGAGCTGTTGTAGTCTTCCCCTCCTCCGGCAAGGCGCTGGTGACCACGAAGACATTACTGGCTCCCCGTCGACTTGCCTGTAGAATCGAAGTTCGCACGGTGCGGTATGCTTCAGCCACTTGGGACTGCGGACTGGACAGAACTACAGCCATGGCTCGGGAGGGGACTGAGGAAGCAGGCCCGATCGCCATCGTTGCAGGTGCTGAGTGCTTGCGAGACTTCCAAAGAGGAATTGATCCCAGTGCCGGCACCAGGGTTATCTGCTCGGCATCATCGGGTGTGGTGACTGTATCGTCGCAATTCTCCACCACAAACGCGCCCGTAACTCCCAACAACAATCCGCCAAACAAGGCAATGGCAAGGCACAACGCTACCCTTGGTCTGGCGGGCCGGTCTGACGGCCTCGCGGGGTCAACCGTCACGATATTGGTTGACCGCAGCCCGGCCAGCACCCCGGCCTCCTTCAGTTGTTTGAATAATGAGTCGTAGAGATCGCGTTTCGACTCGACTTCGTGCTTCATGATGGAGTACTGAACGTTCCTGTCATTCAGAACGTTCGCATCTTGTTTCGCGCGCTCGAAGGAAGCCCGCAGGGCGTTTTCATTTTGTTGGGCCGTGAGGAAGTTGTTCTGCGCGCGAGTGGCGAGGTTCTGAACCTCGTTTTGGATGTTTGCATCGAGCTGGTTCAGCTCGCCCTGCATTTGAGAGAGCTTCGGGTGGGATGCGCCATATTTTGCTGCCGCTTGGGCATAGTCCACCTTGAGCTGGCTTTGCTGAGCGCGTAGATTCGCGATCAGCGATTGCGAATTGGGATTGGTCAGCGACTTGGTGGCGGAAGATGCGGCCGCCACATCGGAAATCAACTCCGGGTCCCCACTCCTGGCCAATTGCCAGACGGCCTGCGCCAGAATCCGGTCCCCTTCCGCGGCCACGACCTGCTTGTCCGCTTCTTCAAGTCGCGTCATCACGATGTTGTGTGTCTCGTCGACCCCCAGAATGCCTGCTTGTTTCTGGTACTGAACCAGCGCCTCCTGCGAGGCAGCAACCTGATCTTTGAGGTCATCGAGCTGCTTCGCTAACCGATCCGAGACTTGTGCCGTTGCCGCGAAACGGGTTCTGAATTGCTGCTCCTGGTAGTTCCCGACCAGTGAGTTCACCACGTCGGCGGCTACCTCGGCGTCGGGACTAAAGAACGAAATCTTGATCATCCGTGTACCGTCTACCGCTTCCACACGGAGATTCTTCTGATATGCCTTCAGAATAATCGCCCGCCGGTGGGTAGCTTTCTCGAGCGGCAAGTGGGACTCATCGGCGTAATTGATGAAGCGATCCCGCAAAGGCTTGCGTGAAAACTCAGGGCGGTTCTCAAGTTTCAAATCACCGATCACCTGAAGGGCGAGCGTGTCGCTCTTTAAGGTGTCGACCTGAGTTTGTTGCGTCAGATGATAATCCATCGCGGTTACGTCGTTGATCATCATCTCATGCGTGTCCGCGGGCATGAGGGAGTCCGAATTCTCTTTATTGAATTGGATGGTCGAGATCGACTCGTATTTCGGCGTGCTGATCAGACAATAGGCAAGGCCTAACGCGAATAAGCCACAAGTCGATGCCGCAACAATCCATATCCGTTTCCGCAGAATGCGCCAGAGTTCAGCGAAGGAAATGTCGGCCACAGGCTCGCTGTTTGCGGCCGGGGTCACTCTCGGCACAATGGTGGAAGGCGGACGTTCCTCATTTTGCGCGCCGCTCGTCGGTATAATGTCGTCAGACATCTTAGGCACCTCGGCTTCCTGCTAACAGTATTCCTTCTGAAAATTCGGACGGCCGGAAGGGCGGGGCTTTCGCCCCGCCCCATCAAGGTCGTCAAACTACCCCGATGTCTCGCGGCCCGCACAGCTTGGGACCTCGAGCTGGACTGATGGTTCAAGCGGCAATTTTTCCGCGACCATGAAGTAACCCAGGGGGAATTTCTTTCTCGTCTTCTCGGAGCATTTCCTTCCCAAGCCGGTCTTCAGAAGAACTCTCGTGGCGGATTGGACCACAATAGCCACGCCCCGGCCGATCACGGGAATGACTTGCGCTTGCTTGGCGAGTAGGTCCGCGAGGATCTCCGGTGTACCCCCGGTGGCGTCCAGCACCCGGACTTTGAAGTGCGAGGAGTCTGCAAATCGCCTCAATGCAAACTCGGTGTACCTGTAGAAATCGTACGGCGTCTCGTGCAGCCAGTAGTAGAAGGGTACACTGAGCAGAACGTTCCCTCCGGGTTTCAGGACTCGCGACATCTCCCGCCACAGGTTCTCGGGCTGTGGAATGTGTTCCAGGACGTCCGACAAGATGATGGTGTCGAACTCACCGTCATCATAAGGGAGCCTCTGAGTGAGATCGCATGTGGCATCCAGATACTCATTCTTGTGCGGGGTGTTCTCCCAGTCGATACATACGTTCTCAGTCACGTAACTTCTGTACGCTTCGTACAGGGGCACTTTGCCGCACCCGAGGTCAAGTAATCTCCCTCGGGCGTATTGGGGGATGTGAGCGCCATAATAGCCGGCGACGATATCCGCAATAAGCCGGGACCCTGCTCCCACCTCACTGCGGTTTCTTGATGCCGCCAGGGCTCCCTTCCTAAGAACAAATTTGCTAGGAACCCATTTGCCTTTATTTTGCATTTGGCGTGTCCCTGCGGCTGGTCCGCCTAAGAATGGCGGCGATCACCGCGGCGTGAACAAGAAACCGGCGAGCGTTAACATGGCGTGTGGCTCAGTTATTGCTGCTCATCCCTGAGTGGCTTCTCAAGTGCGTCCGGCTCAAATACAATTGCGTCAGCCGGCCCATGACTGACCAGGGTTCGAGGAGGTATCGCCGCCACAACCGGGCGGGTTCGGACAAGAGCCGGTACAGCCACTCGAAACCGAGCCGGCCAATCCAACGAGGTGCAGTGGGTATCTCGCCGGCAACATAGTCCATCAGCGCCCCGCAGCAAAAGACAGCGTGCGCGGTGATTTCCTTCTGATTCTCCAAGACCCAAACTTCCTGCCGCGGCATCCCCATTCCGACCATCAGGATGTCGGGGGCGTAGGCTTTGACCTCCGCGAGGACCGCTTGATTTTCGAGCCCTGTCTGCTCCGCATTGAAATGCCCGTGATGGGTACGAATTTGCAGGCCTGCGTATCGGTTCCTCAACATTCGAGCTGCTTTCTCGGCCACCCCAGGTCTAGACCCCAGATAGAAAATGCGCCATTCGCGCTCTGCGGCTTTCTCGGCGAGAAGCGGTAGAAGATCCATATAACCCGTCCGCTGTTCCCGCTTGAACGGCAATCCCAATAGCCGCCCTAATAAGACAAGCGACATGCCATCAATGTGGGTGTAGTCCGTCAGGGAGTAAAACTCACGCATCCGCGGCTCATGAAACCACATGTACAGGCTGTGCAAATTGTGATTCCCGATGATGCACCGCGCGCGACGGGCTACTGCTTGGGAAACGCAGTCTACCAGCTCGCGTTTGGACAAAGCATGAACTCGGATTCCGAGCAAGTCGAAGGTGGGAGTTTCCATATTGGCCTTTGCGAATGGAATTTCAGAAACGTGAATCAGGAATCGACCTCAGTTGCGTGGATGTGCCTGTTCTTTGTTTTCAGGGGTTGCCGCTATGTTTGGTGGACTGTCGCTGCGACTCTGTACAAGGCTTCGCCGTCCTCAATTAGGTGATTGGTTCCACCGAAGAGAGCAATCATGAAGCGTCGGAGAAGGCGTCTTTCTGATTACCGCATTGCTGTGGAGCACGCGGGAGACCAGCCGTCCCAGGCTTTTGGGTTTTCTTTTGACCCGTGTGAATCGAGGAGATTAGAGTGAATCTAGGCAAATAATTCATTTGACGACATCGCGAAGGGGATATCCAGGAAGCCGCAAGTGTCTCGTTTTAGTACAGAGGTCTTGCTGGCCTCCAATGACGCCGTAGCTGGGCGCCGGGTCTCCGGTTTACAGGTGCTGTGGGATTTGAGACTTTGGGACCCGCATACGGGGCGTAGGTCTTTGATCGACACTTCTCACAATTCTCCCGAAATTGTCCCTTTCAGCTCGCGTTGTTACAGCAGTTCGGATTTCTTCCATCCGCGCGTTGTCTTGACCCATAGCCCTGAGGCCGTGCCGTCATCCACCCACCTTAACTCACCCAGAACTCCCTGTTCAGGCAACGGTGGCATTGCTTGCGGTGTCAGGCGGACACCGCTGCCCGTCAAGTTCAACGGAGGATGATCGATGGAAGTCCCCGACGGGATACAGTTCTCCAAGCCCCCCATGACTCCCCAAGCGCTAGTGCCCAAAATGCACGCGCCCTCAAGGTCGCCTGCGAATGCATTGGCAAGCCGGTGTTCTTTGTCGGCGAACAGGACGTTACTCAGGTAGCTCCCATATTTGCCTTCGGGTGTAATCAGGAACCCCGCGCCGGAATTGTCCTTTGCCCATCGGCTGTAATAAACGCGGCATTGGATCATGGATTGGTAGGGCTTGGTAATGTAGAAGCCGGCGATGCTCGGGGAATCGGCGTAACACTGGTTAAAACTATTATTACCACCATTGCAATGAAAACAGTATTTCATGGGTCCCTGGGTTTTTTCATAATTCCAGACGTGGATCATGTTGAACCAGTTGCTACTTCCATCACTTCGCAGGCCTATTTCGTAGCCGATCACGTGGGCCAAAATCACTTTGCAGTCGCCCTTTTCGAAATGGATGCCGATACTCTGGGGTGCGTAACGCGTGTTGAGTTCAACATCGCACCGAACTCGTGTGAGGTTCGTTTCATATCCGCCTTGGAGCACGTGAATGCCCTTGTACAATGCGTTTAGCACTTCAAGGTCCCCAATTTCCATCCTCGCCACGCCACTCTCCACTCTCAGTCCGGTCAATGGCTGGCGGTTTCCATCGATCACGCCGCCGCGAATCCAGCCGCCGTGAAAACAGAATTTTGAGGCCTTGCCGCCTCCCTTGATGATCACCGCATCTCCCTGGAACTCCCGCTGTGCCCGAATAATGGCATACGGGGTCATCACCAGGCTGACCGACACAGGTAGGCGGAGTGGTTTAGAGATCTGGTACACGCCGTCGGCCAACTCTAGTGTCCCTCCGCCACGTGCTTCCAACTCTGCGATCCGCTCGGTCAATTCGGCGTGCCAGTCATCAACCTGCGATCCATCCATCGCTGCCGGTCCCGTGCGGATTCCCGTGCCTGTTTGGCTAGCGTTCAGCAAGCTCATCTTGTTTCCGAAGAGTCCGGCCAGGATCCCCCATCGAAGCGAGCTCCTGAGCAGTTGATGCCGTGTGGTTTTCATATTGTTTCCATTTCATAGTTGGGCCGTTGCAATAAGCCCTACGCCAACAAAAGGACGCGGACGTGAAAGGTGCTGATCAAACTCGCCAGCACGGGCAATTGCAGGTGGGCAACGGCGGCGAGCGCGGCGCCTTCCACGAAGCGCACGGTTTTGAAGTAGTGGGAGCACGCTCTATAGATTTCGTGCTTGGGTAGGTACTTAAGTCGCGTGCTCACCCATTCGGAATTGCGTCTAGCGACCTCATTCGCAGGAATCGCTTCATGCCGCGGACGGCCGATTCCAAACCGGGCCCAGAGAGCGAACCATCGCCGACTGGTCAAGCAGCCGCCGAACGGAACCTTCAGGTGAGACTCAATCATTCGGTAGCGCGAGGGGAAAATGTGAAGCGCAAATCCGCCTGGTCGAAGTACGCGTCGTGTCTCTCGCAGAGCCCCACCATAATCAAGCACGTGTTCCATGACGTGGTCGCTAAAGATGAAATCAAAGCAGCCATCAGGATAGGGCAGCGTGTACTTGTCCAGGGGCACGATCGAAAAGACCTGCTCCGTCGTCATAGTCCGGCAGGCTTCTGCTGCGGGCTGGCAACGATCCCACACGTCACATCCATACGACAGAAGCCCCATTTCGCGCAGGGCCAAGGTGTAATAGCCGAGGCCACATCCGAAATCGAGTATTCGAGATTGTGGACTCACGCTAATTCCGAGTTCACCCGCAATGGCAAGAATTGCCTTGAGGCGCCGGGCGGCTCGGTCTCTTTCCACGTTGGACTCGAGATTTGAACTAGAATTCCCGTTTTGGGACTCCTGACGACTAAGAATTTCCATACGCTGCCTCGTTTGAAGCGATTTGTTTCGGGTTCAATCCAACTGACCCCAGAGGTTCCTGAGAAGCCTTTTATGTGGATGGGTTTGAGAAAGGAACAAACTCTCATAACCGTCCACCATTGCATCGACGCTAAATTTTTTCGCCCTTTCGGCGGCCCTTCTTCCCATTTCCTTTGCATAAGAGGTATCAGCCAGAAGTCGCTTTGCGGCCCGCGACAGTTCCTGAGCAGTGGGTGACACAAGAATCCCAGTGTTTTGAAGAACCTCGCGGTGCGCGGGGATATCGCTGGCGACAATCGGCATCCCCGCTGCCATCGCCTCGATCAGGGCCATTCCCAGGGCTTCGTAGAGAGAAGGAAACATGAATAGATCACAGACGTTCATGACGGCGCGGACTTCCTCGGGAGCAATCTCGCCCAGAAAGCACACGCGGTCGGCCAATCCCATAGCCTGCGCTTGCTGCTCGAGGGTGCCCCTGAGCTCACCGTCCCCAACCAACACTAAATGCGCGTCGGGTATCTGCTGAAGGCTCTTTAGCAGCGCCTCGTGGTTCTTTTGGCGCGCCAGGCGTCCAACATGAAGGATTGTCGGGCGTCCCACCGGAAGTTTCGTCAGTAGTTGGCTGCTGAGGCAGCCGTTCTGATCCAGCACGCTGCCGTTATAGATCATGCAAACAGTGCTCTTGTAGCGCTCGGGGTAGGCCAACATTGAGTCCGCCACCGAATGGGAGACGGCGATCTGCTTGGTATAGATCCCCACCGTTCCGAACAGCCAATCGGCATAGCGGGCAAATGTGGGATATGATGAAAGGATGTTGTGTTGAACTGCCAATCTCCGCCTGACGCCCGCTATGGCCCCCACGAGTTGGCCGAGAACATTTGCGTAGTGAGTATGGGTGATGATGACGTCCGGCTTGTGGTTCCGAATCCATACGAATAACTTTATGGCCAACAGGAAGTAACCCCACAGCGAAGGCCTTCGATTCGAGAGAACTCGCACTCCGGGTTTGCCGGTGTAGGCTGGTCGTTTGAGGTAAAGGAACCAGAGCTCCGTGTCATGGCCTCTGCTGCGCAAACCCTCATGCAACAGGTAGGCGACTCTCTGCGCGCCCGCCGCCTCCATCTGAGTGACGATTTGCACAACCTTCATCTCGCCCTCGCCCCAAACCGCACACGCAGATTTCGGCGTAACTCGCGCGAGAAGAACCGCATTCCGGCAGGAATCCGTGCGGCTCCTCCGACTTCCATTCTCCTCAGCATTTTCACCCTCCTCCTGTCGTCCGACCCAACCAGAAGCGCAGCCTGCGCCGCACATCAGGCGGAAAGAGACGCACGATGGCGTAGCGCAGCACATCGGTTAAAACGGGTTTCCCTCGGTGTATGCTGTGTTTCAGCAATGCCCAATACTCACGCGGTGATGCCACCCGCGCCGCCATGTCGGCTACATCAGAGAGAACAAAGCTCGCGTAGGCACGAGAACTGATGTAGGGTCTCATCTCCTCAATCCAAGAGAACGAGGAGCGCCAATCATTTGTTCTATTGCTTACTCCCCGCAGAGTTGGGTCGATGTTGAAAATTGTGAGTGGACTGCTCTCGAAGTCGAAACCAACGCCGTCCTGACCCGCCGCGCGGAGCACCCAGTCCCAATCCTGGTGTTTCTTTAGCCCGTCCCTGAAAGGTACCCTAAGCAGGAAATCGCGCTTAGTAAGCAAGCTCGAACTTTGCATAACGCCCCTGCTGTGAAAAACGCTCTTCCGGCAGAGAAGATACTCATTGATCGGTTCCCCCGGTTCTGGGAGTCGCCGTGGGCAAACGTAGTCGGCAAGCGGCGTTCGTGCGATCATCCGGCACAACACAATTGGGATCCTGTGGGCAGAGCGCCCCGCGGCAGATAACTGCAGTTCGATTTTCCGCGGCAGCCACTCATCATCGTCGTCGAGGAATGCAACCCAGTCGCCGTTTGCTGCTTGCGCCCCGGCATTTCTGGCGGCCGATCCCCCTTGACTGATTGGTAAATTGACCACGCGAAGGCGAGGATCCGCAATCGCACTCAAGGCCTTGCTCGTGGAATCATCTGGCCCATCCACCACAACGACGACTTCCATGTTGGGGTGCGTCTGGGCCAATGCTGTCTTCACCGCTCTCACGACGAGGCTTGGACGTTTGTGTGTAGGAATGACGGCGCTGACTAATGGCGCGTCAGGCATGGATTCTGCTCCAAGATGTAATGACAAGTCCCTGCTTTCAGGGAGGGACAAACGCCTTTCAAAATCATTGTGCAACCAGCAGTCTTCCTCACGCCCTGGTGATTTTCCGGGTGATAAAATTCCTCACATGATCGGTGTTTGCCTCAAACAGCAGATAAAAACCAAAGGCCAAAGCCACTGTGAGCCTGCATGCTGACAGCATGATCGCGACGTGCGCTGGGGTCCTCGGCCAGATATGCCATGGATTGTTAATGCAGGCGCAGAGAAATATGAGAATGGGAACATGCACAAGGTAAAGCGTGTACGATGTTTTCGATGTAAATGTAGACACCAAAGAGTAGATTCCATTCCTTGCGTCCTGCGTCTGGTGAAGCATCAAGTACAAGAGGCAAGCGCAAATCAGGGCGATGCTAAACTCGGCGGCCACAATATTGACAATATTCCTCTTGACCCAACAAATTGCAGCAGACAAGATGATTCCGAACAACACGGTGCCCCACTTGGCAATCGGCTGGGGAATCTTCAGTGGCAAAGCGGATACGACTGCCCCAAGCATCCATACGAGAAACAGACGGGATGCATTTGCCCCGATTCCAGTCAGGATTCCGGCAAACGCGGCCGCGCATATCGCACGTTTCCAAATCGCGATCTTTCCGCCAAATCCCAATAACAGAAAAGGAAAGGCAATGTAGTACCAAAATTCATTGGTGAGACTCCACAGTGCGACATTGCTTCCGGCGGTGGGTACGAATCTGTTCTGAAGAAATACCAGATTTCCCAGTAGGATGCCTGGGCTATACCTGCGGCTCAGATTCGTTGTTACCAATCCTTGTCCGGGGGGGGCGCTATAAATGCTGTGGGGATTTGAGAACATGTGCATGCCCGCGTGGTCAAGAATGGCGCCCAGAACGAGCGCTGGAATCAGGACTATCCATAGGCGCGTCATTCTCTTGAGCAGGTAGTCTTTCCAGGACCATCTATTCTTTTTCATTTGTTTGAGCACACTTCCGCCGACTAGAAGCCCGCTCAAAACGAAAAAGACCATCACGGCCTCATGGCCGATGGAATTTGCACCTGCTGCCAAGTTGGGGACTGCTACCTTGCTGTTCGCTGCGGCCAACGTTATTGAGGAATGGACATGCGGGACACCCGTCATTGAGCTGAGAAATAGAACGCGAGCGTGCCCTATCAGCACGATTAACGCCGCAAAACCACGAACGGCGTCAAGGTGTACAGAGCTCAGTTTGACGCCCTTACCGGAAACAGGCCGAAGATTCATCGCGTTTTTACCTCGCAACGCACGAGCACTGAATTAACTCTGACGCTTTCAGCTTCGAGAGCTGACCCTCAACGGGAGCAGGGGTATGCCGTCGTCCGAAGTGAAAAGATTCTGCAGGGTAAGGATAACTGCTTAAGTTCGCGTGGCTTAAACCTCACGGGTGCCACCCAAGGCGGGGATCTCCCACGCCCGTGATTTCACGGGCTTCCTGGCGCAGCAATATTCGTCGATTACCTGCTCGTAGATGACTTCAAGTGCCTGTGCTTGTTTCCGAATGTCGAATTTCCAGCGAATGCGCGATTCGCCCGCGCGGCTAAATCGAGTCCATAAGTCCTCGTCTCGAAGCAAAAGAAGAATCTTTGCCGCTAAGGTCTGCCAATCGCGTTCTGGAACGAGAAAACCGGTTTCCCCGTCAGCAACAGCCTCGGGAAGCGACGCACAGTCAAAGCTCACAACCGGGAGGCCCATTGCCTGGGCCTCCGCGAACACCATCCCAAAGCCTTCGGCGTCACCCGTTTCTGAAACGACACTCGGTGTGCAGAACACGGTGGCTCGATTCATCTGCTCCCGGACAACCGCCGGCTTCTGGGCTCCCAGGAATTCGAAGTGCTTCACCGTTGCGGCGGCCAATTCTTGCAAAGCCCCTCGCAGTGGACCGTCCCCAATGATCATCAGCTTGGTTTCCGGCGCCACGCGCTGGATGTCTGCCATGGCTCGGACGAGATATTCACACCCCTTTTTGGGAACCAGGCGGCCAACGAAGAGGACTATGGGCGATCGCTTGATATGCGGGTCCGGATGGAAGAAGTCCACGTCGATTCCCGTGTAATGGACCACCGTTTTTTCGGCAGGAAATCCCTTCTCCAGGGCTCGGTTGTGGATGAAATTGGAGACGCACAGAAAGCGGCTGCCTTGCGCCTTAAGTTTCTCCCGCCGCCACAAATAGAGCGATGTCTGGTGGTCGTCGTGAACGGTAAGGTCATACCCATGGAAGGAGGCCACGAGTGGGACTTGCAGCGCGCGTGCCAACGCCAGAACGTGGCATGCGTCGGGAGCAAAATGAGCATGCACCAAGACAGGGCTCAGGTCGAGTAGCTTGCGTCGAAGTGCCATGCTGGGCCCCAGAAGCTTGAAACGTACACGTGCCCCTTTCCCTGCCAGCCCGCTACGACTTATAAAATGGAATCGATCCTCGGGAAGCGGCAAGCCTGGGATTTGGCGCAGCCCCAAATAGAAAGGGCGAAAATGGTTCAACGATTCTGCTTGAGCCGGGATGAAAGTCTCCGAGGCTCCGAGCAGCTCGTCTCGGTAAATGAGAACCGACCGCTCAAAGGTCATGCTCAACCTGCTTTCTGAGAAATTCGGCCAGGACAGCCGTGAAAATCTTCTGGCCTTCCCGGTTCAGAGGGTAGCCGTCGGCGATCTTGTCATCGCTGAGTTGAGAGTTAAACACGGCATGAAGAGGGATCCGACAGAGTATTTTTACTCCAGCACGATTCAGCACCTCTCCGCGCGCTGAGGAGAGGTTCTTCTCCTGTTTGGAAGGGCAGGCACCTGCACACGCAAACGATAATGGTCTGGCGCTGCCACGGTCTGATAGGCTGCACTGGGATGAAAACGTTATTTGGGGGCTCGGGCAATGAATACCTCTCCCGCAAGGACTTCGCACGTCTGTACTGTCCCACTAACTTTTGCAGAAATTCGTGTTTCTTGGCGTGGCGACGGACCGATGCCTCGCAATACTTCCAATAACAATCGGGGAGAAGATGAGGGCTTTGGCCGAAAACCTTTTCCACCGTGAAAAAGTCGCGTAGCAGTTGCTTAAACTCAGTCGTGTTCCATTCCCGAAGGTGAAACGGGTTCGCCGGGGTAGAGCTCAAATTTCCCCCGGGATCGCGAACTGCACGGTTCGGAGTAGACACAATCAGCGTGCCCCCGGGTACAAGGACGCGGCGCACGCTAGCCAGGAACCGTCTTGGATCCGCAAGGTGCTCGATGGTTTCAAAGGAAGCGACAAGGTCGATTGTTCCGTCCCCGATCCCGTCGAGTCTCGAGGCATCACCGAGCATAAATGAAATCTTCGAAGAGACCTTGTAGCGGCTCTCCGCAATCCCGATGGCCTCAGCGCTAATATCCAGGCCACGGTAGCTTTTTGCCCCCGCAGCAACGAGGACGGGCGCTCCATAGCCCGTTCCACAGGCTGCATCCAGTACATCCTTGCCTTGCGCGGACTGCGAAGCAAACTCGTACCTACCCACGTGTTCCAAGTAACATTTCCGGTCGCTTTTCCCTGGCTCGATGCGCTCAGGGTAACCCTGTGTGCTTTTTCCTGCCGTGTCGGAAACGACCATCCTTCAGTCCTCCTTCAGTCCTCAGCGGTCGTGCGATTATGGGATTCGGATAAGGGATCTCTGGAGCGGAGATTTCTATTCTGGCCTTTCAGGGACTCCGGTGTTCGATTGCGTTCTCCCTCGTGGCGCAGTAAGTCGACTATAAACGATGCCGAAGGACCGGCACGTTTGATAGGAATCGTTCCCGCATAAATGTCGAGATGTTCACGGCCGTGGAAGCATATAACACCCAGAAGATGTCGTCTTGTCTCAGGAGCGCAGCATCATCGAGGTTATAAAACACCCTGAGACACAGAAATGCGCAAAGCCAGTATGACGCGGGCCCTGGAACTCTTCTGACGAGTTGTAGCGCGCGCCCGGACAAGACAAGATAGCCCGCGAAAAAAGTGGCAAGGCCTAACAAGCCCAGGTCGAGGGTAAGATCGAGAAACCCGCAATGCGAATGTCCCATATATGAGCCGACGCTTAGTTGGACGGAATAGGACTTACCTTGCATTCCTGCCCAAAAGGCGTTGAACCCATAACCCAACCATGGGTGCCGCGAGATGGAAATTAGTGCCGCACTCCACAGATCCGTTCGTCCTGATAGCGTCGAGTCACGGCCCACCAGTGCGAACAACTGGGATTGGTTTGTCCATATCAGAAATGCCAAGGCTATAACTGACGTACCAATGCCAATCAGGACGGGGACCAGGGCAGTCAGGTTAAGTTTGGCCATCCGAAACGAAAGTAGTATTGCTATCATCACAATAATCATGATTGATCCGGTTGCCGACCGAGATTCCGCGATGAGGCAAAGAGACGCCGCGACACCAACCCAGCGAATCCATCTGACTGCTGAAGGCCTCACGAAATAAAACACGAGGGCAGCGAGCACCATGGCTCTTGCCGTCAGGTTCCTTTGAGGGAATGCGCCCAGCCAAGCCCCAAGGAAAACATCGTGACCGACGCCATACTGCGGCAGGAAGATCACGATGAAAAGACTGGTACAGACTACCAGGGCGAACGTCCAGCTCAACAGGCGCAATTGTTCCGCAAGTGTAAATCGGCCACCGAAGTAGATGGCGTACATGGTCGATGCCAGCAGGACAATACTTCTTCGGAGTGTGAACAGTGGGTCTTCGGACCATGCTGAAGATGCAATCGCGACGGCGACGAGGGCCAGGATCCACTTGGCGTCCCATGTTGCTCGCAGAACAGTACGCCAGTGTATGGCGATGAAACCAAAGGCAATTGCATGAAGAGCAGCCTGAAGTGCGAGCTCAGTGACATTTCCCTCGACACGTACCGCACGATCGTGAATGCCAAAAACGAAGGGCAACACCGCACCGGTCATATAGAAGAGCATGGCGACGCTAAATATTTTCTCGATTTGTTTAAGCATATAAAGGGGTGCGAACGGTTCGATTCATCAAAGAGACTTCCGCACCGCGAAGGTCACCAGAGAAGGCCGGGCTTCTTGCCCAAGCGAAACGTGGCGGCTTCCAGAACATTCTTCACGCCTTCTCAAAATTATGGCGCAGTCATCGAGCAAACCGGATTGCCACTTGCCAAAACTGATGACCTGCGCGACCGAGTTCAGGACGCGAAATGCCACGTCCGCAAGCCAGAAGCGACTCCTGAACCATCGCGGCGCCGGGCCTTCTTCCAGCTTGCAGGCAGCGATGGAAAAGCCGTTGTCTTCTGCAAGCCGCGATATTCTATCAGGCTGAATCGCCAGGCGAAGGCACGTGGGGAAATGGCGCCACTTGTCACCCATGAACTGGTAAAAGAGTCTGTGAAACCAGAATGGTGTGATCTTTGTCACGATGCCCTTAAAGGAGAAAACGTTTGGAATACCGAGAATTAACAGCCCTCCAGGTTTTACTGAGGCAAACAGATTGAGCAGCGCTTCCTTGGGTCTTGGCAGGTGTTCCAGGACCATCCAGCACACCGCAACATCAAATTCCTCTTTAGGGAGTGGGTAATCTTGAACGTCCCCAAGGATCTTCTCGTGCAGGGCGGAGTTTCGGTCCAGTTGCTGCCGGGAAATGTCAATGCCAACGGCGTGTACCTCGGCCTTGAACTTGAAATGACTGGCCGAACCACAGCCGGCCTCGAGCAAGTTGATGCTGCTCTTACCCTGCAAGAGGGAATTGGCCATTTCACCAATGAATTCGATTATATCGGGCATAGGTTTTCCTGGACGCAGTGAGATTGCTGGGTTGCCAAAAGGGATTCTGGGCCGGAATTAATTTGTATCTCTCTTATCAATACCTTTATTCAGGTCGTCACGGTTCTTCCCTTTTCGGAAAATCCCACAAATCAATAAGCAGGAATTTCCATTTCGCCTTCCCGGTCACCCGCCAATTCAATCCCGGCCGGGAATCTGGGCTCACGGTGTAAGAGAGTCACAACGAACAGAAGGCTCAACGCCAGCAGTCCGTCGCTAGCGATGCTCGACCATGCTGCGCCTCGCCACCCGTACGCTGGGATGAGCCAAAAATTGACGAGAACATTAAAAGCGGCGACGCCGACCTGGATGAGCGATCGAGTTCCCTGGCGACCTGCGCCGGTAAGCGCATCGGCAGTGAAAAAGTGCAGTGTTTTCAACACCGGCAACAAGGCGAGCCAGCGCAGGGCTTGCGTAATGTCAGCGTATTGACGCCCGAGAATGTGCGGCGCCAGGGGGGCGCCGATCATAATGGCTGCAAATGCAAATAACGAATAGGGCATGACCTTGATCAGCATCCGCTTCCCATATTGCATGCTTGCCTGAAGGCCCCCGGCGCCGGCCCGGAAAAATCCCGGCAACGTTGCACTCAAGAGGGATCGGACCGGGATGAACGCAACATCAATAAGGCGATAGGCCGCAGCGTAGACGCCCGCTGCCTCGAGGGTTGCCAGCCTCGCTACCATGGTTTTGTCGATATCGTTATAGATTGTCCCAGCAGACTGGCCGACCGAAAAATAGCAGCCCTCGACGCCTTCTCGCCGGATGCGATGCAGTGCAAGCTTCGGTTTTCCAAGCCTGAACGTGGCCCAGGCGACGGCAATCACCGCTGCCAGAATTGATGCCGCCAGGTAAACCACGGACCAGGCCATAACACCTGGATGAGAAACTGCCAAGGCCAGACCCGCAATGCCGATAAGGCGGGTCAGGCTTGCCAGGACGTTCAACTGGGCGTTTCCGGAGAGGCGGTCGACACTTTGAAAGGCCCAGGCCCCCAGGTCGAGGAGCTTCATGAAGATGAGGTCGGAAACACTGAGGAGGACGATCACCACCATGGGTATTGCGCGAGGGAGGATCAACCGACAGAGCGCCATGGCGAGGAAGGTGAGCACGCTCCCTGAAACGAGTGTCATCATCAGGCCATTACCCCAGTACTCCGGGAATAGGCGCCTGTCCCGCGACACATTCTTGACCAGCAAGGGGCCGCAACCCAGGCCGACAAAGGGCGAGATCACTCCCGTAAGCGCCGTGGCGGCTACGAACCCGCCATACTGCCCCGGACCCAGGCAGCGCGCGATGATGATGAAGTAAGCGGCCTGGATCAGCAGGCGGGTCCCAGACCCACCCAGCGACCAAAGGGTGTTCCGGACCAGAGGGCTGATAAACCTAGCGTCTATACCATTCCGAAGGGATCGCAACGGCTTGCTTATAGAGGGCATATTCAGGAATGAAACCAGTCCGGGGCATCTTCTGTATGAATACTTGCCGCTGCGTCTGGGTAGTATTTCCGAACTGAGGTATAGCTTCGCCTAGGTCACTTAGATAAGTGGTTCCGGCGGATGGCGCTTTGGAACGACCTATCTCAGTTGCACACGGTTCTCCATTACTAAGAAACTTTAACCCCTCCGTTAACTGGCAATGCTTTCTATTAAATACACCGAAACTGTAACCGTCATAATCTCCAGATCTTCACGCGAAGTGGCGCGAGGGCTGAAAAGTGTCTCAAATCGATACGGGCCTCGTACGGAGCGGATCAATGAACCCTTCGGCGGCCCAAGGCGGTGTCCGGGCACCGCAAGCCCGACTGACAATTGCGTTTGGCAGCGGTTAGGCGTAGGCTTCAGGTCAGCGGGAAGCAAGGCGAGTTCCGTAGAGATTAACCAATCTGGCTGATTTCGGCGGGTCCCTAAAAGGTGCAAATAACAGTTGACATCTACGGATATTGTGACGGTGGCGAAGCAGGCATCAGCGCGATCTTCTCAACTAGGGGTGCAGCAGGTCTGGGGAATTTGCAGGGCGAATACGTTATCGTTATATCGACCCTCGCCGATGAGCCTGGGACCCGAGCTCAAACTTGGATCGTCAGTTCGGCTAACGGCGCGGTGAACTACTTCTACACCGTGCATCAGTCCCGTTTTTATCATGCCGACACGCTGGCAGGCATTGTCGACGCGGCGGAAATGCGTTGGGAGTGGAACTGGAGGACCCTTGCCGATATCTTGCTTCTTGAACATTCCTTAGAGCACGATACGTTGCATCCATCAATCCATCGGATGCCGCCCGCAAGCATCTTGCACTGGGACGGCGACCGAATTCACATGGAAACCCGGCCTTGGGAATCGCTCTATCCCATGAAACGCGCTACGCCCGACGAGGCAGTCGAGGCGTTGAACCGGGAAACTGCAAAATGGTTGACCGACGAGACCGTCATTTCAATGTCCGGCGGATTTGATTCACGAGTGCTTCTCTCCAGCATGTTGAAACTTGGGCACAAGCCAAGGGCATTTCTTACAGTAGGCAGCGCGGGCAGCACCGATGTTGAAGTCTCGCGGGCGATCGCGAATCGTTTCGGCATTCCCATAGAGGTTGTCGGCCTGGACCCGGCCGACTACATTCGATATGGACCCGAGATCTCTCGTCTTACCAATGGGACACTAACGGCAGGGAATTGGCATGTCTTTATTTACGAGGCGAAAGCAACCACCAATCTGAGCAGCGCTTTCATTCTCGGGACTAATGGCGAGTTCGTGCGTTCGTATTTGGCTGATTACGGGATTGTCACAGCCATAGGAGACACATTGGCGCCGTCCACGGCTATGAGGACCTTTTGGTCGCGCAGGGTCAAGCCTTGGCTGTCGCCTAGCGAGCTCGCCGGATGTAATGCCGACCTCGCCGAGGAATTCTCGGAGTCCGGGCGCCAGACGAGAATTGAGCGCTTGTGCAAGTTGTGTACTCCACCACTTTCCCAAGGATTGGATCGTTTCTATCTGGAGCAGCGCGTGCGAAATTTCATGGGCAACGGCTTAAGGCTGTATTCCGCACACGCGGCGTGGCGGACTCCATTTCTCGGCCGGGAGTGGACAGTACTGGCTTGGAACTTGCCTCGTCACTGGAAAAGAGGGAATAACTGGCATCGCTATGCGCTGACACGCAACGAACCGGCTCTGCTTGACTTCCCCGAAGAACACGTCGGCACGTACGTGCGAGAGAAGGCGCCGAGCTTTTATTGGACTCGATTTCGAAAGAGGCGTCCGGCAGTCGGTTATGCGAAATACCCAGAATGGTTCGCTGACGGGCCCTTGGCCGAACACATTCGAGCCAATGCTCATCAGATCTCCGAAATCATTGCACCGGACACGGTGCTGGAAATTCTCGATCAGCATCGAAGGGATGGATCCCGCGAGCGGGTGTTATCGCTCCTATTATCATTGATTTATTGGTGCACCTACCTGAAGAGCCGGGTCGTCCAGCCGTCGGCAAAGGATATATCCAGAAATAGACAGGCTCGTTGATTATTGTCCCGTGCCTGCGAGCACTATGCCCACTGTTTTGCAGAGAATTCTGCAATCGAGTCCGAGGCTCCAGTTATTTACATATTCCTTGTCGAGGCTGATATAGCTGTCGAAGGACGGGTCCAGGCGGCCTGCGACCTGCCACAACCCCGTGATCCCCGGGGTTACATCCAGGCGGCAAAGATGTTCAAGATCGTAGCGGGCATATTCATTACACGCTGCAGGGCGTGGCCCGACCAAGCTCATCTCACCTTTCAAGACATTCCAAAACTGGGGAGTCTCATCAATACTGAACTTGCGAAGGTATCGTGAGCTTTCGGTAGGGCTGCGTAAATCAGGAACGAACTGGGCGTGATTTGAGAAACGGCGGGTCTTGTCAGCGGCTCCGGCAAGCCTGCCGTGCGGACCGGTCTTAGAAGGATTAGATCGAGGAGGGATTCGCAGCCCTCTCGGCGAGCTTCGTCTCTTTCCGACGGCGGTGCCACTCGACAGGGGCACCGGAGTTGATATAGTCAAGATCGAAGGCGAAACAGTTGCGACAGGCATCGGCGACCGCCTGGGTGTCGAATCTCGGCTGCTCGCCCTCGAAGCGCGCTTTAAGGCAGATCTGTCGGACGATATCGCGCGGATAGCATTGCCGCAGTGGTCGATTAAATCGTGTGGTGACGCTGTCGATCAAAAGCTCGACTACCGTAGCATCGTACTCGAGGTCGGATTCGCGGCAGACTCGATGGCAGATTTCATGGAACTGCTCGGGCGTTGCATAGTCCACTTTGATCTTGGTCTGGAGCCGGCGAAAGAACGCCTCATCACCCAGGTCGGCTAGGTCCAGATTCGTTGCAAACACAACCAGCGAATCGAAGGGAACTTCGAATTTTCCTCCCCCGGCCAGAGTGAGAAAGTCGATTTGGCGGTCGAGCGGAACGATCCATCGATTCAGCAACAGCTTGGGCGGCACCAACTGCCGGCCAAAGTCGTCCACGATGAGTACACCGTTGTTCGCCTTCATCTGGACGGGGGCACAGTAAGACCTGCTGGCCGGGTCCAAATGCAAATCCAGCATTTCAACAGTCAGTTCGCCTCCTAACATTATCGATGGCCTGCGGCACAGCACCCAGCGACCGTCGGTATCGCCAGGTACAGGCTCGTCGATGCCTCTGTGGAGAGCGCCATCGTAGACACTGATAATCTGGCCGGAGACCTCAACGGCGTGCGGGATCCAGACGGAGTCACCATAGATACTGAAAAGCTTCTCGGCGATAATGCTCTTGCCGCATCCCGGCGGTCCATAAAGAAACAGCGATGCACCAGACGCGACTGCCACACCCAGCCGGGCTTGGATGCGACTGGATAATACCAAGTCCTCTAAGGCTTGGGTGACGTCCTGGAAGTGCACCTCAGAAAGCATCACGCTCTGTGCTCGTACGCAAGCCGTATAGTCGCCAAGGGACACTGGAGCCGGACCCACATACTGGTTCAGCGACATGAATTCCAAGGCCCTGGTTCTTCCTTCCGAGGAGAGCGCGACTCGATGTACCAGCCCTGTCATTCCCTTAACTTCGCAAAGACGCTCCTTGCGCAACCGTTGAAAGATTTCGTCGACAACCGCAAAGCTCAGCCGGAGGTGCTTGCTCAAGTCAACGAGTGTTTGTTCACCTTTCAAGCAAAGAACCTTCAGAGCAAGTTCTTCGAGCAAATTGGGAGGGATGTTCGTCTTCATTACCGACTGTGGCGACGGCATCGCAGGCACCATCGGTTTCCGGCACCGAGACAAAGCGGGGCTGGTGTCTTGGTTCTCGGCGTTACTCTCTAAATCCACAGTTGCGCAAGCGCGATCCATGCTATCTACCTCCGGACATTGGCATATTCTTCGACCTTACTCACTGACAAGTGAATTCAAAACCCGATTCCTCGAGCACTCTTTCAGATCTGCGACACAGTGTGTCGCGTTCTTGAAATGGTGGGCCGGGATCGCCGGGAGCCGAATCTTTGGGCATGTGAGGTAGATGACGTGGGGCGGCGCAGGCCTCAACGCCGTCCACGTTGGGCATTTCCGCGTCCAGGACAACAAGTTCGGGCGATGTCTCTTTGAAGCTTTGGAGCGCTTTCGACCCGTCTTCGGCTTCCAAGACTTCGAAGCCAGCCTGCGCAAGGGATTCCCGAGTAAGAGTACGTGATACCACGGCATCATCAGCCACGAGGACTAGTGATCGCCGCTCAAGTATTTCCGGATTGGACGTTTGCGACTCCTATCGGCTCTCCTTCTAACACCATTCCCTCGCACGGATGTTTTGCCTGGATTCACTCCAACGGTACTTGGGTTTGGCCAGGGGAGAACCGTGCGACCTACGTCCTCAAGTGCTTCGCTCAACGAGCCGTCCACTCAGCCGGATCTTGTCTCTAAAGGTATGAGAATTCAATGGTACGAAGGTCCCTGAGAATTGCGTGAGCTTCCGGCAGGCATGCGTGAATCGCGGGGCGTGTGGACGGTGAGGGGTGTTCAGATGCGGCCAACTCGGGCTAACAAGCCCGATGGCTACCTTCTCGGCTCATACCGCATCGCCACCGCCCCCGAGCCAAACTCCAGCCGGCCCACGAGCTGCAAGTCGACACGCTTCGATAGCCCCGCGAACAGCGTCAGCCCATGGCCCGTTAGCCTGGGCTGCACTACGAACTCGTACTCATCGATCAATCCCAGCTCCGCCAACGCCAGGGGGAGCTTCACGCCTCCCACTAACAGTCCCTTACCCGACTCCCGCTTGAGCCGCTGAACGGCCTTCCCCAGATCCCCGCGCACGAGCTCCGCGTTCCAATCGACCCGGTCTAGGGTGCTCGACACGACGTACTTCTTTGCCGCGTCGATCGTCCGGGCGAAGGGTTCCATCCAATCAGGCCTCGCTTCCGTCCGCGTCGGCGGCCGCCACGCTGCCTCCATCATTTCGTAAGTCACCCGGCCAAAGAGGAGGGCATCGGCCTGGTCGAGGTTGTCGACCGCGTGACGATGCAAGTCTTCGTCCGCGAACATTGCACGATGATCGCAGCACCCGTCCAATGTGACGTTGATGTAATACCGAAGGGGTCGCATTGCGTAAGAGTACCGCCGGTGGGGTAGACTAGCAACGATGCCGTTTAGGGTGCGGTCGTTTGGTTCAGAATGCGGCGCACGGAGGTGCGGCCGATCTGCAATCGGCGGGCGATCTCAGCTTTGCTGATACCTGCGCGATGCAGCTTCCGGACTTGGTCGGCCTGAAGAGCTGCGGTAATCGGCCGGCCCAGGCGCTGGCCGTTCCGTCGTGCCTGCTCAAGTCCGGCGCGAACCCTTTCGCGCAGAATCTCCCGCTCGAACTCGGCGAAGACCGCCAGCAAGCCTGCCATCGCCCGGCCAGCCGGCGTCGTCAGATCCAACGCCTCCGTCAGCAACACAAAACCGACGGCGCCTGCCCCACCACCCGGATGCGCAGCCCAGGGTCTTTCTGCAGGTACACCTTTCCCTTCCAACATTCCGGACAGTGATCTCCGGACTTCAAAGAACCGTGCGGGATTTTGATTCGCTCGGCGCCCCGATAGGCCTGGGCGCCGTTTCGCCCGTGCCCCGGCTCGGGTTGCTTATTTTCGTTCGACTTCGCAGGGGGACTATTTCTCGGAGGGGCCTGGATCCCAGCTTGCTCCAATACCTTACTGGTCTTCTCCGTGCTGGGCTTCGACAACAGCGCACGCAGTTGGCTGATCGTCGTGTTCTTTTCCCCGATCCTCTCGATCAGAACGCTCAGCGCCTGGA